>NZ_JBEXNE010000013.1:60206-227673 GCF_040610915.1 Streptomyces sp. NPDC003300 | reverse complement strand
CCCGGTAGAACCGGAGCACCCCCCGTGGGGGGCCGCCCCCCCCCGCCCCCCCCCGCCCGCGCGCCCCCCGCGGCTCAGCGGTCCGCGCGGACGGCGGGATCCGGTGGCCGCCCGCCGCGATCCGGCGGCCACTTCGGTCCGGGAGTCCGGGCTCGGGGCCCGGCTCCGGGACGTCGGAAGGGTGGTGCCGGGACCGGCGGGTCATGGGCGGCGCGAGCGGCGCCCGGCACCCGTGCCCGCCGGCCGGGCACTACTCGCCGATGTTCTTGATCTCGGCGTTGGCGTTGCTCCACGCCTTGTCCACGCTCGCCTTGCCCTGTTCGACCGAGACCAGGGCGTTGCCGTAGATGTTGCCGATGTCGGCGCCGTGCGGGCCGAGCGGCTGCGGCTTCAGGTTCTTCGCGGAGTCGGAGAAGATCTTGCCGGTGGGCGCGCCGTTGAACATCGGGTCGGTGAGGTTCGCGATGTCGGGCGAGGTCCACAGCGCCTGGTCGGAGGGGAAGAAGCCCTTGTTCTTGAAGAGCCAGGCTTCCTGGGTAGGCGCGGTGAGCCACTTGGCCAGCTCGACGGCGGCCTTGGTGTGCTTGCCCTGCTTGGGCACCGTCAGATAGGAGCCGCCCCAGTTGCCGCCGCCGCCGGGGATGGTGGCGATGTCCCACTTGCCGCCGTCGGCGGGCGGGTTGGCCTTGAACTCGTAGCTCATCCAGGCCGGGCAGGTCACGGTGGCGAACTGGCTCTTGCGGAAGCCGGTGTCCCAGGCGGGGGTGAAGGCGGCGATACCGGCCGACTCACCGTCCTTGATGGCGCCCGCGACCGTGTCGAACGCCTGCTTGACCGCCGGGTTGGACGCGGCGACGACCTTGCCGTCCGCGTCGTAGAACGCCTGCGGCGCCTGGGCGGTCATCGCGGAGAAGACATTGCTGCCCGCGTCGAACCACTTGACCTTCTTGTCCGGGCTCTTGGCGAGGAACTGCTTGCCGGTGGAGAAGTAGGAGTCCCAGCTCGACACCAGCGAGGAGACGGCCTGCCGGTCGGTGGGCAGCCCGGCCTTCTGGAAGAGGTCGGCGCGGTAGCACAGCGCCATGCCGCCCATGTCGGTGCCGAGGCCGAAGAGCGAGGAGCCGTCCCGGCTGGAGGCGGGGGCGGTCTTGGACGGCACCCACTGGTTCTTGTCGACGCCCTCGTCCAGGAAGTTGACGAATTTGCTCGCCTCGGACTGGAAGCCCGCGACCTGGCCGATCTCGATCGCCTCGATGTCGGCGGTGCCGCTGCCCGCGACCAGGTGCGCGTGCAGGTTCTGGTGGTGGGCGCCCAGGTCGGCGCGGTTCTCCTTGATCGTGATGTTCGGGTGGAGCTTGTGGTACTGGGCGTAGAGGTCCTTGTAGCCGAAGTCCGAGAACAGGTTCACGGTGAGCGTGGTCTTGGCGTCGGCGTCGTCGCCGGAACCGGACTTGGACGTCGAGTCGCTTCCGCAGCCGGTGGCCAGGAGCGCGGCGGCCAGTACGGCGCCCCCTCCCGCGAGCCACGTCCTGCGTCTGTTTCCTGTGTCGCTCATGGGGACTTCCTCGGATTTCTCGGTCTCTGGGCGGACGGGCGGGGCGGCCGGAGGGACCCCGGGGCAGGCAGGAAAAGAACGCTTGGAGAGCGCTCTCCCAATGCCGGTACATTCACGCCCCGCACGGGCGTGTGTCAAGACCCGGTACTCCGATCCGCACCGGATACGCACGTTCCGACGGTGAACAGACCTGCCAATTCAGGATGTTAGAGGCCATAACGAGCATGACATGTCGTCATCTCGTGTCCGATGCCTTGACACCCCGGAAACGGGGACGCAACCATCTGCCCACTGAGAGAGCGCTCTCCCGAATGCTCCATGCCCCGGAACCCGCCGTCCCGGAGAGCCGCACCCTCCCTCCCTCACCTCCCCCCGCAGGAGAATCGGCATGAGAGCCTCACACTCACCGACCGCCCGGTTCAGATCCCTTCCACCATCGCTGCGCGCGGCCCTTCTGGTGCTCCTCGCCATGGGCCTCGCGCTGTACGCGCTCGCCGTCCCCACCACGGCCGCGCACGCCGCCGACACCCTGCTCTCGCAGGGCAAGCCCGCCACCGCGTCCAGCACCGAGGGCGCCGGTTACCCGGCCTCCGCCGCGGTCGACGGCGACGCCGGCACCCGCTGGGCCAGCGCCTGGAGCGACCCGCAGTGGCTCCAGGTCGACCTCGGCGCCACCTCCACCGTCAGCAAGGTCGTGCTGAACTGGGAGAACTACGCGACGGCGTACCAGATCCAGGTCTCCGACACCGGCACCGGCGGCTGGACGACGATCTACTCCACGACCACCGGCACCGGCGGCACCCAGACCCTCACGGTCAGCGGCACCGGCCGGTACGTCCGGATCAACGGCACCGTGCGCAACAACGGCTACGGCTACTCGCTGTGGGAGTTCCAGGTGTACGGCACCGCGGGCTCCGGCGGCACGGGCGGTACGACCGGCGGTGACAACGGCGGTACGGGCACGCCGCCGCCCGGCAACTGGACCACGGTGTGGAGCGACGACTTCACCGGCGCGGCCGGCACCTCGCCCAGCGCCGCCAACTGGATCACGGACACCGGCACCGCCTACCCCGGCGGCCCCGCCAACTGGGGCACCGGCGAGGTCGACACCGCCACCAACTCCCCCGCGAACGTGGGCCTCGACGGCAACGGCCACCTCAACCTGACGGCCCTGAAGTCGGGTACGGCCTGGACGTCCGGCCGGATCGAGTCCAAGCGGACCGACTTCGCGGCGCCCGCGGGCGGCCAGCTCCAGATCTCCGCCACGCTCAAGCAGCCGAATCCGGCCAAGGCGCTGGGCTACTGGCCGTCCTTCCGCGCGATGGGCGCCGCCTTCCGGGGCAACCCCGGCGCGTGGCCGGCCGTCGGCGAGAGCGACATCATGGAGAACGTCAACGGCCGCTCGCAGCTCTCGGCGACCCTGCACTGCGGCACCGCGCCCGGCGGCAACTGCGACGAGTACAACGGCAAGACCAGCGGCCTGGCCACCTGCTCCGGCTGCCAGACCGGCTACCACACGTACTCCGAGATCATCGACCGCACGAAGTCCGACGAGCAGATCCGCTACTACCTCGACGGCAAGCAGATCTGGCAGGTCAGCGAGTCGCAGGTCGGCGTCGCGACCTGGGAGGCGGCCGTGCACCACGGCGTCTTCGTGGACTTCAGCCTCCGGATCGGCGGCTCCTACCCCAACTCCGTCTGCGGCTGCACCTCTCCGGCCGCCGACACCTCCTCCGGCGGCGCGCTGAGCATCGACAACGTGACGGTCTCCCAGATCGCCGCGGGCACCGTGCCGACCCCGCTCACCGACCCCCCGGTGCCGACCGGCGCCAGCGACGTGCACGTCACGGGCGGCCAGGGCAACTGGAAGCTGACCGTCAACGGGGCGCCGTACACCGTCAAGGGCATGACCTGGGGTCCGTCCAACGACACGGCGAACGCGCACATGCGTGACCTGAAGGCGATGGGCGTCAACACCGTGCGCACCTGGGGCACCGACGCGGGCACCAAGCCGCTGCTGGACGCCGCCGCGCAGTTCGGTCTGAAGGTGGTCAACGGCTTCTGGCTCAACCAGGGCGCGGACTACGTCAACGACACGGCGTACAAGACCAACACGCTCAACGACATCAAGAACTGGGTGACGACGTACAAGAACCACCCGGGTGTGCTGATGTGGGACGTCGGCAACGAGGTCATCCTGACCACGCAGGACCACTACTCGGGCGCCGCGATCGAGCAACAGCGCATCGCCTACGCGAAGTTCGTCGAGCAGGTGACGCAGGCGATCCACGCGATCGACCCGAACCACCCGGTGACGTCGACGGACGCGTGGACCGGCGCGTGGCCGTACTACAAGCAGTACACGCCGTCGCTCGACCTCTACGCGGTCAACTCCTACGGCGCGGTCTGCAATGTGAAGCAGGACTGGATCAACGGCGGTTACACCAAGCCGTACATCGTCACCGAGACCGGCGAGGCCGGCGAGTGGGAGGTGCCGAACGACGCGAACGGGGTGCCCACCGAGCCGACGGACATCCAGAAGCGGGACGCGTACCTGTCCGCGTGGAACTGCATCTCGGGCCACACCGGGGTGGCGCTCGGCGCCACGATCTTCCACTACGGCAACGAGAACGACTTCGGCGGCGTGTGGTTCAACGTCCGCCCGGCGAGCTGGAACCGGATGATGTACTACTCGGTGGCGAAGGACTACGGCGGCACGCCGCAGGCCAACACCCCGCCGGTGATCAGCTCGATGACGGTCGGCAACAGCGGTTCCGTCCCGGCCGGCGGCACCTTCGACGTCTCGGCGTCGGCGACCGATCCGGACGGCGATCTGATCCGGTATCAGCTCATGTACTCCACCAAGTACGTGGACAGCGGGACCGGTCTGCAACAGGTCACGTTCACGCAGACCGGCGACGGCAGGTTCACGGTGACCGCGCCCAAGACGCTCGGGGTGTGGAAGGTGTACGTGTACGCCTTCGACGGGCACGGGAACGTGGGTATCGAGACCAAGTCGTTCCGCGTGGTGGCGCCGACGGTCGGCGGTACGAACGTGGCGCTCGGCAAGCCGACGACCGCGTCCTCGTACCAGCAGACCGGCAACGGGGCGCCGTTCCCGCCGTCGAACACCACGGACGGGCGCTGGGACACCCGGTGGGCGACCGACTGGACCGACGCGCAGTGGCTGCGGGTCGACCTCGGGCAGACCACCGCGATCAAGCACATCCAGCTCGGCTGGGAGTCCGCCTACGGGAAGTCGTACCAGGTGCAGGTGTCCAACGACGGCAACACGTGGACGGACATCTACAGCACGACCACCGCGACCGGCGGCGTGGAGACGTTCGACGTCAACGGGTCCGGCCGCTATGTGCGGCTGAATCTGACGCAGCGCGGCACGGCCTACGGGTACTCGCTGTACGAGTTCGGGGTGTACGCGTGACCCGGGTGACCGGGGCGCGCGGTTGAGACCGGGGCGGGGCGCGGCGGGCCTGTGGGGGGCCGCCGTACCCCGCCCCATCTGCGTGTTGTCCGGCCAGGACTTAGGGAGAGCGCTCTCCGT
Source organism: Streptomyces sp. NPDC003300 (assembly GCF_040610915.1). Classification (NCBI taxonomy): domain Bacteria; kingdom Bacillati; phylum Actinomycetota; class Actinomycetes; order Kitasatosporales; family Streptomycetaceae; genus Streptomyces; species Streptomyces sp. NPDC003300. Next base: position 222,556 of record NZ_JBEXNE010000013.1, on the reverse strand, counting down.
GCGTGGTATAACTGGACCATGACGAGCAGCCGTCCTGCCGGGCCCCGCCTGCCCACACTGGAAGACGTCGCGCGGTCCGCCGGGGTGTCGCGGGCGACGGTGTCCCGTGTGGTCAACGGGACGCGCAATGTCGATCCGGAGATCCAGAAGGTCGTCCAGGAGGCGGTCGAGGCGACCGGGTACATCCCCAATCGCGCGGCCAGGTCGCTGGTCACCCGGCGTACGGACTCGGTCGCGCTGGTCTTCTCCGTGCCCGACCACCACGCGGCCGACGACCCCTTCCTCGGGCAGGTCTTCAGCGACCCGTTCTTCGGCCGGATAGTGGGCGGCCTGCTCACGGTGCTGCGCCCGCGCGGCGTGCACCCCTTGCTGATGCTCGCCGACTCCGAGAAGGCGCGGCGCTCGCTGGTGCCGAATCTGCGGCAGGAGCACATCGACGGCGTGGTGCTGGTGTCGATCGCGCCGGGCGACCCGCTGCCGTCCCTGCTCACCGAGGCCGGGCTGCCGACCGTGCTGTTCGCCCGGCCGGCCACGCCGATCCCGATCAGCTTCGTGGACGTCGCGCAGCAGGCGGGCGCGAAGCTCGCCGCCGAGCGCCTGCTGGCCCGCGGCTGCCGCCGGATCACCACCATCGCGGGCCCGGCCGACTCCCCCGCGGGCCAGGACCGCCTCGCGGGCTTCCGCGAGGCGATGGCCGAGCACGGCTACGCGTACGTCCCCAGCGTCGAGGGCAGCTTCACGCAGGAGGGCGGCGAGCGGGCGATGAAGCAGTTGCTGTCCGAACAGCCCGACACCGACGGCGTGTTCGTCGCCAACGACCTCATGGCCCAGGGCGCCCTTCTCGTCCTGCGCGACCACGGCCGCCGCGTGCCCGACGACGTGGCCGTCATCGGCTTCGACGACAGCAGCGCCGCCCTGTCCTCCCGCCCCCTGCTCACCACCATCCGCCAGCCGGTGGAGGACATGGCCGCGGAAATGGCGAAGCTCCTGATGGCCCTCATCGACGACCCCGCTCAGCAGACCCGCTCAGCGATCTTCAAAACAACCCTGATCCCCCGCGAATCCGCCTGACGGCGGAGGTCATCAACCGCGCCCGCCCCCACGTCCCGCAGCGGGACGGCACCCGCGCCCGCCACGATTCCGCCCGACGGCGCAGCCCGTTGAACGCCCACCGACGCTCGGTACCGGCACTCCGCCACGCGGCGCCTGACGGTGCAGGTCGTTTGGCGTCTGCCCGGACTTGGCCACCCGGCTGCTGTCGCACGGAAGCCCAGCGGCGGAGGCCGTTGGGCGGATTGGGTCGGGGGTTCGGCGGGTTGCGGCGCTGGCTCGGCGGACGGGGCGCCTTGGCGGAATTCCGGGCTGGGCCGCCAGGCCGCGCACGGGTCCGGGGCGCGAGGTGCTGGGGCCGGGGTGTCGCGGGGGTCAAGCGGCAGGCGCAGCCGTTGGGTTGGGGACGACGATCGCCGTGGTGACGAGGCCGTTGCGGGTGGTCCAGCGGCCGGTGAAGATGTCGGGGCCGATGTTCTCGGCGAGGAGGGGGCCGGGGATCAGGAGGCGGGCGGTGTAGCCGCCGCGGTCGGGGGCGTCGGGGTCGCGGGTGAAGAGGAGTTCGGCCTCCTCGAAGCCGAGCATCTTGCGGTGGAAGGGATACCACGCCTTGTAGACGGTCTCCTTGGCGCTGAACAGCAGCCGGTCCCAGTGGATTTCGGGTGCTTCCTCGCCCAGCCGCTCCAGCGCGGCGGCCTCCGCGTCGGTGGCGGTGACGACCTTGAGCACCCCCTCGGGCAGCGGGCCGTGCGGCTCCGCGTCGATGCCGAGGGTGTGGACGTCGGAGGTACGGGCGACCGCCGCGGCACGGTAGCCGTCGCAGTGGGTGATGCTGCCGACGACGCCGGCCGGCCAGACCGGCGCGCCCCGGTCGGGGTCGCGCGGGATCGGCCCCGGCGCGATCCCGAGCCCGGCCAGCGCGGCGCGGGCGCAGGCGCGGCCCGCCGCGTACTCGGCGCGGCGCTTGGCGACCGCCTTGGCGACGGCCGCGGCCTCCTCGGGGAAGAGCGGCGCACCGTCGAGTTCCGCGCCGTACACGGCCCGTGAGCGGACGGCGGCGGGCAGCAGGTGCTCGATCACCGGCGGACGCCCTGACGTCCGGCCAGTATCCGCCGCGGCCCCGCGGGCCCGGTGTCGCGGCGCCCCCACTCGCGCGGGTAGCCGAGCGAGACCTCGGTGAAGCGGACGCCGTCGCGCCACATCACGCGCGGGATGTGCAGATGCCCGTAGACGACCTCGGCGGCCCGGAAGCGGGTGTGCCACTGCTCGGTGCGCTCGGTGCCGCACCACAGCGCGAACGACGGGTAGCGCAGGATGCGCGTCGGGTCGCGGTGCAGCGGGAAGTGGTTGGCCAGCACCGTCGGCAGCGCCGGGTCCAGCGCCTCCAGGCGCGCCTCGGTCTCGGCCACCCGGACCCGGCACCAGTCGTCGAGGCCCGGCAGCGGGTCGGGGTGCAGGAACCGCTCGTCGTTGCAGATCACGCCGAGGTCCCGCGAGTGCGCCAGCGCCTCTTCCTTGGTGGTGGCACCGGGCGTGCCGTCGCGCCACGTGTAGTCGTACAGCAGGAACATCGGCACGACCGCGACCGGCCCCCGCTCGCCCTCCCACAAGAGGTACGGGTCCTCGGGCGTGATGACGCCGAGGCGGCGGATCTCCTCGACCAGGTGGCGGTAACGGGCCTCGCCGCGCAGTTGCACCGGGTCGTCCGGCGGGGTCCACAGCTCGTGGTTGCCCGGCAGCCAGATGACGGTGGAGAAGTGCTCCTTGAGCGTGCTGAGCGCCCAGATGATGTCCTCGGAGTTCTCGGCGACGTCTCCGGCGACGATCAGCCAGTCCTCGTCCGTCCCCGGCCGCAACTGCTCCACGATGAGGCGGTTGGCCGCGTAACCGACGTGCAGGTCACTGATCGCGAGTAGCTGCGCCCCGCTGTCGGGGCCGGTCAACGTGCGTCAACTCGTCCGCTAAGTGGTGTAGGCACGCGATCGATTGTCCCAGACGGCGGCGGATGGCACCGGGCTTTCGGGTCCGCGGGCGGGTGTCACGGAGGTGGTTCCCGTCACCCTCGCCGCCGTTTCGCCCGGCCGGCGGCACCGTCGCACCGACACGGATCGAGCGCGCGTCCGTCGCGCGTCCGTCACCGCTCAGTCGCGGTCGACCAGCACCGCCGTGCCCTGGCCGACCCCGACGCACATGGTGGCCAGGCCCCGGCGGGCGCCGGTGCGGTTCATCCGGTGCAGCAAGGTGGTGAGGATACGGGCGCCCGAGCAGCCGAGCGGGTGGCCGAGGGCGATGGCGCCGCCGTCGGGGTTGACCAGTTCGGGGTCGACGCCGAGTTCGCGCACGGAGGCCAGCGCCTGGGCGGCGAACGCCTCGTTGAACTCGGCCTCCTCGACGCTGTCGACGGTCCTGCCGAGCCGGGCGAGCACGCGCCGGGTCGCCGGGACCGGCCCGACGCCCATGACGTCCGGGTGCACTCCGGCGCTGGCCCCGGCCGCGTACCGGCCGAGGGATTCGAGTCCGAGGTCGCCCAGCGCCTCCTCGCTGACCAGCAGCAGCCCGGCGGCGCCGTCGTTCATCGGCGAGGCGTTGCCCGCGGTGACCGTCCCGGTGCCGTCCTTGCGGAAGACCGGCTTGAGCGCGGCCAGCCGCTCGGCCGTGGTGTCCTCGCGGATGCACTCGTCCCGCGTGACGACCACGCCGTCGGGCCGGGTGACGGGCAGGATCTCGGCGTCGAAGAGGCTCTTCTCACGGGCCGCGGCGGCATTGCGGTGGCTGCGCAGCGCGAAGGCGTCCTGGTCGGCGCGGCTGACGCCGTACCGCGTGGCGACCTCCTCCGCCGTCTCCCCCATCGCCAGCACGCCGTGCAGTTCGCGCATCCGGTCGTTGGTGAGCCGCCAGCCGAGCCGGGTGTCGTACGTCGGCATCGTGTGCGGCAGCGCGTCGTCGGGGCGGGGCAGGACGAAGGGGGCGCGGCTCATCGACTCGGAGCCGCCCGCGACCACGATGTCGGCCTCGCCCGCCGCGATCATGCGGGCGGCGGCGGTGACGGCTTCGAGCCCGGACGCGCAGAGCCGGTTGACGGTGGCGCCGGGCACGCTGTCCGGCAGGCCCGCGAGCAGCACGGCCATCCGCGCCACATTGCGGTTGTCCTCGCCCGACTGATTCGCCGCGCCCCAGTAGACGTCGTCGATCCTGGCGGGGTCGAGCGCGGGCACGCCGTCCAGCAGACCGCGCAGCACGGTCGCCGCCAGGTCGTCGGGGCGGACCGTGGAGAGCGCTCCCCGCAGCTTCCCGATGGGGGTGCGGCGGGCGGCGGCGAAGTGGACAGGTCGCATCGCGTGCTCCTCCTGGCGGGACCCGATGGTGCGGGTCGGGCGGCCCCGGGTGTGGGTACGTACCGCCCCCGTAAACTAGCACCGCAAGTTTACGGGGGCGAGGGCCGCTCCCGGCACTCCCCAGCCCCGCCGTTGCCGCGGTCTCACCGTCCCCCGGCGGGCAGCCCGTCGTGCACCCGCAGCAACAGGGCGTGCAATTGGGCCCGTTCGCGCGCGTCGAGCGGGGCGAGCACGTCGTCCTGTACGGCCCCGGCGCGGGCGGTGAGCGCGGCGAGGCGGTCGCGTCCCGCCGGGGTGAGGGCGACGCGGACCCGGCGGCGGTCGGCCGTGTCGCGGGCGCGCTCGACGCAGCCGGACGCGGCCAGTTCGTCGACGACCTTCACCATGTCACTGGGGTCGACGCCCAGCCTCCCCGCCAGCTCCCGCTGCACCTGCGGGCCGAAGTCGGCGAGCGCGGCGAGCACCGCCATGTGCCACAGCCGCAGACCCTCGTCGGACAGTTCGGCGGCCAGCCTGCCGCGCGCGGCCTTGCCGGTCTTCGACAGCAGATACGTCGTGAGGGCGGCGAGGGTGGGCGGTGTTCCGTTCATGGACCTCATTGTAGGCTGACACCAATGATGGGTCAGTACCTATGATCCCGTCACTCATCATCCCGTACGCACCGAATGAGGTCTCCCGATGGACGCGCTCCACCCGCGCCTGCTCGTCGGCCGGTTCGCCGACACCTTCCGCTTCTACGACGCCGTGCTCCCCGGTCTCGTCGGCGCCGCGCTGACCCGCGGCGGCGAGAGCGGCCCCTACGCGAGCTGGGACGTCGGCGCCGAGGGCGTCCTCTCCCTCTTCGACCGGGCCGCGATGGCCGAGGTGACGGGCGGCACCGGCCTGCCCGCCGACCCGCCGCCCGCCCGGGACCGGGCCGTGCTGGTCAGCCGGGTGCCGGACGTCACCGCCGGCTACGAGCTGTGCCTGCGGCACGGCGGACGGCCGGTCGCTCCCCCGGCCGACCGCCCCGAGTGGGGCCCGTCGATGCGGACGGCGCATCTGCGCGACCCGGACGGCAACCTCCTGGAACTCCAGTCGTACTGATCCGGCGTACGGCCGGTCCCGCCGGGGTCCTCAGCCGCCCAGCACCGCTCAGTGCGCTCAGACGCTCTGAGCCATCAGCCAGGGTCCGACGCAGGACTCGCGGGTCACACGGGCGCCACTCAGCCGTCCGCGGGACGCCGGGAACCCCTCACCCGTCCGCGGGACCCCGCCCACTCCTCAGCCGTCCGCGGGACGCCGGGCGCCGCCGCGCGGACGCGGGGTCCCGCCGGGCCGGCCGCCGTCGCCGGGCCGCGCGCTGCCGTGCAGCAGCCGTTCCAGCTCGCGCCGGTCGCGCTTGGTCGGCCGTCCGGTGCCGCGGTCGCGCAGGCCCAGCGCCAGGACGTCCTCGCGCGGGGGCGGCGGCGGGCTGTTGTCCACGAAGCACTCGGCCGCCGCGGGCGCGCCGACCCGCTTGCTCAGCACCTTGGAGACGACCACGATCCGCTCGCGGCCCGCGTGGTGCAGCCGTACCTCGTCGCCGACGCGTACGGCCTGGGCGGGCTTCACGCGCTCGCCGTTCACCCGGACGTGTCCGGCCCTGCACGCCGCGGCGGCGATCGAGCGCGTCTTGGTCAGCCGGACGCACCAGATCCAACTGTCCACCCGCACGCTCCCGCCGCCCGCGGGCTTCCCCTCGTCACCAGCCATGCCTCCGAGCCTACGACGTGGTCCGCTCCCGTCACCCCTGGTTTCCCGCTCACCTGGGCGGACGGCTGCGCGTGCGGGGTGCGCGGCGCAGTGTGAGGGTGCTGGCGTGACTACCGTCGGTGAGACCGGTCCCGTGACCGAGGAGGCGGCGCCGCCCGCTCCGAGTGTGCGTCAGCGCAACATCGTGTGCGGCACGATCATGCCGGGGATGCTGCCGGCGGCGCTCGACCAGACCGTCGTGGGCACGCGGACACCGCCCGCCGCATCCTGGACAGCGCGGGCACCCGGCTCGACGCGGCGGGGGCGTCCGCTCGGCCGCGTGACCGCCCGGGCGCGTCCGGGCGGTCAACGGCCCAGCATCGCACCGCCGTTGACGTGCAGGATCCGTCCCGTGGTGTACGCGGCCTCGGGCGCGGCCAGGTGCTTGATCGCGGCGGCGATCTCGCTGGGCCTGCCGGGGTTGCCGGTCAGCGTCTGGGCGACGCGGGAGGCGATGAACCCCGGGGTGCCGCGGTCGCCGAAGAACTCGGTGTCGCCGACGAAGCCGGGCGCCACCGCGTTGACGGTGATGCCGTCCTTGCCGAGCCGCTGGGCGAGTTCGAAGGTGTAGGCGTGCACGGCCGCCTTCGCGCCGCCGTACGAGCCGGGGCCGCGTACCGCCGCGATCGAGGACAGGTGGACGATCCGCCCGCCGGGCCGCCGTACGGACGGCAGCAGCGCCTCGGTGAGCAGGACGGCCGTCAGGACGTTGGCGGCGAAGTTGCGCCGGTAGCCGTCGGCGATGCCCTCCAGGGTGCCGTCGTCGTCGAAGGCGGCGTTGCCGCCCGCGTTGGTGACGATGACGTCCACGGGGCCCTCGGCGGTGATGAACGCGGCTGCCGCGCGCACCTGTTCCGGCTCGGTGAGGTCGGCGGCGAAGAGGTCGACGCGCCCCTTGCCGTACTCCTCGTTCAGCTCCTCGGCGGCGGCGCGCAGGACGCCCTCGCGGCGGCCGAGGACGGTCACCCGGTCGCCGTCGGCGGCGAAGGCCGCCGCGGTGGCCCGTCCGATTCCGGTCCCGCCGCCCGACACCACCACGCGACGCTGCTGCTGCTCTGCCACGGTCCCCGCTCTCCGCCTCACTCCGAGGCGTTCTTTCATCTGAATAGCAGTCACATACGGGCACGACGCTAGGCAGCGCGGGCGGCCGGTGTCAACCGACTTCCCTGACGGGGGCGGGAGGATCAACTCCACTTCATGGAATGATCGTTAAGTACGATTTAACAGCGCGCTCACACATGCCTCGACGGCACCAGGAAGGGGGCCTGCATGGAGCGGTACGAGATGGAGACGTTCCTGACCCTCGCCGAGGAGCTGCACTTCGGGCGGACCGCCATGCGGCTGCGGGTGACCACGGCCCGGGTCAGCCAGGTGATCAGCAAGCTCGAACGCCGTGTCGGGGCACCGCTGTTCGAGCGCACCAGCCGCAGTGTGGTGCTGACCCCGATCGGCCGGCGCCTCCACGACGACCTGCGGCCCGCGTTCGAGCGGCTGGAGGCGGCGCTGGCGACGGCCGTGGCCGAGGGGCGCGGGGTGACCGGGCTGCTGCGGGTGGGCTTCGTGGGCGCGGCGGCGAGTCAGCTGCTGGTCAGGGCGACCGAGCGGTTCCGTACCCGGCATCCGGGCTGCGAGGTGGAGATCCGCGAGGTCCAGATGACCGAGGCGCTGGAACGGCTGCGCGCCGACGCGCTGGAGGTGCTGATCGCCTGCCTGCCGCTGTCGGGCCCGGATCTGGCCAACGGTCCCGTGCTCCTGTCGGAGCCGCGCATGCTGGCGGTCCCCGCCACGCATCCGTTCGCCCAGCGCGGCACGGTCTCGGTGGAGGATCTGGCGCGCACCGAAGTGCTGCAAGCGCCGTGCTCGCTGCCCGACTACTGGCGCGAGCCGGGGACGCCGCAGCAGACCCCGGCGGGCCTGGCGATCCCGGTCGGCCGCTCGGCGGCGACCTTCCAGGAGGTGCTGACCCTGGTCGGGGCGGGCCAGGGGGTCTTCCCGGTGGGCGCGCACGCCACCCGGTTCCCCGCCCGCCCCGACGTCGTCTACGTCCCCTTCCACGACACGCCGCCGCTGGACTGGGGTCCGGTGTGGCGGGCGTCCCGCGCCACTGCCAGGATCCGCGCCTTCACCGAGGCGGCGGCGGCCGACCAGATGGCGTAGCGCCGTACCCGGCCGCGCGGGCCGTGCCGGCGGGTCGCCGCCGCGCGTACGGTCAGCGGGCGTAGACGGCCACGAAGTCGCGGGTGGCCTGGGTGTAGTAGCGGTCCGGCGGGTCCTCGAAGTCGAGGATGTTGGTGGGTTTCGGGTCCGCCGGATTCTTGCCGCTGTCGTAGGACATGAAGGACGGCCACGCGCGGTTCATGTCCAGCGGCATGGCGCGGACCGCCCCGGCGTGCTGCATCAGTTCGGCGAGGGTCCGCGCGGACAGGGCCTGGCCGACCACCATGATGATGTCGCCCTGCGCGGTGATGCCGACGCCCGAGCGCTCGACGAACATCTTGCTCTGGTCGGTGACACCCCACTTGGAGTCGTCGCCGATGTCGGGCACCACCCGGCCGTCGTCGACCATCAGCTCCAGGCACTGGCGTACGCCGACGACGTCCTTGGTCATGTGCACATCGCGGCCCCAGACCCCGATGCGGATCGAGCCGTCCTTGTAGAAGACCTCGGACGCGGTGCCGTCGCGCAGGTCGCCCGCCGTCTGTCCGTTGAGGTAGAAGCCGCCGCGCGAGCCGCCGTCGGTGACCCGGAAGCCGCCGTTCCAGGTGGCGACCAGACCGGTGCGCTGTCCCTTGGGGATGTTGGGCGGTACGGAGAAGGTGCCGCCGGGCTCGCGGAATCCGGGGTGGAGCTGGAAGCGCGCGTGCTTGCCGCTGATCCAGGCGACGGCCGCCTCGTACGAGGTGTGGTCGCCGTCCGGCCTGACGTACGTCCCCTGGACGATCGGCTGGCCGTGGGCGCTGGACAGGGTGCGGAAGACGCCCTCGCCCGGCAGGCCGGGGGTGACCAGCGGGCGCATCGGGGCGCGCAGCGGGATGACCGGCGCCGCGGGGGCCGCGGGCGCTCCCTCCGGCGCGGTGCCCGCGGCGGTGGTGGCGGGCGCGGTGGCCTTCATCCGGGCCAGCGCGTCGGCCGACAGCGAGCCGCCGACCTTCGGCGGGTCCATCTTGTACTGGACGTCCTCCAGCTTGTTGACCACGAAGCCCAGCTCGTGGTCGCGGGCCCACTCGGCGAGCCTGGCCACGTTGCTGTCCTTGCCGGGGTAGGTCAGCGCCTGGCCGACCGACCAGCCCACGGTGCCGACGCACACCACGCAGACGCCGAGCGCGCCGCGGGTGACCAGCCGGCGGCGGCGGAGCTGCGTCGGGGTCAGATCCCGTTTGTGCTTCCACGGCAGCAGTCGTCTGCGGCGCGTGCGTCCGCCGCCGTCCGCCGCTTCCGCGGAGTCGGCGCCGTCGCGCGGTTCCGCGATCCGGCCGCCCGTCTGCTGGGTCATGACACTCCTCGCCCTCGCTCCTACCGCCCCTGTCGCCTGCGCGACCCGGGGAGACCTTTAAGCATATTTTCAGACACTATGACCGTTGTGCGACCAGCCCAATCACGGCACGCCCGGAACCACCCGACCGCCGGACCCTTCTGACGGCCGATCAGCGGTGCGGGGGTCCTGAAGGCGGGGCCGTACTCCACCGGGAGCAGCGCGACCGCCTCCCGCGCGACGACGCGGCGCGCCCCGCCCGCCGCCTACCGTGAGCGCGTCCCGGCCGCGCCGCGTCCGGGACTCCCCGGCCGGGAGCCCCGCCGGGGCCCCCTCGGTCAGGAGTCCCGCGCCATGTCCGCCACGGCAGCAGCAGTCGTCCCGCCGCCCGGCCGCCTCCCCGCACGCGGCGCCGAGCGGGCGGCGTACGCGGTCGGCGCCGCGCTCATCGTGTCGGGCCTGTTCCACCTGGGGGTCTTCGCGGTGGACGGCGGACCGTGGGACGGCCCGGTCTCCTGGCGCAAGCCCTTCACCTTCGGGGTGTCCTTCGGCCTGACCCTGATCGCGCTCGCCCGGGTGACCTCGTACGTGCGGATCGGCGAGCGGACCCGCTCCACGCTCCTCGCCCTCTTCGCGGCCGACTGCGTCCTGGAGGTCGCGGGGATCACCGTGCAGGCGTGGCGGCACGTGCCCTCGCACTTCAACGTGGAGACGCCGGTGAACGCCGCCGTCGCCATGTCGCTGGCCGTCGGCGGCGCGCTGCTCGTCGTGGTCCTCACCGCCTTCGCGGTCGCCGCCTTCCGCGCCCGGCCCGCCGGACCCGCCGGAATGCCGCTCGCGCTGCGCGCCGGATTCGCGCTGCTGCTGGTCGGCCTGCTCTCGGGCGCCGCGATGATCGCCCGCGGTGTCGTCGACACCAGGACCGGCGACCAGCAGGCCGCGTACCACTCGACCGGCGCCTTGAAGCCGCTGCACGCAGTGAGCCTGCACGCGGTCCTCGTACTCCCCGCGCTGGCCTGGCTGTTGGCCCGTACGCCCTGGTCGGAGTCCGTCCGGCGGCGGATCGTGCTCGCCGCCGTGTGGGCCTACGCGGCCGCCGCCGTGGGCGCGCTCGGCTGGGGACTGGCGACCGCGTAGGGTTCGGCCCCACGGAAGGCGACCACGGGGAGGGGCGGATGGCACCGCTGACGCGGGACGACACGGTGGCCGGAGCGCTGGAGCGCGCCGGAATCCCGGCGGCCGGGATCGCCGGACACGCGCCGCTCCAGGGCGGCACGTACAACGCGATGCACCGCGTCGAACTCACCGACGGCGCCGTCCTCGTGCTCAAGGTCCCGCCGCCGTCGCGGGTCCCGAAGCTCGGCTACGAACGCGAACTGCTGCGCGGCGAGGCCCGGTTCTACGAGGGCGCCGCCACGGCGGGGGTGCCCGCGCCGCGCGTGGTGCACGCCGAGTACGACGACGGGAGCGAACAGGCCGCTCCCTTCCTGCTGATGACGCACTGCCCCGGTGTCACCTGGTCGGCGGCGGGAGAGGCCGCGGAGGGCGTCGGCGCGGCCGAGAGCGCGCGGCTGTGGCGGGAGACCGGCGGCCTGCTGGCCCGGCTGCACTCGGTGCGCGGACCGGCCTTCGGCTACCCGGCGCAGACCCTCGCCCCGCTCGACTCCCGCTGGCGGCCCGCCTTCACGGCCATGACCGACGCCGTCCTGGCCGACGCGGAGCGGTACGGACCCTGGCTGCCGCTCCCGGTCGCCGAGATCCGCGCCGCGCTGGCGACGGCGGCGCCCGTACTCGACGAGGTCACCGAGCCCGCGCTGGTCCACTTCGACCTGTGGCCGGGCAACATCCTGCTCCACGGTCCCGCGGGCGCCCGTACGGTCAGCGGTCTCATCGACGGCGAGCGGATGTTCTGGGGCGACCCGCTGGCGGACTTCGCGTCGCTGTCGATCGGGCGCGACGACATCGAGCGCGACTCCGCCTTCCTCGCCGGATACGGCGCGGGCGGCGGGCGTACGGACTTCGACGCGGCGGCCCGGCGGCGGATCGCGCTGTACCGCTGCTACCTCTTCCTGATCATGCTCGTCGAGGTGGTGCCGCGAGGGACCGGGGGCGAGCATCTGGCATGGGTGAGGCAGTACACGGGACCGCGGCTGGAGGCGGCGCTGCGGACCGCGGCGGGGTGACGTGCCGGGCCCCGCGACGAGGGGCCGCGGCCGAACCCGGCCTCCTTATCGCGGGGTTCGCCCCGATCGGCGCGGAAGTCGCCGCCGCCGCGGGCCTCGGGGTTCCTGAGGAGGAAGCACCGTGACAGGCGTCGGTGCCACCATCTGACCACGTACCCGCGCACGCACTCATCAGGAGGCACGCATGAGTACCTACACCCCGTCGGATGCGCAGTCCCGGCTCGACTTCACCATGATGTACGCGGTGCACGACGCCTTCCGGCGCGACCTCGGCAGGCTGGTCACGGCCGCCGACCACAAGGCCGGGAGTCCGCGGGCCTTCAAAGAGGGCTGGAAGAACTTCACTTACTACTTGGACATCCACCACACCGCCGAGGACACCACCTTGTGGCCCGCCATGCGCGGGCGGATCGGAAGCGACCCCGAGCGGGTCGCGCTGCTGGACGCGATGGAGGCCGAGCACGCGGTGCTCGATCCGCTGATCGCGGCGGTCGATGCGCGGCTCGCGGCGGGTGACACGGCCGGGTTGAGCCAGGACGTGGAGCGGCTGCGGGACGCGCTGACGGCGCACTTCGACCACGAGGAGGACGCGGGGCTGCCGCTGGTGGGGGCCGTGGTGACCGCCAAGCAGTGGGACGCCTTCGGGGCGGAACAGCGCAGGCAGGTGGGGACGAAGGGGGCGGCGACGTTCTTCCCCTGGCTCCTGGACTCGGCGCCGGCCGCGACCGAGCAGAAGGTGCTGGCGCTCGTTCCGCCGCCGGTCCGCTTCCTCTTCCGCAAGACCTGGCGGCCCCGCTACGAGAAGCAGTCCCCCTGGGCCAAGTAGCCCCTGGCGCTGACGCGTTCACCGCGCGGAGGTCGCACGATCCCTCCGCGCGGTGAACATCCGGGAGCTGCCCGGGTCAAAGGGCCAGCACCACCTTGCCGTTGACCTGACGGCGGTCCAGACACCGCAGCGCGGGCGTCGGATCGGTCCATGAGCCGACCAGGGCGACCTGGGGGTCCAGCCGGTCCTCGGTGACGAGTTGGAGCAGGAAGGCCAGGTCGTGGCCGACGTCGTGGCGGGTGATCTCGTCGAAGAGGAAGACGTAGTGGAGGCTGACACCGGGCCGGGCGCGCCCCCAGTCGCGGGGAAGGCGTAACTCGGCCCGCGCGGTGTTGCCGTAGACGACCACGCTGCCGCCGGGGGCGACGGACTCGAAGGCCCAGGTCAGGACGGAGCCGCCGCAACTGTCGAGCAGGATGTCGACGGGCACGCCGGGGTCGGTGCCGTAGGTCGCGACGACATCGGCTCCGAGGGCGGCGAGACCGGTCGCGCGGTCCGGGGAGCCGACCCAGGCGATCACGTGGGCGCCCGCGGCGGCGGCGAGCTGGACGGCGGCCCGGCCGACTCCCCCGCCCGCGCCGGTGATCAGTACGGTGCGGCCGATCAGACGGCCGGCCCGCTGGAGGGCGTAGAGAGCGGTGAGGCCCGCGACGGGAAGGGCCGCCGCGGCGGCCCAGTCGACGGCGTCGGGCAGCCGGGCGAGCCTGCGGGTGTCGAGGGCGACGCGCTCCGCCCAGCCGTCGCGGTCGGCGAGGCCGACGACGCGGGTGCCCGCGGCCGGGCCCGATCCGTCGGCCGCCGGGCGCAGTACGGTGCCCGCGACGTCCCAGCCGATCCGGGAGCCGGGGGGCAGCTCGTCGAGCACGGACAGCTCGCCGCGGTTGACGGCCACCGCGCTGACCGCGATCAGGGCCTGTCCGGGCAGCGGTTCCGGCTCGTCGACCGGGTCGAGCCGGAGTCGACCGTCCGCGTTGTCCGTTGTGACCAGGGCTTTCATCAGCTACCCGCCTTCTTCGTCACACGCCACCAGTGGGGAGAGGGAGAGCGGTGCGCGCCCGGTCGCGCGAGATTCCGGGCGGGTCCCGTTCTCCTCCTGGTACGTAGAGTCATTAACTCCGGCAGCTGTGACGGCCGATGATCGTTCATTTCGGAACGGCGGGTGTCGCGGGCGGAAAAGGCGCCGGCCGCCGCCCCTGTGTGCCGGGGCGGCGGCCGGTGCCAAGTGGTCGCGCTGCGCGCTGTGCTGGAGTGCGGTGGGTCAGGGCAGGGTGGCGACCACCGCGGCGTAGGACAGGCCGGAGCCGTACCCGAGCAGCAGTGCGGTGTCGCCGGAGTTGGCCTCGCCGGAGGCGAGCACCGCTTCCATGGCCTGCGGGATGGACGCACCGGAGGTGTTGCCGTTGGTCACGATGTCCTTGGCGACGGTGACTTCGGGCGGCAGGCCGATGGACTTGGCCATGCTGTCGATGATGCGCTCGTTCGCCTGGTGCGGGATGAACGTGTCGAGGTCGGCCGGGCCGACGCCCGCCACGTCCAGCGCCTGCTTGGCCACCTTGGCCATCTCGTAGACCGCCCAGCGGAAGACCCGCTGCCCGTCCTGGCGCAGTGCGGGGAACGCGTGGCCGGGGTCGTCCTTGAGCACGTCCCAGGGTGCCGTCTGCTCGATCGCGTCGGCCTGCGAGCCGTCCGCGCCCCAGACCACCGGGCCGATGCCCGGTGTGTCCGACGGGCCGATTACGACGGCCCCCGCGCCGTCGCCGAAGATGAATGCCGTCGAACGGTCGCTGAGGTCGAGCAGATCGGTCATCCGCTCCACGCCGACGACCAGGACGTGGCCGCCTCTGGCGCGCACGGCGTCGGAGGCGAGCACCACGCCGTGGACGAATCCGGCGCAGCCCGCGGTGATGTCGAAGGCCGCGGCCTCGGTGGCGCCGATCCGGTGGGCGATCTCCGTGGCGACCGCGGGTGTCTGCATGAGGTGGGTGAAGGTGGCGGCGATCACGCAGGTGATGCGGTCCGGGGTGAGCCCGGCTGCCGCGATGGCCTTGCTGGCGGCCTGCTCCGCCATCACGCCCAGGGTTTCGTCGGGACCGGCCCAGCGGCGGGTCACGATGCCGGTTCTGGAGCGGATCCATTCGTCCGAGGAGTCGATGTATCGACATACTTCGGCGTTGTCGACGACCGACCGGGGGCGATACGCGCCGACACCGAGAATTCGGGTGTGCCGTGCGCCGTCGGGCACGGCGATCTCAGCTTTCATGGGAGCCTTTCAGGCCATCGGCCATGGATGGGGGTCAGACCTTGCATCAGGCAGTGACCCATCGTCCTCGACGTGGTGTACGTCGCTCAACGCAGGGTCGCCATACGAATGATCCCGCGATTCAGCAGGAAAGAAGACCAATCCTTCCTCCACGCCGAGAGGTGGCCTGGAATCGACGCAGGTATGGCACACCTGTCCGAGACCAACCGCCCCGACCTGCGGCTTCTCCGTCCGAGCCCGCTTCGGCGCCGTCACTCGCACGGCCGGATCACCCCCCTTGCGGCGCGTCCTGCGGATCTAATCCCGTACGGTAAACGGCAAAAGGCGCACAGTGGTTCCGCCGAAAGGGCAATTGACATCAATGCGATAACGTGAAGCGCCGGAGTCGGCTCCGGGAACACACGATATTCGTTACCGATCAGTATCGGCCAACGCGCCGTCTCCACGGCGGCGACCCGTGTCACGCGTCACACCCGCCGGGTCACGGCGGTCAGCGTTGCGCCGGGGGCTCCTCGGCGAGAGCGGCGGCCAGCGCGGTGCGGCCGTACTCCGTGGCGCCGCGCCGGTACGCCCTGTCGTACGCGGCGTCGCCGACCAGAGCGCGGGCGGTCGCTTCGCACTGCTCGCGCACCCCGCGCAACTCCGGCGTGCCGCGCTGCGGGTGCCCGACGCTGCGCCAGTACGACTCGCCGACGCCGTAGACGGTGGCCGCCTGCTCGCCCCTGCCCTCGGCGGCCAGCGCGGCGGCCAGCAGGTCGAGGCCGAGCGCGATCCCGAAGGCGTCGCCGAGCAGCCGCTTGCTCTCCAGCATGGTGCGGGCGTGTCCCGCGGCCTCGTGCGGCGCCGACTGGAACAGCGCGATCAGCGCGAGTTGGTACTCCAGGTAGGACAGCGTCCAGACCTCGCCGAGCTGGGCGCAGTGCTGGCGCAGTTCGCGGGCCCGCGCCCGCGCCTCGGGGAGCCGGCCGAGGCCGGTGAGCGCGAAGACCGCGACGAGGTGGCAGCGCAGCCGGGAAGGCGAGTCGAAGGCCCAGCCCGGTACGGCGGCCAGCGCCGCGTCCACGGTGTCGCGGGCGTCCTCGGCGCGGCCGGTGAGCAGGGCCAGCAGCCCGGACAGGTACGCGGCGGCGAACTGCGCCTCCTTGTCCCCGTCGTACGCGGCGGCCCGCGTGGCCAGTTCGCTGACCTGGAGCGCCGAGGGGTAGTCGCCCTGGAGGGTGATGGTCACTCCCAGCGCGCACAGCGCGCGGGTGCGTTCGGGGCCCTGGGTGTCGTGCGCCATCAGCGCGCGCTCCAAGTAGCCGCGAGCTTCCTTGAGATGGCCGCAGCAGGTCCAGAAGAAGCAGAGCAGTCCGGCGAGTTCGGCGGCGCGGGCGGGCTCGGTGGCCAGCAGGTGGTCGAGCGCGGTGCGCAGGTCGGTGTGGACGTCGTCTATCTGCCGGTAGCAGCGGGCCTGTTCGCTGCTCGACCACAGGGCGTCGGCGCGCCGGGCCAGTTCCAGGAAGTGCCCGGCGTGCCGGTCGGCCAGGGTGTGTTCCTCGCCCAGTTCGCGCAGCCACTCCTGGCCGTACTCGCGGATGGTGTCGAGCATCCGGTAGCGGTGGCCGTCCCTGCGGACCACGGACTGGGCCACGAGGCGCTCCAGGGTGGCGGCGACCGCGTGTTCGGCCAGCGGGCCGCCGGAGGTCACCGCGCGCGCGGCGGTGAGGTCGAAGGAGCCGCGGAAGACGGTGAGCCGGGCCCACAGCAAGCGCTCGACCGGCGCGCACAGTTCGTGGCTCCAGCCGATGGTGGTGCGCAGGGTGCGGTGCCGCGGCGGCCAGACGAAGTCGGCGCGGGCCAGCACGTCGAAGCGGAAGCCGAGCCGGGAGGAGACGTCCTCGACGGTGGAGGGGCCGACCTGGGCCGCGGCCAACTCCAGTGCCAGCGGGATGCCTTCGAGGCGGCGGCAGATCTCTGCGGCGGCGCGGGCGGCGCCGGGGCCCGCGAGGGCGTCGGGGTCGGAGTCGGTCACGCGCCGGGTGAACAGCGCGAGCGCGTCGGCGCCGTCGCCGTCCAGCGGCCCCACTTCGGTCAGTTCCTCGCCCACCAGGTTCAACGGACGCCTGCTGGTGGTCAGTACGGTCAGCCCCGGCGCGGAGGTGAGCAGTTCGCCGACCAGGTGCGCGCACTCGTCGACCAGGTGCTCGCAGGAGTCCAGGACCAGTAACAGGCGCTTGTCCGCGAGCCATTCGCACAGCGCTTCCACCGGCATGCGCGGTGAGTGATCGGAGAGGTCGACCGCGTCCGAGACGGTGGCCAGCAGCAACTCGGCGTTCTCCAGGGCCGACAGGTCGGCCCACCACACCCCGTCGGGGAACCGCGGCGCGGCCCGCTGCGCGGTGCGGGCGGCGGAGCGCTGCGCGATACGGGTCTTGCCGACGCCGCCCGCACCGGTGAGTGTGACCAGCCGGTGGGTCGCGAGCGCGGTGTCCAACCGCGCCAACTCCTCCTGTCGCCCCTCGAAGCTGGTCGTTTCCTCGGGGATGTAGCCCATCATGGGGACAGCCTGGCATCGTCCGGCCACACAGGGCAGCCACACCACCGGAGCAAAACGGGCCGGTGGACTTCCGGAACGATCTCGTCCGGTGTTGGCGATCATTGCCGATCATCGCGTGATGCCCGAACTTTACCGCTATCTCCGGCAATTCGGGCGCGCGGATGTCGAGTTCACCGGGCGCGCGCCCCCGCGACTCGGCCATGACGTCGGAAGCACGCAATATCAAACATTAGAAGAGATGGATCTTCAGGGCCCGTTGCCCCTTTGGTGCATGTTGTTCCATCCGGTTCGATCGTGCTCGGACCGCCTCCGAGCTGCCACGATCCGACCGCTACCCTGAACCGTCCCTCTCATGCGGGGCGGCAACGGAATTGGGCGGCCAATCAGCACGCTACCTGCACATCACGGTCCGGCAACGCATCCGTAATGGGGCGTTGACGCTCCTGGGTATCTGGCGTAGAACTACCCCTGCGGTTGAGATGGCGTTTCATCTTGGTGACTTCTGTTGGAAATCGATAGGCTACAGGCCCTCCAGAAACGTCCACTCCGCCATCGCTCGCCTACCGCACCCGGAACGGCCACACACACATGGAGGCACCATGTCGGACGTCGAATCAACGGGAAGCAGCACAGCGGGAAGCGGCCTGGACAGCGGTACGTCGCCGTCGCGCAGAAACGTGCTCAGAGGCGTCGCGGGCGCGGCCGGTCTCGCCGTCGTCTCCGGCGGCCTGCTGACGGCCTGCGGCAGCGACTCCAAGGACTCCAAGGACAAGAGCAGCCCCAGCGCCTCCGGCGGCAAGGTCGGCGGCACGGTGACCTTCGGGTCCAACTACTCCGACTCCGCGCCGAAGGCCGCCTTCGCGGCCCTCACCACCGCCGCCGCCGCGAGCACCAAGGCGCAGGTCAAGATCAACACGGTCGACCACAACACGTTCCAGGAGAACATCACCAGCTATCTCCAGGGCACCCCGGACGACCTGTTCACCTGGTTCGCGGGCTACCGCATGCAGTACTTCGCCGCGCAGGGCCTGGCCCAGCCGCTGGACGACGTGTGGGACAAGATCGGCGGCAACTTCGGCGACGCGGCCAAGAAGCTCTCCACCGGCCTCGACGGCCACCAGTACCTGGTGCCGCTGTACAACTACCCGTGGGTGGTCTTCTACAACAAGAGCCAGTTCGCGGCCAAGGGCTACTCCGTGCCCACCACCTGGGACGCCTACGTGGCGCTCGCCAAGAAGATGAAGGGCGACGGCATCATCCCGATCGCCTTCGGCGACAAGGACGGCTGGCCCGCCCTCGGCACCTTCGACATCCTGAACATGCGGATCAACGGGTACGACTACCACACCAAGTTGATGAAGCACGAGATCCCGTGGACCGACCAGGGCGTGCACACGGTCTTCCAGCACTGGGCCGAGATCCTGCCGTACACGCAGACCGGCGCCAACGGGCGGATCTGGCAGGACGCGGCCAAGACCCTGGAGACCAAGAAGGCCGGGATGATGTTCCAGGGCACCAACCAGGTGGCCGCGCAGTACGTCTCGGACAAGGCCGACCTCGCCGACCTGGACTTCTTCACCTTCCCCGCGATCAACCCGTCGTACGGCCAGGACTACATGGACGCGCCGACCGACGGCTTCATGCTCAGCAAGAAGGCCAAGAACCCCGACGCGGCCAAGGCGATCCTGGAGTACATCGGCACCGGGCAGGCCGAGTCGGACTTCCTCAAGACCGACCAGTGGGACGTCGGCCTGGCCACCGGCCTCCAGGTGCCGACGTACAACGCGATCCAGAAGAAGTCGGTCGCCGAGATCGCCAAGTGCAAGGCGGTGGCGCAGTTCATGGACCGCGACGCCGACCCGGCGATGGCCACCGCGATGATCTCGATCATCCAGAAGTTCATCGACGACCCGAGCACGGGCAACATCGCCGGCCTCCAGAAGAGCGCCGAGGCCCAGGCGAAGGCGATCTACTCCTGATGAGTTCCCCCCAGACGCCCGCCCCGGCGGCGGCGGAAACCACGGCCACGCCGAAGGTCCGCCGCCGCCGGGGCATACGCAGGCTGAGTGCGCGCGACCGCGTGGTCGTCGCGCTCCTGCTGGGCATACCGCTCCTGCTCGACCTGGTCTTCGTCTGGTTCCCGGCGCTCGGCACGGTGCTGCTGTCGTTCACCAAGTGGAACGGCGTCGGCAGTCTGCACACCAAGACCTGCCAGCCGAATCTGCCGTCGATCCTCAACAACGGCTGTGTGTACGGCGTCCAGAACTACCACCAGGCCGCCACGATCTACCCGGAGTTCTGGCCCGCCGTCCGGCACAATCTGATCTGGCTGGCCGTCTTCGTCCTGATCGCCACACCGCTGGGCATGCTCTTCGCCGTCCTCATCGACCGCGGCATCCGGGGCAGCCGGATGTACCAGAGCATCCTCTTCCTGCCCGTGATGCTCTCCCTGGCGCTGGTCGGCATCATCTGGGAGTTCATGTACTCGCAGAACTTCGGACTGATCAACACCGTCATCGGGCGCAACGGCAACGACAACGCCATCGACTGGCTCGGCAATCCACACCTGAACCTGTGGTCGGTCCTGGTCGAGGCCACCTGGCGGCAGGCCGGATACGTCATGGTGCTGTACCTGGCCGGGCTCAAGGCCGTGGACCCGACGCTGCGCGAAGCGGCCCTGGTCGACGGCGCCAACGCCTGGCAGACCTTCTGGCGGGTGATCTTCCCCGTGATGCGTCCGATCAACATCGTCATCATGGTGGTCACCGTCATCGAGTCGTTGCGCGCCTTCGACCTGGTGTACATCACCAACAAGGGCATCAACGGCCTGGAGCTGCTCTCGGTCCTGGTCACCTCCAACATCGTCGGGGAGACCCAACGGGTCGGCTTCGGCTCCGCGCTGGGCGTGGTGCTGCTGGTGATCTCGCTGGTGCCGATCAGCGTCTTCCTGTACCAGACGTTCAGCCGTGAGGAATCGCGATGACCACCGATACCCTGCCGCGGCTGCACACCGAACCCGCCGCGCGGCCCCCGGGCCCCGGGAAGCCGGGCCCCTGGGGCCAGATCGCCTCGCAGGTCTTCCTGATCTGCGCCTCGGTCCTCTGGCTGCTGCCGATCGCCTTCGCGCTGTACGTGGCCGTCCGCCCGTACTCCGACACCCGCAAGTACGGCTATGTCTCGCTGCCGCACCACCTGACGTTCAAGAACTTCACCGACGCGTGGACCCAGTCGGACATGAAGCACTTCTTCTGGAACTCGGTGCTCATCACCGTTCCGGCGGTGATCGTCGTGCTGGCGCTGGCGTCCGGTGTGGCCTTCGTGCTGACCCGGGTCAACGTCAAGCTCAACATCGCGCTGCTGATCCTCTTCACGGCGGGCAACCTGCTCCCCCAGCAGGTCATCATCACCCCGCTGTACCGGATCTACCTGAAGATCTCGCTGCCCGGCTTCCTCAGCGGCAGCGGCCTGATGTACAACTCGGTCTTCGGCCTCATCGTCATCAACGTGGCCTTCCAACTGGGCTTCTGCGTCTTCGTGCTGAGCAACTACATGAAGTCGATCCCCGACGAGATGTACGAGGCCGCGCTGGTCGACGGCGCGGGGCTGTGGACCCGGTACTGGAAGCTCACCCTGCCGCTGTGCCGTCCGGCGCTCGCGGCGCTGGCGACGCTGCTGACGACCTGGATCTACAACGACTTCTTCTGGGCCATCACCTTGATGTCGTCGGGCGACAAACGCCCGGTCACCTCGGCACTGGCCAATCTCCAGGGGCAGTTCGTCTCCAACCAGAATCTCATCGCCGCCGCCGCGATGATCGCGGCGGTGCCGACGCTGGTGGTCTACATCCTGCTCCAGAAGCAGTTCATCGCCGGTCTGTCGCTGGGCTCCAGCAAGGGCTGAGCACACGGGCAGGGGCCACGCTTCCGCTCCCGTCCCCCAACGGCCGCCTCCGGGAACCCCGTTCCCGGCGGCGGCCGTCCGTCGCGGCGGCGGTCACGCCCGCTTCGCGGCGCCGCCGGCCCTGACCCGCGACGGCAGCCGCAGCCACCAGGACGCCGCGGCACGGGTCTTGGAGGGAATGCGCAGGTCGCCGGAGACCCGCCGCAGGAGATCGGTCTCGCCGCTGATGCCGAGCCCGTAGACGGCGGCGGAGGCCGCGCGCCCACCGGCCGGGCGGGAGGCGCCGCCGGCGGCGGGGGTCAGCGCCAGCGCGTTCTCCCAGAAGGACCGCGGGCTGACCCCGCCCATGTGCGCGAGCGCCGACGTGGCGGCCCTGACCACCGCCTCCGGCAGGGTGGGAGCGAGCGCCAGCCGCTGGACCAGCGGCCGTTCCGCCGTGCCCCCGACGATCCGCAGGGCCTCGAGCAGCCGCCCGGCGAGCGTGACATCGCGGGCGACGGCCAGCCGGGACAGCTCGTGCGACATCGCGGCGGCCACCGGCGCCCGGTAGGGGGTGGCCGCGACCATCATGGCCGCGTACAGGCGCATGTCGAAGACCGGGTGCAGCAGCATCTCGCGGACCAGCAGGGGCAGCAGCGGGTCCGTGAAGCGCGGGATCTCGCGGGAGACGGCCGACAGGGCGGAGGCGGTGACGCGGGCGGCGATGTCGGAGCCGTACCGCTCCCCGGCACCGGTACGGGTGCGGGCCGGGAGCGACGGCGGCGCGCCGTCCAGCATGCGCGACACGACCGCGGCGAGCGCGCGTTCCTCCGCCTGGCGCCCGTCGGCGTCGTACGCCACCTGCTTGACCAGCCGGGCGAGCACGGCCGACTGCGGCCGGTCGAAGTGCTGGAGCCGGACCTTGCGGACGCAGGCCAGCAGCGCGCCGAGGAAGGCGCTGTCGTTGGTGGGCCTGGCCAGTTGGGCGAGCACGCCAGAGGCCGCGTCCGGGTGCGCGCTGGAGTCCAGGAGGCAGACCGGTTCGAGGAAGACCTGGTTGTGGGCGTCCGCCGCCCAGGCGATGCACGCCGAGACCGCCGCCACCTGACCCGAGGGGTGGCCGAGCACCCGGTTCAGCGCCTCGTGCCGCTGCTGCCAGGCCAGGCCGTCGGAGACCAGCGACTCGGTGAGCAGGCGTTCGGCCAGGGCCGTCCAGTCCCGTGAGCGCAGCCGCAGTTGGGGGTGGAGGACGAGCAGCACGGTCAACTCGTCCCAATCGGCGCCGGTGACCGGCGCGTCGTCCAGGGCGCGGTCCAGGAGGGTGTCGACCCGCCGTTCCGCCGCGCCGAGATCGCCCGGCGCGCGGGCCAGCAGCGGTACGGCTCCGGCGGACGGGGCCGCGTACCGGTGGAGGATGTCGATGGTGGCGGTCAACTGGCCCGGCGGCAGGCCGAGTAACTGCTCGTAGCGGCGGACCGCGGAATGGCCGACCCTCGTCACGCCGGTCTCCCAGCGGGAGATGGAGCTGACGCTCACCTGCGCGGGCCAGGAGCCGCCGTGGAAGGAGCGGGCGAAGGAGTCGCCCTTCGCCCAGCGCGGTTCGCGGCCGTAGAGCCGGTTGACCCGCAGCAGCCACGCGGCGCGGTCCTGGGTCGTCGGCAGCGGGGCACGCGCGGGGACGGCCGACCGCCGCCGTCCGACCGATCCGTACGGCCGCCCACGCGTGCTGTTCGCCATCGCCACCCCGGTGATCCCTACGCGTCGCGTATTTATTGCAGTGCCCCCCGGCCCGCGCAACGCGCAGTCACATTAGACCCGGCCGACCGTACTGTCGCCATAATCCGGCCAGTCGCGGGAGGGCGAGCCGGATCGCCGGGGCGCACAAAGGGGGCGCACGCCCGGAACACGCTGTGCGCACAGCGCCTCACCCGACAATTCGGCACGGAATTTCGCACAGGAACACGCAACAAGCGCCACGCACCACCCGAGACAGGGACGCCCATGGCTACCAGCCTGGCTCTTGCCGGAAAGACATTCGACATCTTCACCGCGGAACCCATTCTGCTGTCACGGATCAACGCGAGCCCTCGCCGGTGGCTCTGGCTCTGCGGAATTCCCGTCGTGACCATCGTCCTGCTCTTCGAGTTCTCCGGTCTGTACGGCGCGGTGACCATGCCGCACCTGGGCGGGCAGCTCTGTTCCGACCTGGCCCAATTCCTCAGGTTCGACCGGCCGGACTGCCGACGGCACGCGTCGGCGGGAAATCGGTTTCCGCTCCTGCGCGACCTGCTCTCGCTGAGCGCGATCGTCATCCTGCTGATCACCCCGGCCCTCGTCCAGCGGCAGTGGTCCGCCTTTGAGAACCTGCTGCCGGGAATGGAACGCGACGGATCGCTCACCGTCCCGGCGAACGCCGCCGCGCGGGCGCGGATCCACGCCGAGATCGACCGGACCAATCTGCGATTTCGCCGAATAAGGAATCTGGCGCCGATCATGATCGTCGGTTCGTTCGTCTGCGTCTTCGTCATCTCGCTCAGCGAGAAACGCCTGGGCATCTACTACGCGCTGGCGCCCGCCGGACAGGCGCACGCCTGGGGCAGGGCCGCGTACGCCAACTGGTGGGCGAGCTGGCAGACCTCGCCGGTCGGCGCCATCGTCTACCTCACGGTGGGCACCGCGGGCGTCTACTGGATCGCGGTCATGAACTGCGCGGGCAGCCGCGTACTGCTGTGCCTGTGGCGGCTCCGCGGCGACCTGCACTACGGCGTCGACCCGGCCAACGCCGACGGCAGTTTCGGCTGGGGCCGCGCCCGCGCCGTCCTGGTGCCGACCTACACCTCGATGGCCCTGCACGGCTTCGCCCTGATCGCGGTGGGCATCTCGCTGCCGTTCCCGTGCAGCGTCGTGGTGCTGATCCCGGTGGTCGGCCAGTGGCTGCTCGCGCTGCCCGTCTACACCGGGCTGCCGCTGCTGCTCACCCGGCGCTGGGTCCGGGGATTCAAGCGGCGGGAGGAGGCCCGGCTGCGGATCGCGCTGCGGCGGCTGGAGGCCGACCGCGCCGCTCTGCTGGCGGCGGGCCGCTACTTCACCGAGTCCGAGGCCCTGAGCGGGCGCCTGGCCCGCGTCCGCGACATCCGGTCCTTTCCCTTCAACCGGCCGCGCGACATCGTGCTGGCCGCCGCCAATCTCCTCGCCACCGCCGGTGGCGTCTACTCCCTCTTCCTCGTCTGGTACTGACCAGCCGTCACTTCTCCTCGGCCCGCCGTCACTTGGCACCGGCCCGACGTCACTTCGCACGGACTCGGTCGCACCGAACAGCCCGCTCCACATCCGTCTGGGGGATTCATGCGCAAAGACCAGGAAAACCAGCTCCAGGAAGTCTTCGACGCCTACGCGCTCACCTGGGGACCGGTGCAATGGCGCTCGCGAGTCGCGGCCGTCCGCCGTACCGGGAACGACACCTTCGCCTCGATGCTGTACGCGCTCGCGGCCGTCGAGACCGATTCCGCGCTGATGCGCAGAAAGGTGC
Source organism: Streptomyces sp. NPDC003300 (assembly GCF_040610915.1). Taxonomy (NCBI): domain Bacteria; kingdom Bacillati; phylum Actinomycetota; class Actinomycetes; order Kitasatosporales; family Streptomycetaceae; genus Streptomyces; species Streptomyces sp. NPDC003300. The sequence goes on along the minus strand of NZ_JBEXNE010000013.1, from coordinate 197,710 downwards.
ACGCGATCCGGGGCGACCGGGCGAACGCGCTCGCGCAGTTCAACATCCTGTGGCTGGCGGAGGAGGCCGAGCACGGTTACGCGCTGCGCGCCGCCGCTTCGGCGCTCGGCACTCCGAGGAAACCGTCGGCGGTGCGTCGCAACACCCGTCACATCCGCGCACTGGTGACCTGGCCGACGCTGTACGCGGCCGGTCTGCTCATGCCGCACATCCAGGCGATGTACTGCGTTCTGGGCGCGATGCAGGAGTACATCGCGCTGACGACCTACCGGCGGATCGGCGAATTGGTGGGAGATCCGGCGCTCGACGATCTGCTGAAGGCGATCGCGCGCCAGGAGTCGCACCACATGAAGTTCTACCGCAAGTGCGCGCTGATCCTGCTGGAGGAGCCGGGCGCGCGCGGGACCGCGCGGCTGACGATGCCCACGCTGTGGCGTCCGCCGGGCATCGACCTGCTCGGCCTCGGCCAGTGGCTCGACGTGTTCGGCCCGCTGCTGCGCGACCCGGTGTACGCCGACCGGCTCGCGCGGGCCGACGCCGTGCTCGGCGACCTGATCGAGGACCACTCGGTGACGCCGATGACCTCCTTCCTCGCCAAGGCCGGACCCCGGCTGCACGCGGCGGCGGACACCGCCCCTGCGCCCGCCGGGAGCACCGCGGTCCGCCTGCCCCTCGTCGGGGCCGCCGACCGGTCCGTCGGCGGGCGGCGCCGATGAGGTCGTTCCGCTCCGGCGGCTGGGAGTTCCCGGTCGGCGACGCGGGGCCGCGCGACGGCGAGCCGGTGGTGCTGCTGCACGGCTTCCCCGCAGGCCCGGCGTGCTGGACGCGGGTCGCGCGGGCGCTGGGCGCGGCGGGTGTACGGACGCTCGCCCCGCTCCAGCGCGGGTACGCCCCCGGCGCCCGCCCGCGCCGGGCGCGTGACTACCGGCTGCCGCTGCTGGTCGAGGACGTCCTCGGCCTGCTGGACGCGGCGGGCCTGGAGCGCGCGCATGTCGTCGGGCACGACTGGGGAGGCAGTGTGGCCTGGGCGCTCGCCGAGCGGGCGCCGGACCGGGTCGCGTCACTGACCGCCGTGTCGATGCCGCACCCGGCCGCCCTGGGCCGGTCGCTGCTGACCAGCCGTCAGGCCCTGCTCTCCTGGTATCTGCTCTTCTTCCAACTCCCCTGGCTGCCCGAGGCGGTGATCACCCACGACCGCGGGCACACCGGAGCGCGCTGGCTGCGCCGGCTCGGCCTGGAGGAGGCGACGGCCCTCGGGTACGCGCGGCGGTTCGTGACCGACCGGGCCGCGCTGACCGGCGCGCTCGGCTGGTACCGGGCGCTCCCCCGCGAGGCGGCCCGCGGGCTGCGGGCCGCGCCGGTGTCGGTTCCCACGCTGTTCGTGTGGGGTACGGCGGACGCCGTGATCAGCGCGCGGTCGGCGTGGCTGACCGAGCGCTGGGCGGCGGGACCTTACGCCTTCCACCCGCTCGTCGGCGGCACGCACTGGCTGCCGGAGCAACGTCCCGACCTGCTGGCCGAGTTGATCCTCGGACAGCTCGCGAACCACCCCGCCGCCCGCTGAACCGGACCCGCCGCGATCCGGAAAACAGGCCGACTCCGACCCCAAAAACCGTTATCCATACGGGCGTTGGCTCCGGCGCTGTCACGGGGATTGACACTGTTCAGGCGTTGCAAGAGACTCCCACGGAGAGCGCTCTCCGCCGTCATCTCCGGCCATTGTGCGACGAGTCCGGAGCAATTCGCAGCCGCCACCGTGGATGCCGCCGCCTGCCGCCCGTCGCCCGTCCGGCGACGGCCTCCACGGTGATCAGAGTCATCACACCCCCACGTGGAGATGCACATGAGCCTCCTGTCCACATTTCTGAGGTCCGTCAGACGGCGCAGACCGCTGGTGGCCGTCGCCCTCGCGGCGGCCCTGGCGACCGGCGGTGCCATCGGCACCACGACCGGTACCGCGCACGCGGCCGACACCCTGCTGTCCCAGGGCAAGACCGCCACCGCCTCCTCGACCGAGAACGCGGGCACCCCCGCCTCGGCCGCCGTCGACGGCGACGTCGGCACCCGCTGGTCCAGCGCGGCCGGTGACCCGCAGTGGCTCCAGGTCGACCTCGGCGCGTCGGCGACCATCAGCTCGGTCAGCCTCAACTGGGAGACCGCGTACGCCACCGCCTTCAAGATCCAGGTCTCCGACACCGGCACGACCTGGACCGACGCCTACTCGACCACGACGGGACCCGGCGGAAAGCAGACCCTTTCCGTAAACGCTTCCGGGCGCTATGTCCGGATGTACGGCACCGCGCGCGCCACCGGATACGGCTACTCCCTCTGGGAGTTCCAGGTCTACGGCTCGACCGGAGCCGCGGGCGGCACCTGCGGCACCACCAACGCCGCGCTCAACCACCCGGCCACGGCGTCCTCCACGGAGAACGCGGGCACCCCCGCCTCCGCGGCCGTCGACGGCAACGCGGGCACCCGCTGGTCCAGCGCGGCCGGTGACCCGCAGTGGCTCCAGGTCGACCTCGGCTCCTCGCAGGCGGTCTGCAAGGTCGGTCTCACCTGGGAGGCGGCCTACGCGACCGCCTTCAAGATCCAGGTCTCGGACAACGGCACCACCTGGGCCGACGTCTACTCCACCACCACCGGCACCGGCGGCACCCAGAACCTCACGGTCAGCGGCACCGGGCGCTACGTCCGGATGAACGGCACCGCGCGCGCCACCGGATACGGCTACTCCCTCTGGGAGTTCCAGGTGTACACCACCGGGAGCGGCGGGACCGGCGGCGGCACCGGGGGCACCACCACCCCGCCCACCAACGGCGGCGGCGGTGACTTCTCCGGCACGGTGATCTCCGCCTACAAGCAGGTGTCGGCCTCGTCGTACGAGGGCGGCAACGCCCCGGCCGCCGCTCTCGACGGCCGTACCACCACCCGCTGGTCCAGCCTCTCCACGGACAACGAGTGGATCCAGGTCGACCTCGGCAACATCGGCAAGATCAGCGGCATCGTGCTCAACTGGGAGTCGGCGTACGGCAAGGGCTACCACATCGACGTCTCGGACAACGGCACGGCGTGGACGCCGATCTACACCACGACCAACGGCCCCGGCGGCATCGAGCGGCTGCCCGTCACCGGCCAGGGCCGCTACGTCCGGCTGACCGGCACGGCCCGCGCCACCGGATACGGCTACTCGCTCTGGGAGTTCCAGGTCTACGGCACGGTGGACAACTCCACCGCGACCCCGCCGCTGCTCTCGGCGCCCACCAAGGCCCCGGCCACGCTCAACCAGTTCGCGCTGTCCGCACCGGCCGACAAGGCCATGGTCACCAACACCCGGCGTCCCGCGCTGAGCTGGGCGGCCGTCGGCGGCGCCGCGCACTACGAGGTGTGGCTCAACATCAGCCGCACCGACTACGACTTCACCGCGTCGGGCAATCTGCTCGACCTCTACACCAAGGTCGCCGAGCCCACCGGCACCACCTACACGCCGAGTTGGGACATCACCGACCGCTGGACGTACAAGTGGTTCGTCGTCTCGGTCAGCGGTTCGGGCGCGAAGACCACGTCCAACATCCGCACGTTCAGCGTCTATCTGCCCGACGTCAAGCAGGCGGCCGACGGCATCAGCATCATCAACGGCGCGCGGGACCTCAACAAGGACGGCTCCATCGAGCCGTACGAGGACTGGCGGCTGCCGGTCGACACGCGGGTCGGTGATCTCCTCGGGCGGATGACGCTGGAGGAGAAGGCGTTCCAGATGTTCTACAACGTCCAGTCGTACCCGATGTCCGGCTGGCACTTCGGACCGGCGCAACCCGCCGACCTGGACAACGTCCTGAAGTCCACGGCGGCCACCCGGCTGGGCATCCCGCCGGTCTCGGCCGGTGACACCACCGCCGGTTACCAGACCACGTATCCGTTGCAGAGCACCCTGGCGGCGGGCAAGGACTATCCGCTCGACTACAAGCTCGGCGACATGCAGCGCAAGGAGGAGCTGGAGGTCGGCGCGCGCGGCACGCTGTCCCCGCTGGCCGAGGTCGGCACGAAGGTGCTGTACCCGCGGATCCAGGAGGGCGGCGGCGAGAACGCCGATGTGGCGGCGGCCCAACTGCGGGCGCTGGTGGCCGGTTTGCAGGGCGGCCCGGAGCTGAACCCCGGCTCGGTGCTCGCCACCGTCAAGCACTGGCCCGGTGAGGGCGCGGGCGGCGAGGCCGGCATCGTCTACGACGGGGTCACGATCAAGTACCACATGATCCCGTTCAAGGCCGCGATGGAGGCGGGCGCGGTCAACATCATGCCCGGCTACGCGGGCAGTTCGTATCTCGACCCGGGCGGTCCCGGCGCGGGCGACAGCGCGAAGATCCTCACCTACCTGCGGCAGAATCTCGGCTACACCGGTCTGATCACCACGGACTGGCTGCCGTCGACGGCCTGGATCAACGCGGCCAACGCGGGCTCCGACGTGATGGGCGGCGCCGACCCGGGCGCTGCCGACTTCACCATGGCGAGCTTCGAGAACAGCGTGCCGCTGGCCCGGATCAACGACGCGGTCACGCGCATCCTGAAGCTCAAGTTCGAGCTGGGCATCTTCGACCACCCGTACGGCGACCCGGTCAACGGCCCGTACCGCTTCCACCAGCCGAGCTACACGGCGCTGGCCAACCAGGCGTCGCGGGAGTCCAACACGCTACTGAAGAACAACGGTGTGCTGCCGATCAGGCTCAACTCCGGTGACAACATCGTGGTCGCGGGTCCGCGGGCGACCGACGGCGCCGCGTGCTGCATCTGGTCCAGCTACTTCCACCCGGACTACGGCTCGCTGACCGTGCTCGACGCGATCAAGGCGAGAGCGGCGACGGCCGGGGTCAACGTCTACCAGGACACCGGACCGGCCCCGAAGCTCGCGGTCGTGGCGGTCGGCGAACCGTCGTACACCCACGCCACCTCGTGGCCCGACACCCAGCCGTATCTCCCGGCGGACCAGCTCGCCCTCATCCAGAATTTCAAGAACCAGGGAATTCCGGTGGTGGTCGTGCTGACCCTGCCCCGACCCATCGTCATGAGCGACTGGAACAACCTGGCCGACGCCATCGTGGTGACCTACCGCGGCGGTGAGGAGGTCGGACCGGCGACGGCCAGCCTGCTCTTCGGCGACTACACCCCGCGCGGCAAGCTGCCCTGGCAGCTGCCCAGAAGCCTCGACCAGGTGCTCAAGCCCGGTGGCGGCGACAATCAGGCGGACGCCAACGAGGCGTGGGACCTGCCCTACGACCTCGGCGCCACCGCGGCCGAGCGGGCCGACATCCGGGCGAAGATCGACGCCGGTCAGACGGTGCCGACGACGTACGGGAATCCGCTCTACCCCTACGGTGCCGGTCTGACGAGCTGGTAGACCGCACCGGTTCGTGAGATCGCAGCGCCCCCCGTCGGCTCCCGCCGACGGGGGGCGCTGCCCGTTCAGGCCCCGCTCAGGGCCGGGACGTGCTGCTCGACCCAGATCGTCTTGCCGTCCTCGCTGTAGCGCGTCCCCCAGCGGTCGGCGAGCTGCCCGATGAGGTAGAGGCCGCGCCCGCCCTCGTCCAGGAGTTGGGCGTGCCGCATGTGCGGCGAGGTGTCGCTGCCGTCGGAGACCTCGCAGATGAGCCCCGCGTCCCTGATCAGCCGGAGCGAGACCGGGCCGCGGGCGTGGGTGACGGCGTTGGTGAGCAGTTCGCTGACCACCAGTTCGGTGGCGAAGGCGTGGTCGGACAGGCCCCACTCCTCCAGCCGGGCCATGACAGCGGCGCGGGCGGCCGGGACGCTCTCCGGGAGCGCGGGGTACTCCCAGCTCGCGACGTTCGCGACGTCCAGGGTCCTGGTGCGGGCCAGCAGCAGCGCCACGTCGTCGTCGTGTTCCGCGGGCAGCCCCGACCAGACGCGGTCGCACAGCGCGTCGAGGCTGTCGGTGGCGGGCAGCAGGGCCCGCGCGAGGGCGGCGACGGCCGCGTCGGTGCCCTGGTGGCGCAGGTCGAGCAGGCCGTCGGTGTAGAGCGCCACGACCGTGCCCTCGTCGAGGGTGAGGGTGCTGCTCTCGAAGGGCGTGCCGCCGACGCCGAGCGGCGGATTCTCCGCGAGCCGCTGGAATTCCACCCGGCCGTCCGGGTGGACGAACGCGGGCGGGGTGTGGCCCGCGCTGGCCACCGTGCACTGCCGCGAGATGGGGTCGTAGACCATGTACAGGCAGGTGGCGCCCAGCTCGCGGTCCGCGTCGTCGTCGGCGAGGCGTACCGCCAGGTCGTCCATGCGGGAGAGCAGTTCGTCGGGCGCGAGGTCGAGGTCGGCGAGGGTGTGCACGGCGGTACGCAGCCGCCCCATCATCGCCGCCGCGTGGATGCCGTGGCCCACCACGTCCCCCATGACGAGCGCGACCCGGGTGCCGGACAGCGGGATCACGTCGAACCAGTCGCCGCCGACGCCCGCCGCGGTGTCGGCGGGCACGTAGCGGTAGCTGGCGTCCACGGCGCTGTTGCGCGGCACCTTGTGCGGCAGCAGACCCTGCTGGAGCCCCAGGGCGATGTCGCGGCTGCGGGTGAGCTGCTGCGCCCTGACCCTGGCCTGGCTGATCAGGACGGCGACCACGGCGGAGGCGGCGAGGAACGCCAGCTTGACCAGCCACAGGTCGGTGCCCTCGGTCAGCCAGTGCCGCAGCGAGGCGTACATCGCGACGGTGAGGGCGCCGAGGACGGCGGTGACGGTGACCGAGTGCACCGCGGCGGCCAGAAAGGGCACGACCGCCAGGGCCAGCCCGAAGTGACCGTCGGGGGCGGTGCCGACGATGGCGGAGCCCGCTCCGACCAGCACGGCGGAGGGCACGACACGCGCGACGCGAGCGAGCAGGCGGCCGGACACGCGCGGCCCCCCTGCGTACACGACGTCCATTCCGGCCCACTTTCGGTTCGGCACGGCGCTGTCCCGCAGCCCGAGCCCATGACAAAAGCCTACGTCACAGACGTATCCGGTGATCCTGGACAGCGGTGGGGCGGGAGAATACGCGGGATACGGATGAGGCGCGCGCCGGGGCCAGGGGCGGGATCGCGCCGATCTCCCGGCGGGAAGCCCCGAACACGCGGTGCGACGGCCCGTGACGCCGTAACGTCCCCTCGGCACGCTGCCCAGCCTCCGGCCGGACTCCCGGCCGCTGTCCCCCGGGGAGGACACGTATGACCACGGACGCCGTCGTCGATCTCGGCGCGCTCGGCGAGGAGTTCAGACGCGACCCGTATCCGGTCTACGCGGAGCTGCGCGCGCGGGGGCCGGTCCACCGGGTGGTGATCCCCGAGGGCCACGAGGCGTGGCTGGTCGTCGGGTACGAGGCGGGCCGCGCGCTCCTCAACGACGCCCGGCTGTCGAAGGTGTGGTCCAACGCGGCGCCGGAACTGGGCGTGCGGACGGTGGCGTCCGGCCTGTCCATGCTGAGTACCGATCCGCCGGTGCACAGCAGGCTGCGCAAACTGGTGGCGCGGGAGTTCACCCCCCGCCGGGTGGACGCGATGGCGCCGCGGGTCCAGGCGCTCGCGGACGGCATGCTGGACGCGATGGCGAAGGAGCCCTCGCGCCGCGGCGACCTGGTGGAGTCGCTGGCCTTCCCGCTGCCGATCTCGGTCATCTGCGATCTGCTCGGCGTGCCCTTCATGGACCGCGAGCAGTTCAGGACCTGGTCGAACATCGCGCTGTCCACCTCGTCGGCGCGGGCCAGGGCGGACGCGGCGGACGCGATGAACGACTTCCTCGTCCGCCTGGTCGCCGACAAGCGCGAGCGGCCGGGCGACGATCTGATGAGCGCCCTGATCCACACCGCGGACGAGGACGGCGACCGGCTCAACGCCGAGGAGCTGCTGGGCATGGCCTGGGTGCTGCTGGTCGCGGGCCACGAGACCACGGTCAACCTGATCTCCAACGGGGTCCTGGCCCTGCTCACCCACCCCGAGCAGCTCGCCGCGCTGCGCGCCGACCCGGAGGGTCTGATGGAGGGCGCGGTCGAGGAGATCCTGCGCTACGACGGCCCGGTGGAGACGCCCACCTACCGCTTCTCGACCGCTCCGGTCGAGGTGGGCGACACGGTGATCCCCGGTGACGGGCGCTTGGTGCTGGTCGCGCTCGCCGACGCCGACCGCGACCCCGCGCGCTTCCCCGACCCCGACCGCTTCGACATCCGCCGCGACGCCCGGGGCCACATCGCCTTCGGGCACGGCATCCACTACTGCCTGGGCGCGCCGCTGGCCCGCTTGGAGGCCAGGATCGCGCTGCGCGGCCTGCTGGACCGCTTCCCCGGCCTGGCGCTCGACGCGGACCCGGCCGGGCTCGAATGGCGCGGCGGCCTGCTCATCCGGGGTCCCGAGCGGCTGCCGGTGCGCTGGTGACACCGCCCCCGAGCGGCCCGCCGGTGACGGCGGGCTACTCGCCGTGCCAGGAGTGCCACAGCGCCGCGTAGCCGCCGCCGGCCGTGACCAGCTCGTCGTGGGTGCCCAGCTCGGTGACGACCCCGGCCTCCATGACGGCGACGCGGTCCGCGTCGTGGGCGGTCTGGAGCCGGTGGGCGATGGCGATGACGGTGCGGCCCTCCAGCACGGTCGCCAGCGCGCGTTCCGTGCTGCGGGCGGTGGCCGGGTCCAGCAGGGCGGTGGCCTCGTCCAGGATCACCGTGTGCGGGTCGGCGAGGATCACCCGCGCCAGCGAGAGCTGCTGCGCCCTGGCGCCGTCCAGGTGGCGGCCGTCGCCGCCCAGGCGGGTGTCGAGGCCGTCGGGCAGGTCGTCGGCCCAGCCGGTGTCGACCGCGTCCAGCGCGGCGCGCAGCTCCTGGTCGGTGGCGGCGGGCCGGGCGATCAGCAGATTGTCGCGCAGCGTGTCGCGGAAGACGTGGTGGTCCTGGGTGACCAGCACGATCTGGCGGCGCAGCCGGTCCGGCGGCAGGTCGGCGACCGGCACACCGCCCACGGTGACCGAGCCCGCCCGCGGCCGGTCGATCCCGGCCAGCAGCCGGCCGAGCGTCGACTTCCCCGCGCCCGAGGGACCGACGACGGCCAGCCGCTCCCCCGGCCGCACGTCGAGGTCCACGCCGTGCAGGATGTCGCCGACGTGGTCGTAGGAGTAGCGGACGCCGCTGACCTCGATCCGGTCGTCGGCCGGCACCGCGTCGGCGTCGGTGCGCGTACGCGGCAGCATGTCCAGGCCCTCGACCCGCGCGTACGAGGCGCCGCTGCTCTGCAACAGCTCGACCCGCATCAAGATCGTGTCCAGCGGCCCGACGAGCTGCCGCAGGTAGACCGCGGAGGCGACGACCGTGCCGAGCGAGACACCGCCGTGGTCGTACAGCGCGCCGCCGACGAGCAGCACGCCGAGGACGGGCAGCGCGTACGAGATGTCGACGCTCGGGAAGTACACCGAGCGCAGCCACAGGGTGCCGAGGCGGGCGCGTCCGGCGCCGGCGATGGCCGCCTCCGCCGTGGCGATCCGCCGCTCCTGGAGGCCGAGGGCCTCGACGGTACGGGCGCCGCCCGCGGTCGCGGCGAGGACTTCGGCGAGTACGGAGTTGGCCGCGCCCTCGGCGAGGTACGCGGTCCGCGCGCGGCGCAGGTACCAGCGGGTGGCGACCGCGATCACCAGCAGGCAGGACAGCCCGCACAGGCCGAGCAGCGGGTCGAGCGCGAGCACGGCGACGATGATGAACAGCGCCTGCATGGTGGCGATCAGCACGGTCGGCACGTCGCTGCGCAGCGTCGTCGCCACGACGTCGATGTCCGTGGTGCCGCGCGCCGCGAGGTCGCCGGTCGGCGCGTGTTCCACGACGGCGGCGGGCAGCGCGAGCGTACGGTCCACGAAGCGCTCGCGGATCCGCGCGGCGGCGCGCTCGCCGAACTGGGCCGCGAGGTTGAGCGCGTAGCGCGACAGCACCGTCTGGACGACCGTGGCGACCACGATGGCCACCGCCAGCCGGTCCACGGTGGACACCGCGGCGTGGCCGGTCGAGCCCCTGACCGTGTCCACGATCCGGCCCAGCAGCCATGGGCTGACGAGGCCGGCCGCGGCGGCCAGCGCGTTGAGGCCGAGGACCGCGGAGAACGCGCGCTTGTCGGCGGCGAGCTCGCCGACGGCGGCGCGCCGCACCCGCTCCTGGTCGGCGACGGGGAGCGCGGCGGACAGGGCGGCGGGCGCCTGCCCGGCGGGCGGCTCCCCCGGCGCGGTCAGGACTTCGGTACCGGCGGCAGGGCGCGGCACGGGGACGCCGTCCCGCCGGGACGGTTCGGTGTCCGCCGCGGGCGGGTCGCTCGGCGCGGTCATCGGATCGCCTCTTCCTGTGCGCCGCGCGAGACCAGCGCGCGGTAGCCGGGCTCGGTGTGCAGGAGTTCGTGGTGCGGGCCGACCGCGACCGCGCGCCCTTCGACGAGGTAGACGACCTCGTCGGCCCGGTCGAGCACCAGCGGCGAGGTGGTGGTGACCACCGTCGTCCGGCCGGTGCGCGCGGCGCGCAGCCCGGTGGCCATCGCGGCCTCGGTGTGGGTGTCCACCGCGGAGGTGGGTTCGACGGCCAGCAGCACTTCGGGGTCGGCGCAGACCGCGCGGGCCAGCCGGAGCCGCTGGCGCTGGCCGCCGGAGAGATTGCGGCCGCCCGCGCTGAGGGAGGAGTCGAGGCCCGCGGGCAGCGCGTCCACGATGTCGGTGGCCGCGGCCGTGCGGATCGCGGCGCGCACGGTGGCGTCGTCCGGGTCGGCGCGGCCCGAGACGGCCTCGCGGACGGTGCCGCTGAAGAGCGCGGCATCGTTGTCGGCGACCAGGACGCGCTCGCGTGTCTCGCGCAGCGCGACGGTGTCGAGCCGCAGGGCGCCCCACTCGGCGTCGGAGGCGGCGAAGCGGCCGAGGCGTTCCACGACGGCGGCGGTGTCGGCGGGGCGGGCGGAGGCGAGCGCGGTGAGGACGCCGGGGCGGACGATGACGCCGGAGAGCGGGTCGCGCAGCGCGGCGGGCGACGGCGGGGCGGCCACCGGGTGCGCGCCGTCGGACTGTTCCGGCGTCAGGGCGAGGAAGCCGGTCACGCGGCGGGCGGCGACCAGCGCGCGGGCCACGTCGTTGCCGCCCTCGATGAAGAAGAAGACCGGGACGACGAGCATGGCCGCGTAGCCGTACACCGCGACCAGCTCGCCGATGGCGAGCGAGCCGTCGGCCGCCATGCGCGCGGCGAGCCAGGTGACCAGGGCGAGGAAGAGGGCGGGCAGCCCGACGGCGAGCGCGCCGACCCAGCTGGTGACGGAGCCGACCCGGTAGCCCTGGTCGCGCAGCGCCTGCGAGCGGCGGCGGTAGCGGGCCGCGTAGACGTCCTTGCCGCCGAGGCCGTTGAGCACGGGCAGCCCGGTCGCCACGTCGACCAGCAGCGCGGTCAGTTCGCCCTGCTCGTCGCGGTAGCCGGTGCCGACCCGCTGGAGGCGGCGTTGCAGCGGGCCGACGGTGACGGCGACCATCGGCACACCGGCCAGCACCACGAGGGCGAGCAGCGGCGAGATGGACAGCAGCACGGCGGCGACCGCCAGATACGAGACGGCCGCGCCGATTCCGGGCCCGGTGACGGTCAACGACTGGGCGATCACCATGACATCGGCCATCCCGATCGCCACCACCTCGCCCGCGCTCATCCGGTGCGGCAGCGTGGCGCCCAGTTCGGTGGCCCGCCGGACGGTGGCGCGTACGACGCGGAAGGAGGCGTCCATCCGCACCTTGGTCATGGTGCGGTGCCGGGCGATGCCGATGAACGCGTTGAGCACCCCGACGCCGAACATCGCCGCGGCCCAGCCGAACAGCGCGGTGTGGTCGCGCGGTCGGAGACCGTCGTCGACGGCGCGGGAGAGCAGATAGGGCGGTACGGCCAGGCCGAGCATCCACACGGTGCCGAGGGTCGCCCCGGCCGCGACCCGGCCGGGCTGGTTTCTGACCAGCCACAGCAGGAAGCGGACAGGGCTTCGGATGTCCCCCGGGGTGGGTGGGGAGAAAGTGTCGGCCATTCCCGCACCCTATGCGGGGGTGCGGGACGGGTCCGAGCGGTTATTCGCCGGGCGCGGGCAGCGTGGCGGAGGTCTCCAGGAAGAAGGCGTCGATGCGCTGCACGGCCTCAAGGAAATCGTCCAGATTGACCGGCTTCGTCACATACGCGTTGGCGTGCTTCTGGTAGGCGTCGGCGATGTCGTCCGGCGCCGCCGAGGTGGTCAGCACGACCAGCGGAATGGAGCCCAATTCGTCGTCGTCCCGCAGGACGGCGAGGAATTCGCGGCCGTTCATGCGCGGCATGTTGAGGTCGAGCACGATCAGGTCGGGGCGCTCGTGCTCCGGGTCGCGCAGGTACTCCAGCGCCTCGATGCCGTCGCCGACGTGCGAGAGCTGCCGGGTCATGCCGCCCTCGGACAGCGCGTCCTCGATGAGCAGGGCGTCCGCGGGGTCGTCCTCGACCAGCAGGACGCTGTATGTGCGGCGCGGGGTGAGGGCGTTCATCGGGTCGCTCCTGATCATGAGGGGCCTCGAGGGGGGATTCGAGGTGAAGACGAGTCCTGGCCAGCGCCGCCGGGCGCCCTGCCGGGTGATGCCCCACGCCTGGCCGAGCCGCGGGTAGTTCGCGCCGAGCCGGACCGCGGCTGCGGCCTCCTGCGCCGCGCACCGGTCGACGGCACGCATGAGATGGGCCAGCACGCGCAGCCGGTTCAGCGGCGCGGCGGCGGGCTCGGGGTGCTGCCCCCACGACGTGTCGCCCGGCGCCAACTCGTCGAATCGCGCGGCCAGCTCACCGACGAGGTCGCGTACGGCGGCGTCGGTCAGGCCGGTCATGGCCCGCTCGACGGAAGCGGTGGGCTCAGCGGCTCGACCGGGTCCCGCGGCCTCGGCGGGAGGGGCGGGGACGGCCGCGGACTGCTCCCGGCCGCCTGGTTCGGTGGCCGTCACGGGGATCGGCATGCTCCGCATCCTAGGGAGGAGATCGACATCATGACAACATTGGTTGTCCAGGGGCGCGGGCACGGAGGGCGTGCGGACGCGACGAATCCGTCACCGTATGCGTGGCTCTGTCCGCAGGAGCGGTGCGCGGTCAGATGTGCGCGAGCAGCCTGTCCAGCGGGCGCGGGACCTGGTGCGGCTCCAGCGCGTCGACCAGCGCGTGCGCGTACTGCGACTTGCGTCCGCTGTGGGTGCCGATGAAGCGCCGGAGCTGGCGGTCGACCGGGCGCTCACGCTGCGCGGGCTGCTTCTGGAAGATCCGGAAGGAGCGCGCCTCGCCCAGTTCGGCCGCGACCTCCCGTACCGCGTCGGTGCCCAGGGACCGGATCAGTTCCTCCTCCAGGTCCGCGACGCAGACGTGGAAGCCGAGCGCCTCCATCTGCGGACGGTCGCGGGGCGAGCTGACGCCCGCGCGGTCCAGGGCGCGCAGGAAGTAACCCTCCTCCGCCTCGTCGCACAGGCCCGCCAGCGCCAGGTCGAGCCCCTCGGGGCCGACGAGGCTCAGGAAGCGTCCGATGCTCATGGCGCCGCCGAGCGGCACGACGACCGTTCCCTCGGCGGCCAGGTCCCGGCCGCGCCGGACCGCGAGCGCCTCGACCGCCGCCTGGTCGCTGGTCCCCTCGACCAGCACCGCGGTCCTCACGTGCGTGGCCGCGGCCAGCTCGCGCGCCGCCGCCTCGGCCGCCGCGGCTCCCGTACCGCCCGCGGCCCACTCCACCACCGCCAGGCCGAAGCGCGTCATCGTGTCCACGCGGCCCAGTCTCCCCCCGGTGCGCGGCGGGCCCCGCATGGTTTTTCACGGCGTACGGCGGCCCCGGAGGGGTCCCGGCGCGGTCCTGGTCGGAGCGACCGGAGCGGCCCCGGTCGGAGCGCGGGCGGAGCGGTCCCGGCGCGGTCCCGGTCGGAGCGCGGGCGGAGCGCGGGACCGGGCCCGCCCAAGGTCCCTTCACCGGTCCCAGCGAGGCCGGGTACCGCGGCGCGGGCGGCTGGTGCCAGACTGCGCAGACGTCCGGCGCTGCGTAGACGCGGGCGCGTATACGCAGGTCGGACGGGCGAAGCGGCGGGAACCCCCACACGACGGGGGCTCCGGCCGGTCAGGCACAGGACAGGAGGAACATGCCCGAAGCGGTGATCATCGGCAGTGAGCGCAGCGAGGTCGGACTGCCGACCGGGATGGACGTGCTGCGGCGCGGCGGCTCGGCGCTGGACGCGGTCGAGGCCGCGATGCGCCGCTGCGAGGACAATCCGGCGGACCATTACGTGGGCACCGCGGGACTGCCCAACGCGCAGGGCGTGGTGGAGCTGGACGCCTCCCTGATGCTGGGCTCCGGGCGGCAGTTCGGCGCGGTGGGCGCGCTCAAGGGGTACCCGAACCCGATCTCGGTGGCCCGCGCGGTGCTGGAGAGACTGCCGCAGCACAGCCTGCTGGTTGGCGAGGGCGCCGCGCTGTTCGCGCGGGAGTGCGGCTTCGACACCGCGGACCTGCTGACGGACGCCTCGCGCGAGCAGTGGCGCAAGCAGGTCGCCGACTCCCAGGAGTCGGTGGAGGGTGAGAACACCGCGGCGACCGACGGCGACGCCCGCTACCGGGAGAGCGCGCTCGCCCTGATCCGCCGGCTCGCCCCGCACGACGGCCCCTGGGGCACGATCAACATCATCGCGCTGGACCCGTCGGGCGAGATGTGCGTCGGGGTCTCGACCTCCGGCTATCCGTACAAGTACCCCGGCAGGGTCGGCGACTCCGCGCTGCCCGGCGCGGGCAACTGGTGCGATCTGCGCTCCGGTGGCGCCGCCTGCACCGGCCGCGGCGAGCTGAGCATGCGCGGCGGCACCGCCCGTACGATCGTCGACCTGCTGGCGGCGGGGCTCGACCCGTCCGACGCGTGCCGGGACGCGCTCGCCGACGCGGCCACCCTGCCGGACGAGTTCCGCTCCGAGCTGCGCGCGCTGGCCCTGACCCCCGACGGCAGGCACGGCGGCGCGGCCGGACAGGAGGGCAGCGTCTACGCGTTGATGACCGACGCGTCGACCGAGCCCGAATTCCGCCCCAGGACCGTGCTGTGAAGATCTTCGTCTCTTCCGACATGGAGGGCACGGCGGGCGTCGTCGACTGGTCGCAGTGCCGTCCTGGGCAGCCCGAGTACGCGTATTACCGCACGCTGCTCCAGGCGGAGGTCAACGCCTCGATCGAGGGCGCGGAAGCGGGCGGCGCGAACGCGTTCCTGGTCAACGACTCGCACTCCACGATGGCCAATCTGCGCCCGGACGAACTGGCCGGGCGGGCCCGCTATCTGTCCGGCCGCCACAAGCCGCTGTACATGATGCAGGGCCTGGACTCCTCGTACGACGGGGTCTTCTTCGTCTCGTACCACGGCTCGATGTCGGGCGAGCGGGCCACGCTGTCGCACACGTACAACCCGGCGGCGATCAGCGAGGTGCGGCTCAACGGGGTCGTCGCGGGCGAGAGCGGGATCAACGCGCTGGTCGCGCTCGGGCACGGGGTGCCGGTGCTGCTGGTCACCGGGGACGCGACGACGGCCGCCGAGCTGGAGCCGTTCTGTCCCGGCGCGGTGGGCGCGGTCGTCAAGTCGTCGGTGTCGCGGTTCGCGGCCGACAGCCTGCACCCGGAGGAGGCGCGCGAGGTGATCCGGGACGCCGCCCGCAGGGCGGTCGAGGGGCTGCCGTCGGCGGCCCTGCCGGACATCGCGCTGCCCGCGACGCTGACGGTGCGGATGCGCAATCCGGACCTGGCGGAGATGGCGACCTGGATCACGGGCGTCGAGCGGGATCCCGCGGACGCGGTGACGGTACGGATGACCGACGAGGATCCGGTGCGGCTCTACCGCACCTTCGTGACCGTCGTGCTGCTGACGCGCGGCATCGCGGAGTGACGACGGCGGGGCCCGGTCGTCCGGGCCCCGCCGTGTCCGCGCGGGTCGCGGGCCGTCAACCGCCCACGGCCTACTGGTTCGGAAACCCGCGCCTCAGAAACTCAGCGCCGAATCGCGCACCACATAGGCGCACTCCGTGTAGATGTAGCCGCTGCGGAGCTTGACCGTGTCGCTGCCGGGCGTCGCGGAGTCGCCGGAACTGGTTGACTTGTGCAGGAAGTACGTGGTGCCGACCGGCAGATTCAGCGTCTTCTTCGGGTAGTTCCTGCCGCTGTTGTTGCACGCCGAGGTCTGCGCCGACGCCTGGCTTGAGTACGTCTTGCAGGCGCCGCAGCCCTTGAGCGTGAAGCTGCCGGTCACCGGTCCGGTGAACAGCACCTCGACCTGGTCGGGGCTGTCGTTGCTGACCGTCACGGAGATGCTGCCGCCGGAGTCCTTGGTCGGCATGCGCTTGCCCGCGGCGGGCACCGTCACGGCGACCTCGGCGGCGATGGCGAGCTTCTTGGCGTACGCGGTGTTCTTGTCGCGCGGGTACTTCTTCACGAAGTCGCGGATCTTGTCCAGCGCGCTGCTGAAGTCGCCGCCCTTGTACTCGTGGACGGCGCAGGTGTAACTGCCCGACCGCACATAGGTGTCGGCCCGACGGGCGTCCTTGTCGAAGGCCGCGGCCACGCCCGCGTCCCCGCCCTTGAGGTTGCCCGCGCGCACGCCGAGGGCGCGCACCTTGTCGGTGGCCGCGCACGGGTCGCCGCCGTTCAGGTCCCTGGCCGCCGCGTCGATGGTCGACTTGAATGCGGGCTCGACCTTCGCGGCCTGCGGCGACTTGGGGTACGTGGAGAGCAGGTCGCTCAGGTACCCGTCCTTCGCCTCCGCGCCGCTCGCGTCGGCCAGGTCGGCCGTACCGCACGCGTACAGCGAGGTCGCGAGGCGGTCGTCCGGCCATCCGGTCAGCGTGCCGAGGGCCTTCCTGTCGAAGTGCTCGGGCACGGTCCGCAGGTACTTCAGCGGCTCGATGGCGTCGCAGTACCTCTTCTGCTCGTAGGGCGTGCCGACCGCCGTGTAGTACGTGGTCAGCCGGTCGGGTACGCGCTTGGCGGCGCGGGAGCCGCCGTGGTGGTCGCTGAGGTCGCGGTACGCGGCCAGCGCCGTGGTGTAGTCGGTGCGCGCCTCGTCGAACGGCTTGCTCTTGGCCGCCTGGACGAGCTGGTCGGCGGTGTCGAGGCGGTCGAGCAGCATCTTCTGGGTGGCCTCGTCGCGCGCGCCGTCGTAGTAGACGACGCCGCCGACGGGCGCGGCGAGCAGCACGAGGCCGAGCACGATCGCGACGGGCGTCCGCGGCGGCCAGGACAGCGGGGTGCGCAGGCCGCGATAGGCGCCGTGCGCGGCCGCGAGGACGAGGAAGACGGCGTAGGCGACGACGACGCCGCCGGACACGCCGTCCGCCGTCGCGGGCAGCGCGACGAAGAGCAGGACGCCGGTCGCGACCAGGCAGGCCGCCGTGGCCAACCAGCGGCGGGTCAGCGCGTAACCGATGCCGAGGCCGCTGAGATTGAGCAGGCCGACGGCGACGGCCCGCAGCGCGTTCGCCGGGGCGGGCGGCGGCGCCGGTGGTGCGGGCGGACCGGCCGGGAACCCGGGCGCGTAGCCGGACGGATATCCGGACGGGATGCCGGGCGGCGCGGCGGGCTGCCGCGGCAGCCAGGCCGGTGGCGCGGGCGGCGGCGGGGGCCCGAAGCCCTCCGGCGCGCCGCCGCTCCCCGGTGTGCCGCTGCCGCTCGGCGTGTCGCCGGCGCTCGGCGTACTGCCCGCGCCTGGTGTGCCGTCAACGCCCGGCGCGTCGGCGCCGTCCGGTCTCCCGCCGCCGCCCGGCGTACCGCTGGCGTCCGCTCCGTCCCGCTGGTCCCAGGTCATGGCGAATTCCCCCCTGCTCCTGCGCGGACGGGATCACCGCCCGTCGCGCTTCCCCACCCCACCGCGGGCGCGCCCGTGCGTCCGGCCGCTGGAGGACAAGACGCGGGTGCCGACGCGGCAGTTCCCGCTCGGCGCGGGACACGCGCGTACCCGCCCGTGCGGTATGCGTACTCTTCTGCGCGTGCGCGCACAGCTCCGCGTGCTGCTGTACGTGCCGCTCCGTGTACGGCCAGTATCGGGGGCCGGGGGCATACGCCACAAGCGAGTTGGATCACACCCCGTGCGGGGTCCCGAGGCCGACGCGGCGCAGCGTCGTGGACGCGAGGGCGACGACCGCGGCCAGAAGACAGACGGCGGCGAAGGCCGCGAAGAGACCCCCGGAGCCCCAGGCGGCGACGGTGAGGCCGACCGCGGGGAAGAGGACGGGGGCGAGCCCGAGGGCGCACAGGGTGGTGACGGCGGTGACGCGGCCGAGGTAGCGGGGTTCGGTGACGGTCTGAACGAGGGCGCCGGTGAGCGTCGAGGTGAGGCCGCCGCCGACGCCGACGACCGCGCCGAGCACGACGGCGCACGCCAGCGTGGGGGCATAGCCGAGAGCGGCGGTGCGGACCGCGCGCCGCCCTCTCCCGTCAGACCGTCGCCGGTCTCCCCGTCAGACCGTCGGCACCCTCCCCCGTCAGACCGTCGGCACCCAGCTCCCGTGCAGGCCGAGCGGAATGGTGGCCGGGAGGTGGATCCTGGCCAGCGGGGCGGCCGTGAAGTCCTGGGCGGACAGGATGACGAGGTCGGCCGCGCCCCGGTCGGGGTTGTGGACGTAGGACAGGACGTAACCGTCGTCCTCGGCCTTGGCGTGCTCGTGCGCGGGGACGAAGACCGGCTCGCTCACGGCCGCGTCCTTCGGGAAGCGGTGCGTCTGGGTGGTGCCGCGCAGCAGGTCGTGCTTGATGAGCGCGTTGCCGAAGTGGGTGTCGGGCGGCACGCCGTCCAGCGTTTCGTACGCCGTCCACATCGCGGCGGCCGTGGCGGCGTAGCCGTAGCGGTGGCGGCGCGAGACCAGGCTCTCGCGGATGCGGGGGAACTCCTGCGGGCGGTCGTCGATCCGCCGCGGGCGGGCCCGGCCGCGCTCCAGGTCGATCGTCAGCCGGTCGAGCCGGGGGGTGCCCAGCGCCGAGGGGCCGTCGCCGAGGGTGCCGCGGCCCGCCGCGAAGAACGGCGCGGGGAAGGTGATGAAGTCGACGACCACCGAGTGCCCGTCGTCGTAGGCGTTGAGCGTGTGCGAGTAGTACGAGCCGGGGTCGGCCTCGAACCAGCGGACCCGGCCGCCCCGGCGCGGCATCACCCCGACCCGCGCCGGGTGCTTGTCGTTCCAGACGTACGGCACGATCGCGCCCGTCTCGGCCGCCGCCGCGTCGAAGGTCACCGGGGTGTCGAAGATGATCACATACCGCTCGGTGAGCGCGAAGTCGTGCATCATCGGGCTGTCCGCGACCGGAATCCTCGTGGTCCGTACGACCTTCCCCGTGTGGTCGATCACCAGGTGCCGCACATGGTCCCAGGTCGGGTAGTACGTGATCGCGTGCAGTTCGTCCGCCCGCTCGTCGTACTTGGTGTGCGCGGTGAACGCCCCGCTGAGCGTGCCGCCGAAGTCGTACGGGCGGACGGTGTTCAGCTCCTCGTCGAGTTCGTACGGCGTCGGGCCGCTCTCCTGGACCGCGAGGACCTTGCCCTTGTACGGGATCACGTGCGTGTTGTTGGCGAAGTCGTCGTCGGGCACGGGGCCGTGGTAGGGCTCCCCCAGTTGCGCGGCGACGCCCGCCGACCTCACCCACCGGTTGCGGTACCACTCGGCGCGGCCGTCCCTGAGGCGTACGCCGTGCACCATGCCCTGGCCGAGCATCCAGTGGTGGGTCCGCGGGTCCTCCAGGCCCAGCACATTGGGGCCGTTGCGCAGATAGCGGCCGTCGAGTGCGGCCGGGACGCGGCCGGTCACCGGCAGGTCGAAGGCGGTGACCTCCTCGGTGGCAGGTGCGAACGCGCCCTTGAGGAAGGGGTAGGGCACGGTGCCGCGGCGCGCGGCGCCTTCAACGACCCTCCCGCGCCGCGGGGTTCCGGGTCACTGCGGCCCGCGCCCGAACGGGGGTGGGGGCAGCCCCACCGGGACATCCCTGATGCGGGCGCCGAAGAACCGGGGCCGGGAACGCGGCCGGGGGCCGCGACATGGTGTCGCGGCCCCCGGTCTCACACGGGTCGTACGGACCTGCGGGTCAGTGCCCGTGGCCTCCCTGCCCCTGCTGTGCCAGCAGTTCCACCTCGGTCAGCGTCGTGGACGCGGCACCGTTGTTGGCGGTCACCACCAGGCGGTAGGTGGAGTACGCGCCGGGGTGGGCTATCTGGAACGGCCGGGTCTGGAGGCGGCTGTCGAAGCTCTCGCCGCTCCTGGAGTCCAGCGTGCTCCAGTGCTTGCCGTCGGTGGTGCCCTGGAGCTGCCAGCTCTTCGGGTCCTGTGCCGCGGTGCTGCCGGAGGTCAGGGTGTAGAAACCGGCCTGCTTCTTCGCCGCGCTCCCGGTGAAGGCGTACTGCACCGTCGGGTCGGCGGCGGGGAAGGTCACCCCGGTCTTCGAGGTGTTGTCGAAGAGCGCGGCGACATCAGTGCCGTCAGCGGACGTCGCGGTGCCGAGGTCGGGCCCTGTCAGGTCCGCCAGCGGCTGCGGCGCCTTGCCCGCCGGGGTCAGCGACGCGGGCAGCGCGTTCTTGCCCGTGCCCCACTTGGACGGCTTGGAGCCCATGGTGAAGTCCAGGCGCGCACCGGACGAGAGCTGGCTCTGCGTCAGGTACACCTTGTTCCACGCCTTGCCGTTGACCTTCAGCGACTGCACGTAGATGTTGCTGCTGCTGTTGTTCGGCGCGTTGACGACGATGCTCTTGCCGTTGTCCAGGTGGACCGTCGCCTTGGTGAACAGCGGGGAGCCGATCACGTAGTTGTCGCTGCCGACCTGAAGCGGGTAGAAGCCCAGCGCGCTGAAGATCTGCCAGGTGGCGGTGGCGCCGTTGTCCTCGTCACCGGGGAAGCCCTGGCCGATCGAGCTGCCCGTGAACAGCCGCCGGGTGGCCTCGCGCACGACGGCCTGGGTCTTGGCCGGGTCGCCCGCGTAGTCGTACATGTAGGGGATGGCGAACGACGGCTGGTTGCTCAGGCCGAGTTCACCCATCCGGACGTCGCGAGCCTCCAGCATCTCGTGGATGGTGCCGCCGTAGCCGCCCGCGTCACCGTCGGCGGTCTCCTGGGTGTTGAAGAACGCGTCGAGCTTCTTCTCCAGGCCCTTCTGGCCGCCGTAGAGCGCGGCGAGGCCGTTCGGGTCCTGCGGCACCGTGAAGGCGTAGTTCCAGGCGTTGGTCTCGGTGTACTCGTTGCCCCACTGCTGCGGGTCGTACTGGGCGTCCGGGACGCGCCACGAGCCGTCGGCCTTGCGGCCCTCGAAGAAACCGACACCGGTGTTGAACAGGTTGGTGTAGTTCTGCGCACGGCCCAGGAAGTACGCGGACTCCTCCTGGTAGCGCTGCCGGTCGGCCTTGGAGGTGTGCGGGTCCTTGGCGAGCTTGGCGGCCATGGTGGCGATGCCGTAGTCGTTGATGTAGCCGTCCAGCGACCACGAGACGCTGCCGTCGACCGAGGTGTTGGTGTACCCGGTGAACACCGAGGTGTCCAGGCCCTTGCGGCCGACACCGCCCGCGGTCGGGAAGACGGTGGCGTTCTTGACCGCGGCCTCGTAGGCGGCCTTGGCGTCGAAGTTCTCCACGCCCTTGGCGAAGGCGTCCGCGAAGGCGACGTCGGAGCTGGTGCCGGTCATCAGGTCGGCGTAGCCCGGCGAGGACCAGCGCGAGATCCAGCCGCCGTCCTTGTACTGCTGCACGAAGCCGTCGGCGAGTTCACCCGCGGTCTTCGACTCCAGCAGCGAGTAGGCGGGCCACTCGGTGCGGTAGGTGTCCCAGAAGCCGTTGTTGACGTAGACCTTGCCGTCCACGATCTTCGCGCCGGTCTCGGTGGGTGTGTTGCTGCCGGTGGCCTTGGAGAACGGGCTGGCGTACTTGTACACCGGCTTCCTGGCCGTACCGGTGTTCTCGGAACCGGAGTTGGGGTACAGGTTCATCCGGTACAGGTTCGAGTACAGCGTGGTGAGCTGGTCGTCGCTGGCGCCCTGGACCTCGACCTTGCCCAGCTTGGCGTTCCACAGCCGCTCGGCGCTCTTCTTGACGCTGTCGAAGGACGTGCCCTGCGGGATCTCCAGGTCCAGGTTCTTCTTCGCCTGGTCGGCGCTGATGAACGAGGTGGCCAGGCGCATCGTCACGGTCTTGCTCTTGGACGTGTCGAACTGCGCGTAGCCGGTGACGTTGTCGCGGCCCTGTCCGGTGACCTTGGTGGCCGTGCCGGGGGTCCGGTCGAACTCGGCGTGCACGAACATCCGCGTCGCGGCCTCGCCGCCGCCGATGTTGACGTCCGAGAAGCCGTCCAGGGTGCCCTTGGCGGCGTCGAAGGTCAGGCCGCCGTTGTTGTTCACGTTGTCGAAGAGCAGGTCGCCGTTGTCACCGGGGAAGGTGAAGCGGTAGACGGCCGAGTGGTCGGTCGGTGCTATCTCGGCCTTCACGCCGTTCTTGAACGTGACGCCGTAGTAGTGCGGCTGCGCGACCTCGTCCTTGTGGTCGAAGGCCAGCGCCCGCTTGCTCCGGTTCAGGTCCGGGGTGCCGGACACCGCGGACGGCATCACCTGGAAGGTGTCGCGGTCGCCCATCCACGGGCTGGGCTCGTGGCTGATGCCGAGCGCCTGGAGCGTCGGCAGGTTGTCGGCGTTGTTCTGGGCCGCGTAGCTGTACTCCCAGCTCGTCGAACCCGCGTCGGTGACCGGCGTGAAGAAGTTGAAGCCGTTCGGGACCGCGGTCAGCGGCAGGTTGTTGCCGCGCGAGAAGGAGCCGGAGGCGTTGGTGCCGCGCCGGGTGTCGACGTGCTCGGCGTAGCTCTTGGCGGTGGGCGCCGGGGCGGCGCCGATGGTCAGGTCGTCGATCCAGCCCTTGAACTGGGTGGACGCGCCCGCCTCGGAGCTGCCGGCCGGGTCGTCGTAGCCGAGCAGGACCCGGTCGATCGTCTTGCCCGCGGCGACCTTGCCGATCGCGGAGACCACGGCGTTCCACTGCGAGGCGTAGAGGATCTTGCCCGCGCCCTGGCCCTGCGGGCTGAGCGGGGTGCCGTACTCGTCGAGCGCCGGGGTCCGCAGCTTGCTCAGGTACGTGCCGTCGGTGAAGTGCAGGTCTATGGAGGCGTACGTGCTCGGGTACTTCAGGTCGCCGCCGGTCAGCTCGGGGAATATGTCGTACGAGAGCTGGGTGTTGCGGCTGACCGGGATGCGCACGTCGTAGAGCTTGTTATAGGCGTGCACGGCGCCGGACTTCGTGTGGGTGCCCGAGTACTGGAGCGCCTTCAGGCCGCTGAAGCCGACGCTCGGCTTCACATTGGGCCCGGAGGCGGGGCCCTTGCCGATCTCGGTGGTCATGCCCGCGACGGGCGTCGGCGCCGGGGAGCCGTCGGACAGGATGAGGTCCGCGAGCTGCACGATGTCGCCGCTGTTGTTGGCCGAGACGTTCAGCCGGTAGTAGCGGTGCGGCGCGGGGTCGGCGACGTCGTAGATGTTGGACTTGTACCGGCCGCTGAACTTCACGCCGCTACGGGTGTCCACCGTCGTCCAGGTGCTGCCGTCGTCGGAGCCCTGGAGGGTGAAGTCCTTCGGGTCGCGCTCGGGCGAGTCGTTCGCGGACGTCAGCGCGTACTTCTTGACCGTCACGTCCTCGGACAGCTTGTACTGGAGCCAGCCGGTGTTCGCGAAGGTGAGCCACTTGGTGTTGGCGTCCTCGTCGGCCGCGTTCTTCGCGACCTCGTTCGGCGGATTGTCCGAACTGGCCGTGACCTCGGCGATCTTGTCCTTGACGCTGCCGGCCAGCACCGGGAGGGTGCCCGCGGTCACGCCGGAGACCAGGGGGTTGCCCTTGGCGTCGGTCTCGGCGGTGCTGCTCCACGTGGGCTGCGTGTCGCCGGACTCGAAGGAGGTGGTGAAGGCGGGGGCGCCGCCCGACTTGGCCGCGTCCGCGTCCGCGTGCGCCACGGCGGACGCGGGCACGGTCAGGGTCATCGATACCGCGCCTGCCAGCAATGTTCTGGTGAGGGTGCGGCGAAGTGGGCCACGTCTCATGGGTGTTGCCTTTCTGCTTGCGGCTCCGGGTCGTGCTCCGGGACGTTCTGTTACGGGTGCGGGTGCCGCTGTGGGTGCGGGTTCGGATACGGGTTCGGGGGCGTCGCTCGTCACGCGTCACGTCCGCTGATCGCGTACAGCGCCAGCCGGGCGTCGTCGGGCAGGGTGAGGGAGACGGCGGTCTTCGCGCTGTCCAGCGGGACCGCGATGTGCCAGATGTCGACCCCGACACCGTCGGGCGCGCCCTGCTTGTCGTAGCGGGAGTCGGCGTGGATCGCGGCGTCCTCGCCGAGCCGGGGAGCGCTGGCCGCCCAGTCGGTCGCGGTCAGGGTGACGGGCGCGGACGTGCCGTCCGAGTAGTGCACGGTGGCGGCGCCGGTGACGTCGCCGTGGTGCGCGGTGAGCAGCACGTCGAGCGCGGAGTAGGAGCGCCGCACGAGAGCGACGCTCTGGCCGTGCGCGGTGGCGAAGTTGGCCGCGGCGCCGGTGGTGTCGGGGAAGGTGTAGGCCCGCCCGCCGAGCACGCCGGGGCCCGGCGCCGGGAGCTGTTCCGCGGGGAAGCTGGTCCCGGTGCCGTCGAAGTCGGCGCCGGTCGCGCCCGCCGTGCTGACGCCGTCCACGTCGTACTGCGCGGACAGGTCCTGCGGGCAGTACCCGCTGCCGCCCTGGCAGGTCGAGGTGGCGACCGAGACCGGGACGGTCCTGGTCACCGAGGGGCCGCCGGACTGCGTGACCTTGACGGTGACCTGGTAGGTGCCGTCGGGGGTGCCCGCCGGGGCGGAGATCCGTACCGGCACGACCTTGGTGGTGGGCAGCGTCCCCGAGTCCACGCGGAAGCCGCTCGTGCGCGGGCTCGCGGTGAGCCCGTGCGGCGCGCTGACCGTGACGGTGCCCGAGACCTTGCCGGGGGCGGTGAGGACGGCGGAGACGTCCACGTCCGTCCCGGGGCCGCCCGCGAGGACGCCGGGCGCGGCCGGGGAGAGCGACGCGGCGGTGTGCCGTACGGGCGCCGCCACGTGGGCGGGCGCGGGCGGCCCGTCGTTCTTGCCGGTGCCCCAGCTCGACGGCTTGGCGCCGACGGTGAGCGAGAGGTCCTTGCCCGCCTTGATGTCCCGGGTGCTGATGTACGTGGTCCGCAGGCTCTTGCCGCCGAGCCGCGCGGACTGGATATACCGGTTGGTGTCGGTGCTGCCCGGCGCGGTGATCGTCATCTTGCCGCTCGGGTAGTAGTGCCGGTCGAGGGTCAGGTCGACCCGGTCGAAGACCGGCGTGGACAGGCCCCACAGGTCGGTGCCCGGCGTCATCGGGTAGATGCCGATCGCCGAGAGCACCTGCCACGACGACATGGTGCCGAGGTCGTCGTTGCCGGTGACGCCGTTCGGCGCGTCCGTGAAGAGGGTCAGCCCGGCGTGCACCACGTCGGTGGTCTTCCACGGCTGCCCGGTGGACAGATACGTGTACGGGGAGCTGAGGTCGGGCTCGTTCTGCGGGTTGTACTTGTCCTGGTTGTAGTACGAGTACGGGCCGTTGACCCAGACATCGCGCGCGGTGCCCGCCGGGTCCTTCACCAACTGGTCGTAGGCGAAGAAGGAGTCGAGCCGGGCGTTGGCGGTCGCGTTGCCGCCGATCAGATCCACTATCCCCGGCACGTCCTGCGGGACGAGCCACATGTACTGCCAGGACGTGCCCTCGTGGAAGCCGACGCTGGAGGCGGGGTCCGCCGGGCCGACGAAGGCGCCGTCGGTGTTCCTGGCCCGGAAGAAGCCGGTGCTCGGGTCGAGGATGTTCCGGTAGTTCTGACCTCGCGTCAGATAGCGCCGGGCGTCCGCGGTGTGACCGAGCGACCGCGCCATCCCGCCCAGGGCGGCGTCGGCGAGCGCGTATTCGAGCGTCGCGGACGGGCCGTGCTGGAAGTCGTTGTCACCGGGCTTGCCGGGCCGCGCCGGGTCGTACGGCACATAGCCGTTCGCCAGGTACTCGACGTCGGCCTGCCGGCCCGCGGACGGCGAAGAGGCGGGCGGCACGGTGTCCGCGTGCTTCTTCAGCGCGCGGTACGCCTCCTCCTCATGGCCCTTGAGCAGGCCCTGCCGGTAGGCGTCCACCAGGAACGGGGTCACCGGGTCGCCGGTCATGATGTTCGTCTCGGCGGTGGCGTACCCCCAGCGCGGAAGCTGTCCGCCCTCGTCCGCGACGCGCAGCAGCGACAGCGCCATGTCGCGGGACTCGCTCGGCGCGAGCAGCGACAGCAGTTGCTGCTGGGTGCGGTAGGTGTCCCACAGCGACCAGTTCTGGTAGTACGTGATGCCGCCCGCCGGGTGCACCTTGTCGTCCCAGCCGGTGTAGCGGCCGTCGACGTCGCTGCCGACGTTCGGCGCGAGGAAGGAGCGGTAGAGCGAGGAGTAGAAGGTCCGCTGCTGCTCCTGGCTGCCGCCCCGCACCCGGATCTGGCCGAGCCGGTCCTGCCAGGACTGCCGCGCGGCGGCGGCCGTCGTGTCGAAGGTGCCGCGCCCCTCGGCCGCGAGGTTCTTCGCGGCGCCGTCCTGGCTCACCCACGACAGCGAGGTGACCGCGGTGACCTGCTGGTCCTTCGTGGTGTCGAAGCGCGCGTAGGCGCCGCCGAGCCCGGTGGAGGTCGAGGTACGGCTGCCCGCCGTCACGGTCTTGCCGCTCCACGTCCCGTACGACTGGAAGGGCCGGTCGAAGCGGGTCTCGGTGTACACCGTGTACGGCTGGGTGTCCTGGCAGAAGCCGCGGCCGGTGATGGCGGTCAGCACCGTACGGTCGTCGAGCACGGTCACCGTGCTGCTGGTCACCTTGTGCAGCGCCTGGCCGCTGTTGAGCAGCACGTTGGCCTGGTCGGTCGCCGGGAAGGTGTAGCGCTGCCAGCCGGTGCGGGTGGTGGCGCTCAGTTCGGCGGTGATGCCGGTGTCGAGCTTGACCTTGTAGTAGCCGGGGGAAGCGGTCTCGTCGGCGTGGCTGAACTTCGCGGCGTAGGCGGCGTCGTCGGTGGCGGTGATCGCACCGGTCGTCGGCAGTACGGGCAGGTCGCCGCCGAGCCCGCAGCCCACGCCTGACAGGTGCACGGAGCTGAAGCCGCGGATGTGGTCCTGGTTGTAGTCGTAACCCGTGTTGTGGCCGGTGTCGGGCGAGAGCTGCACCATTCCGAACGGCACGGCGGCGCCGGGGTAGGTGTTCCCGTCGTCCTGCGAGCCGATGAAAGGGTTGACCAGGTGCGTGAGATCGCCGCCGGCGGCGGCGGAACCGCCGTCGGCCGACGCGGTCTGCGCGGGCAGCGTCGCCGCTCCGGCGGCGAGCAGCGCGGTGAGCGCGGCCAGCGCCGCGGAGCGCAGACGCGGCATCCGTGGAGTCATTTTGTCCTCTACTCGTTTGACAACGTTGTCAGAGCACACCTGGGATACAGGTGGTGGGAGGCACGGGGACATGCCAATGAGACGTCAGGAATCTTTGCCCGAAGAGCCCCTGGCGTCAATGGCGCAGCGCAGGATGATCAAAGGACGGGGTGCATACCCCCACAATGGCGGGTATTTGTCCGTCAAATCCCTTGAATCGGCACCGACTCGGCAGAGGACACGGTCGCCTTGCGGGCATTTTGTACCGAGTTGGGCGAATTCGCGGTGTGACTGGATGCCTCGGGAGCCGGGCCGCGAAAACCCGTGGAACCGTGCCGCCACGCACGGTTATCGTGCTGCCGCACCTGTCGCCGTGGCAAAGGAACGCCGTTGTACACCTGTTGAGACACCCCTGGCGCTGATCTGTCGCACGTCGCCCCCGGGCGCCGTGCCCCTTTTCGCTGCGGTTTTTCTCACCGAACAGGTGTTCATTCGTGTCACAAACCTGGGTGGTCGCTCCCACCTGCCCGCCTCTTGTCGTGCGCCGTTGCCACTCGTGCCCGTCCGATCGCTTCCGGGCGAGCGGCAGATTCCGGGTCAACGCGCACCACAAGTCCCTCGACGTCTGGCTCCTCGTCCTGTGCGCAGGATGCGGGGAGACCGCGAAGCTCACGGTCTTCGAGCGGGTCAACGTGCGCTCCCTGCGCCCCGACCTGCTGGACAGGCTCCACACCAACGACCCCGGACTGACGGCCGAACTGCTCCGACACCCGGCCGTCCGGCACCGCAACGGCGTCGCCCTCGACTGGACCGACGCCTGGCGCCTCGACATCACCGGCCCCGGTCACGCGGACGACGAGGCCCTGGAGGTGTCCGTGCGCTTCGCGGCGCAGATCCCGCTCCGGCCCGTCCGGCTGATCGCCGACGGGCTCGGCGTCTCACGCGCCGAGGTCAAGCGGCTGATCGACGAGGGGAAGATCGTCTCGGCGCACCGCCTGAGCGGAAAGGCGGGTGGCGACTTCACCTTCCTGCTCAAGCTCTGAGCCCTGCCGGGGGCCTGTTCGGCGCGGTCCGCCGGGCAGGCCCTACGGGGCGTCCGGGTCCGCCGGACAAGCCTTACGGGTCCGCCGGGCAGGCCCTACGGGGCGTCCGTGACGTCGAGGCGGGCACCGCGCGCGGCGCCCGCCGAGGCCGCCACCACGCACAGCACCGCGATCCACTGCGTCCAGCGCAGCGCCTCCTGGAGCACGATCAGGCCGATGAGGGCGGCCATCGCCGGTTCGAGGCTCATGAGGATGCCGAAGACCCGCGGCGGGATCCTGCGCAGCGCCTCCAGTTCCAGCGAGAACGGGACCACCGACGACAGCAGCGCGACGCCGAATCCGGCGGCCAGCACCCACGGGTGGACCAGCGCCGTACTGCCGCCGGCCACACCGAACGGGACGGCCACCAGGGCCGCGACGACCATGCCCAGCGCGAGACCGTTGCCGTGGGCGGTGTGCCGGCCCAGTGCCGCGCCGACCGGGATGTACGCGGCCCAGCACGCGGCGGCGGCGAGCGCGAACAGGAAACCGACGAGGTCGATGTCGCCGCGTCCCCCGACCAGCAGGAGCACACCGGCCGCCGCGAGCAGCGCCCAGAAGGCGTCCAGCCACCGCCGCGACCCGGCCAGGGCCACCGTCAGCGGTCCGAGGAATTCGGTGGTCACCGCGATCCCGAGCGGGAGCCGGGTCAGCGCCTGGTAGAAGCAGAGGTTCATCACGCCGATCGTGACGCCGTAGCCGATCACCACGGCCCACGCCCGGCGGTCCATCCGCAGCGACGGCCGCCACAGCGCCGTCAGCACGACCGCGGCGAAGAACAGCCGGAGCGCGACCGTACCAAGGCTGCCCACCGCACTGAACAGGTGCGTGGCCACCGCAGAGCCCAGTTGGACGCTGAGGGTGCCGAGCAGCACCAGCGCCGTCGGCGGGATCGCGCCGAAGCCGCGTCGGGCCCGCGCGGCCGGCGAGAAGCGGAGGTACGGGGCGCGTTCGGTCCTGCCGATGTTCATGGTGGCCACGCGCGGAGTATCGACGATCGGGCGCCGCGCGTCGCGTGGTTTTTCCCGGAAGCTTGACCTAGGGAACTAGATTGCTAGCATGGGCGATGTGGGCGACGACGACGTCAAGCAGTTCAACGTGTATCTGCCGATAGGGCTGATCAAGCAGGTCAAGCACCACGCCATCGAGTCGGAGAAGTCGCTGTCGGCGCTGGTCGCCGAGGCGCTGCGCGCGTATCTCGACGAGGCGGCGGAGCCCCGCGACCAGCGGCGGCGGGCGAGTGACAAGGAGAGTTGAGATGACGACGCGGGGCATCGAGGCCGTGTTCCTGGAAACGCACAATTGGGGCAAGGCGGCCAAGTTCTTCCAAGGGCTCGGCTACGAGCTGGAGTTCTCGACGGATCACAATTCGGGGCAGTTGCGCAACGGCGAAGGACCGTATCTCTTCATCGCCGAGATCCCGGAGAGCCAGGAGCCGCGGGCGCCGCGGATGGTGCTGACCGTGGCCGACGCGGACGCCTTCGAAGCCGCGCCGGGCGTCGAGGTCGTCACGCCGTTCGAGGAGACCCACTTCGGGACGCGGGAGATGACCGTACGGGACCCGGACGGCCGGCTGTGGAGCCTCCAGGCCCCGGCGAAGAGCTGACCGTCCGCACGGCGGGCCGTGCACCACACCAGGCGACAGGCAGCACCGACAGGGAGCGCGACATGAGCGAGCGGCACGAGCGATCGACGGCGGGCCGCGCCGTCCCGGAGGCCGACGGCGCGGCGGCCGAGCCCGACAGCACCGCCGTACGGGTCGCGCTGTGGCGGGCGGTCCATGTGCTGCACGACCCGCCGCCGCATGTGCTGGCGGACGAGATCGGATTGGGGCTGGCCGACCCCGAGGCGGGCTGGCGGGAGCGCGGGGACATGCATCCCGAAGGCACCAGCCGTTTCCGTGCGGGTGTCGTGGCCCGCGCGCGCTTCGTGGAGGACCTGGTCGTCGAGCGGCTGGACGAGGGCGTCGGGCAGTACGTGCTGCTGGGCGCGGGGCTCGACACCTTCGCGCAGCGCAGGCCGGATCTCGCCGACCGGCTGCGGATCTTCGAGGTCGACCGGCCGGAGCCGCAGGAGTGGAAGCGGCGGCGGCTGACCGAACTCGGCTACGGCGTCGGCGACGGGCTGCGCCTGGTGCCGGTCGACTTCGAGACGGCCGGTTCCTGGTGGGATCGGCTGAGGAGGGCCGGATTCGACGCCGGACGGCCCGCGGTGGCGGCCTCCGCCGGGGTCAGCATGTACCTCACGAAGGAGGCCAACGCCGCCACTCTGCGTACCCTCGCCTCGCTCGCGCCCGGCTCCACCGTCGTCATGACGTTCATGCCGCCGCTGGACCTGATGGAACCCGACGAGCGCGCCGTCCGCCAGGCCGCGGAGAACGGCGCCCGCGGCTCCGGCACCCCGTTCATCAGCTTCTACGCCCCCGCCGAGATCCTGGCCCTGGCCCGCGCCGCCGGATTCACCGACACCCGCCACGTCTCGGCCGCCGCCCTCAACGAGCGCTACTTCGCCGACCGCCCGGACGGCCTGCGCACCTCCAACGGCGAGGAGCTGCTGGTCGCGACGGTCTGACCGGCTCCCTCAGATCCCCCGCGGGTCCCGCCGAGCCGCGCCGATGACGCGAAGGGCGTCGGCGCCGTACACGGCGGATTCCCGCAGGGTGCGCCAGGTGCGCAGGTACGTCTCTACGCTGACCGCGTCGTCGATCCGCAGCTCCGCGTGCCAGGGTCCGGCTGGACGAGCCACGGCACTCGATCCGCCTGATCCGCTGAGAGGGCACTTCTCCCTCCCGGGCGGGACGCCTCCCCCGCCCCCACCGCCTCCCTGGTCACAGCCCCCATGGCCGCTCCGCGGCCCGGATCCGCCGCGATCGGCCGGGCAACAACTCCCCGCACGGGTATGGACGGGCCGCGAAACACCGACGTAGTGTGCTCGGCGGCCCAGAAAGATCAGTGAGGGTTTCCGCGTCCGCGATCTTGAAACGATTCATCCGGGAGAGACATGCCGCACAGCGAAGTGCAGGGACCGACACGGCGCGTACTCGTCACGACGGGGCTGGCCGCCGCGTTCGTCGCGGCGACGGAGGCGGGCGGGGGCCGGGCCGTCGCCGCGGAACCGGCCGCGGGAGCCGCGCCGCAGGGCGCGTCGGCGGTGCCCGCGGGCGCCTCGGTCCCCGCCTCGCGGCCCGGCGGCAAGGCGCCCTCGGGCAAGTGGGACGCCTTCAACCTCTCCCCCGCCAGCCGTACGGTGCGCCCGGTCGCCGTCTACACGCTCACCGGTGTCGTGCGGCGGCCCGAGGCGCTGGTGACCAAGGGGCGCGGTGCCAAGGCCGTCACCCGGATCACCGGCAAGGGCTCCTCCGTGACCTTCGACTTCGGCAAGGAGGTCGGCGGATTCGTCACTCTCAGCTTCGGGCCGGGCGGTGAAACGAATCAGACGGTCGGGCTGACGTACTCCGAGCTGTCCAACTTCGTCAGCGCGTCGTCCAGCGACGGGTCCAACGGCGGCAGCAACAACGAGCCCGCCGTGCGTTACGCGGTGACGCCCGGCGGGCGGATCAGCACCGACAAGGACACCCCGGTCGCGGGCGCGGGTCCCGCCGCGACCGCGCACCCGGCGTCCCAACTGCGCGGCGGCTTCCGCTACTTGACGGTGGTCAACGAGACCTCGGGCTCCGTGGACCTGACCGATGTCTCGGTACGGATCACCTTCGCGCCGAACGCCGCCGACCTGTCGGCGTACCCCAACTACTTCTACTGCGACGACGACATGCTCAACCGGGTCTGGTACGCGGGCGCCTACACCGTGCAGACCAACATCATCGCCGCCGACCAGGGCCGGGTCTGGGGCCCGCCGGACCTCGGCTGGGACAACAGCGCGAAGGTCGGCGAGGCGGGCGGCACGGTGCTGGTCGACGGCGCCAAGCGCGACCGCACGGTGTGGCCGGGCGACCTCGGCATCTCCGTCCTGACCGACTACGTGTCGCTGGGCGACCTGGTGACCGTGCGCGACTCGCTCCAGACGCTCTACAACCACCAGGACGCCGGCGGCGCGCTCCCGTACGCGGGGCCGGCCGTGAACTTCATCGGCAACTCCGACGCCTACCACCTGTGGACGCTCATCGGCACGGCGAGTTACGTCCAGCTCAGCGGCGACACCGCGTGGGCGCGTACGGCGTACGACGCGTACAAGAAGGCCGTGACGTACATCGTCGCGAAGATCGACGGTGACGGGCTGCTGAACGTCACCAGCGCGGCGGACTGGGCGCGTTCGGACGCCGACGGCAAGAACCTCGAAGCCAACGCCATCATGTACCGGGCGCTGGTGACCGCGAGCGCGCTCGCCACGACGCTCGGCGACCCGGCCTCGGCGGGCGCGTGGAAGGCGAAGGCCGCCGCGCTCAAGTCGGCGGTGGAGAGCGGCGGTTACTGGGACGAGGCCGTGGGCCTGTACCGCGACAAGCCGACCGGCGGCGGCGCCTCGCTGTATCCGCAGGACGGCAACGCGCTGGCCGTGTGGTTCGGCCTGGTGGACTCCGCGGACCGCGCGCGGACCATCAGCGCCTCGCTGGCGTGGCGTTGGACGGCGGTGGGCGCGCTGTCACCGGAGAAGAGCGGCTCCTCCGTGCACCCGTTCCCCGGCGGCATGGAGGTGCACGCGCACTTCGCCGCGGGGCAGGACGCGACCGCGCTCGACCTGATCCGCCGCGAGTGGGGCTTCATGCTCGACAGCCCCACGGGGACGGCCAGTACGTTCTGGGAGGGCTACCGCACCGACGGCACGTCGGACTACTCCGGTTCGTACATGAGCGCC
This sequence comes from Streptomyces sp. NPDC003300, assembly GCF_040610915.1. NCBI lineage: Bacteria > Bacillati > Actinomycetota > Actinomycetes > Kitasatosporales > Streptomycetaceae > Streptomyces > Streptomyces sp. NPDC003300. Next base: position 164,420 of record NZ_JBEXNE010000013.1, on the reverse strand, counting down.
GCGCACGGCTGGTCGACGGGCCCGACCTCGGCGCTGACCTACCGCTTCCTGGGCATCTCCCCCACCGGCGACGCGGGCGCGGGGCACCGCGTGGAGCCGCACCCCGGCCAACAGCGTTTCGCACAGGGCCAGTTGACCACCGCGAAGGGGGTGATCGGCGCGTCGTGGCAGCAGCGCGGCGGCGGTGAGTTCGACCTGACGGTGAACGCGCCGGGCGGCGCCGTGGACGAGATCGCGGTCCCGGTGCCCGACGCGCGCACCTGCGTCGTACGCCTCGACGGCCGCACGGTCTGGCAGGGGTCGGCGCGGCGCACCGGGGTGACCTTCTCCGGCGGCTATGTGCGGATCGCGGGCGTGGCGGCGGGCACCCGCAAGGTGACCGTGCGCCGCCGCTGACCGGCCGCCCGCCCGCGCCCCACAGGGATCGCGCGCGGGAACGCACCCGCTTCCGCAGAGGGACACAGAGAGGGAACGACGTATGCCCATTCATGTCCGCAGGAGCCGCGCGGCTGCCGCGGCCGTCGCGGCCGGGACCGTCATGCTGGGCCTGCTGCCCGGCTCGGCCTTCGGCGCCGACGCGCCGACGACGACCGCGGCGGCGAAGGCGCACGACCCCTGGACGCAGGACGGCTACACCCCGCGCCCCGGCGACTGGCGCCCGTACGTCCTGGCGCCGGCCGGCCACACGGTCACCCCGGTCCGCGTACTGTCGGCGACCGCGAGAGGCGGCGCGATCCAGGGCGACCCGAAGGCGGTGCTGGGCAACGGCCGCAGGGCCGTTCGGCTGGTCAGCACCGGGGACCGCACCCAATCCCCGCTGCTGGCACTGGACTTCGGCAAGGACGTCGGCGGCCGGATCAGCGTCAAGGTGGCGGGCGCGTCCAAGACACCGCCTCGACTGCACGTGTGCTTCAGCGAGTCGGTGCAGTACGCGGCCACCGCTCCGGGCGACAACAACGGCGAGGCGGCTCAGGCGCCGGGCTGCGACACCGCGAACATCTGGAACGGCTATCCCGGCCAGCCGTACACCTACGACGCCGACAGCCACACCATCACCCTGGACACGGCGAAGCTGCCCGCGACCTTGACGGACACTCAGCTGCGCGGCGGTTTCCGCTACGCGACGCTGTTCCTCGACGGGCCCGGCTGGGTGGACCTCGGCGCGGTGTCCGTGAAGTTCGACGCGGCGCCGCGGCAGAAGTCGCCCGCCGCGTACCAGGGCTGGTTCCTGTCCAGCGACGACGAGTTGAACAAGATCTGGTACGCGGGCGCGTACACCGTGCAGCTCGACACCTGGATGTCGGACACGGCCAAGAGCTGGCCGTACGCGACGGGTGAGGGCGATCACGCGGACAGCCAGGTGCCGAACGCCGATCCCGCCAAGGAGGTCATCTTCGACGGCGCCAAGCGGGACCGCATCGTGTGGCAGGGCGACCTGGCGGTGCAGGTCCCGGTCACGTATCTGAGCACCAACGACACGGACGCGGTGGACAATTCGCTGTCCTCGCTGGCCGCGCAGCAGTTGCCGGACGGGTACATGCCCGGCGAGAGCCTGGTCGGGCCGCACAATCAGGACGAGATCCGCACGTACGGCGAGTACGTGACGTGGTTCGTCTACAACCAGTACCAGCACTGGCTCTACACCGGTGACCGCGGCTATCTCGACAGGTGGTGGCCCGCGCTGACGAAGGCCACCGCGTGGCTGGAGTCGGTGCGCGCCCAGGACCCGCAGGGGCTGATCGCCTTCGGCGCGGTCAACTCCTGCGGCCACTACGGCTACAGCGACTGCGGGCACGAGACGTATGTGAACGCGCTGTATGTGCGCAATCTCCAGGAGATGGCGGAGCTGGCCACCGCCCGGCACGACAAGGCCGCGTCCGGGGTGTACGCGGACCGCGCGACCGTGGTGAAGAAGGCGGTCAACGACCAGCTCTGGGACGCGGCCGTCGGTGCGTACCGGCTCTCGCGGGAGATCCCCGGCGCCTATCCGCAGGACGCCAACGCGGCGGCGGCGCTCACCGGGGTCGCCGACCAGCGGCAGGCGAGCAGCGCGATGGACTATCTGCGGCGGACGAGTTGGGGTCCCTACGGCGCGCTGACGATGGCGCCGAGCACGCCCAACGCGTCGATCGGGCCGATCTACGAGCCGCTGCCCAGCGGTTTCGAGGCGAGCGCGCGGCTGGGTCTGGCCGACGCGAGCGGCGCGCAGCAGACCGGCGGCCTGGATCTGATCCGTACCTTCTGGGGCTACCAGCTCTCGAAGGACCCGGGCGGCACCTTCTGGGAGAAGGCCGACCTGGCGGGACAGCCCGCCCTTTCGCAGTTCACCAGCCTCGCGCACGGCTGGGCTTCGGGGCCGACGGTCAGCCTCACCAACCAGGTGCTGGGCATCCGGCCGACCGGCGCGGGCTTCGCCTCGTACGCGGTCGTGCCCACGCCCGGCGACCTCACGTGGGCGCAGGGCAAGGTGCCCACCCCGCACGGCGCGATCAGCGCGTCCTGGCGCGCGAACGGCGGCGGCTTCACGCTGGCCACCGACGCGCCGCGCGGCACCACCGGCAGGCTCGCGGTGCCGACCGGCGGCGCGAGGGTGCGGGTCACCCTGGACGGGCGGACCGTCTGGGACGGCACGCGGGCGGTCGGCGGCGCGCGCGTGAGCGGTGACGGCGTGAACGTGTACGTGGACGCGGTCGGCGCCGGGCACCACACGCTGGTCTCGCACAAGGTGCGCTAGCAGCAAGGGAGTTGAGTGACGACGGCCCGCGGGCGGTGGGGAGACCGCCTCGCGGGCCGTCGTCGCGTACCGGCCGGGACCGGATCCGGGGCGGTACGCCGCTCCCCGCTACTCCTCGTCCGCCGGGGCGCCGGAGGACGAGCCGCCGGGCAGCCGTTCACGGATGGTGTCCATCACCGTGGAGTCGGTCAGCGTCGTCACGTCGCCGAGGTCGCGGTGTTCGGCGATGTCGCGCAGCAGTCGGCGCATGATCTTGCCCGAGCGGGTCTTGGGCAGTTCGGCGACGACGAGGATCTGCCGGGGCCGGGCGATCGGCCCGATCTCCTTGCTGACGTGCGCCCGCAATCGCCTGGCCACGTCGTCGCCGCCCGCCTCCCGCGCGGCCTTCTCGCCGTCGGCGCGCAGGATCACGAAGGCGACGATGCCCTGCCCGGTCGTGGCGTCGGTGGCGCCGACGACGGCCGCCTCGGCGACCAGCGGATGGGACACCAGCGCGGACTCCACCTCGGTGGTGGAGATCCGGTGCCCCGACACGTTCATCACGTCGTCGACCCGGCCGAGCAGCCAGATGTCGCCGTCCTCGTCCTTCTTCGCGCCGTCGCCCGCGAAGTACCAGCCGGGGAAGCGCGACCAGTACGTGTCGATGTACCGCTGCTCGTCGCCCCAGATGGTGCGCAGCATGCCGGGCCACGGCTCGGTCAGCACGAGGTAGCCGCCGGAGCCGTTCGGCACCGGACGGCCCGTGTCGTCCACGACCTCCGCCGAGATGCCGGGCAGCGGCCTGAGCGCCGAGCCGGGTTTGCAGACGCTGACGCCCGGCAGCGGGCTGATCATCTGCGCGCCGGTCTCGGTCTGCCACCAGGTGTCGACCACCGGGCAGCGGTCGCCGCCGATGGCGCGCCGGTACCACATCCACGCCTCGGGGTTGATCGGTTCGCCGACCGAGCCGAGCAGTCGCAGCGACGTCAGGTCGTACTGGCCCGGGATCGTGTCGCCCCACTTCATGAAGGTGCGGATCGCGGTGGGCGCGCAGTACAGGATCGTCACCTTGTACTTCTCGACGATCTCCCACCACCGGCCCTGGTGCGGGGAGTCGGGCGTGCCCTCGTAGAGCACCGAGGTCACGCCGTTGGCGAGGGGGCCGTAGACGATGTAGGAGTGGCCGGTGACCCAGCCGATGTCGGCGGCCGTCCAGTACACGTCCCGCTCCGGCTTGACGTCGAAGACCGCCCAGTGCGTCCAGGCGGCCTGGGTGAGGTAGCCGCCGGTGGTGTGCAGGATGCCCTTGGGGCGGGCCGTCGTGCCCGAGGTGTACATGATGTAGAGCGGGTGCTCGCTGTCGAACGCCTCGGCCTCGTGCTCGGCCGACTGCGCGTCCACCAGGTCGTGCCACCACACGTCCCGGCCCGAGGTCCACGCCACGTCCTGGCCCGTACGGCGCACGACCAGGACGCTGCGGACGTCGGGGCAGCCTTCCACGGCCTCGTCCACGGCGGGCTTCAGGGCCGAGGCGGCGCCCTTGCGGTAGCCGCCGTCCGCGGTGATCACCACCCGCGCGTCGCAGTCGAGGATCCGGCCGCGCAGCGCGTCGGCGGAGAAGCCGCCGAAGACGACGGTGTGCGGTGCGCCGATACGGGCGCAGGCCAGCATCGCCACGACCGTCTCGGGGATCATCGGCATGTAGAGCGCGACCCGGTCGCCGGCCCGCACGCCCAGCGAGAGCAGGGCGTTGGCGGCGCGGCAGACCTGTTCCTGGAGGTCGGCGTAGGTGAGCGTGCGGGTGTCGCCGGGCTCGCCCTCCCAGTGGAAGGCGACCCGGTCGCCGAGCCCGGCGCGCACGTGCCGGTCGACGCAGTTGTCGGCGACGTTGAGCTTCCCGCCGACGAACCAGCGGGCGAAGGGCGCCCGGCTCCAGTCGCGTACCCGGGTCCAGGGCTCGGCCCAGTCCAGCCGGGCCGCGGCGGCGGCCCAGAACGCCTCGACGTCGGCCGCGGCCTCCTCGTACGCGGCCGCGGTGACATTGGCCCGCGCGGCCAGTTCGGGCGGCGGGGGGAAGCGCCGGTCTTCTCTGAGCAGGTTGGAGAGGGTCTCCTCGGTCATGAGTGGGGCTCCTCCACCGGTCCGCCGCGGCGGCCGACGGGGAGTCCTGACAGCGGGAGCACGGGGACGACGGCGCGCTTCCAGGTGCTGTTGGTGACGACGGCGAAGGAGGCGTACCAGGCGAACACGGCGGTGACCAGCCCGATCCAGCCGCCGACCTTGGTGATGGTGACGGACTTGTCGAATTCCGCGACGGTCAGCACGATGAAGGTCGCCGACAGGGCCACGAAGACCGCGAACAGCGCGGCGTTGGTCCGCAGGGCCGCGACCGTCATGTAGACGGTGAAGATCGCCCAGATCAGCAGATAGAGGCCGGTGGCCTGGTTGGCCGTGTCCGGGGGCAGATCGCCGACGACGAACTTCACATAGGCCGCGTAGGAGAGCCAGAAGGCGCCGTAGGAACCGAAGGCGGTGGCGCCGAAGGTGTTGCCCTTCTTGAACTCCCACATTCCGGCGAGCAGTTGCATGAGTCCGCCGTAGAACAGCGCGAGCGGCAGGACCACCGTGAGCAGATTCTGGTCGATGAGGTGGGCGTTGAAGGAACTCAGGACGAAGGTGGTGGCGGCGAACGCGGCGAGGCCGAGCGGTCCGGGGTCGGCGATGCCGTCCACGGGCGGCCGTTCGGTCGTGACGGGGGTGCTCATCTGCGGTTCCCTCCTCGGTGAGGAATGGCGGCGCGAAGCGCGGTACGTACGCCGCCGCGGGCCGTGCTGGGCCCGCTCCCACGCTAGGAACGCCGACGTCGGGGGGCCACAGCCCCACAGCGGGCGTCGCCCAGCGGTCGGGTCCGGGCGACGGACGGTCCGTCAGATACGGTGAGCGGTCGGTCAGATACGGCGAACGGTCGGTGACCGCTCACCGGCGGGTCCCGGCGCGCCGGGCGTCTCCCGCGGCGCGGGGACGCCGAGTCGACCGGGCTGACCGGGTTCCGGCTGCGCGCCGACCTCTTCGGGCAGGTGCATGCGCAGCATCACCCGGTCGACGTCCGCGCGCGAGATCCGGCCGCGGGTCAGCAGCGACCCGACGACCATGACGGCGAAGGCCACGGGGACGGTCCAGGCCGCGGGCTCTTCGAGCAGCGCGGCGCTCCAGCCGCCGCCGGGTCCGCGCACGCTGGTCAGCACGACCGCGACGGCGGCGAGTCCGCCCCCGGCCACCAGGCCGAACAGCGCGCCCAGGTCGGTCAGTCCGCGCCACCAGATGCCCAGCACCAGCAACGGGCAGAAGGACGAGGCGGCGACGGCGAAGGCCAGGCCGATCGCGTCGGCCACCGGCAGGCCGGGGGTCGCGACCGTCATCGCCAGCGGCGGTACGGCCGCCGCGAGCGAGGCCCAGCGGAAGCCGTGGGTCGAGCCGCGCAGCAGGTCCTGCGAGACCACGCCCGCCACCGACACCGTGAGTCCCGACGCGGTCGACACGAAGGCGGCGAAGGCTCCCGCGGTCGCCAGCGCCGCCAGCAGCCGCCCCGCCTCACCGGCCTGTGTGATCTGCGGCAGCACCAGTACCGCGGTGTCGGTCTGCCCGGTGAGCAGCAGTTGCGGCGCGAAGATCCGGCCGAGCGCCCCGTAGACCGGCGGCAGCAGGTAGAAGCCGCTCAGCAGGATCAGGACGAGCAGCGTCGTCCGGCGGGCGGCCCGGCCGTCGGGGTTGGTGTAGAAGCGGACGAGGACGTGCGGCAGGCCCATCGTGCCGAGGAAGGTGGCCAGCAGGATCGAGTAGACGGCGTACAGCGGGTGCGATCTGCCGCCCGCGCCGGACAGTGGGCTCGCCCACCTGGCGCCGGTCGCCGGTGCGAGGCCGACCTTGTGCGGTACGGGGACGCCTTCGGGGAAGGTCAGGCCGGTGCCGCCTTCCGCCGTGTGCTCGCCGCGCACCAGCCGTACGGGCACGCCGTGTCGCTCCGCGCGCGAGGCCCCCTTGGCGCCGTAGGCCGTGCCGTCGAGGGTGCCGCTGACCGTCACCGTCACGGGTGTCGCCACGTCGAAGCGGACCTGGCTGTCGAGCCGTACGACCGTGGTGTGCGGGAAGCGCGGCACGTCGGGCGCGGTCAGCGAGGGGGTGCCCGCCGACCGCCAGGCCAGGACGAGGAAGACGGCGGGCACCGCGATGGCGGTGAGCTTCAGCCAGAAGTGGAAGCCCTGCACGAGGGTGACGCTGCGCATGCCGCCCGCCGCCGAGACGCCGACGACGGCCACCGCCACGACCACCGCGCCGACCCAGCGCGGCGCGCCCGTCACCGTCTGGAGGGTCAGGCCCGCGCCCTGCAACTGCGGTACGAGGTAGAGCCAGGCGATGACGGCGACGAAGACGCTCGCCACCCGGCGCACGGCGGTGGACCCGAGGCGTTCCTCGGCGAAGTCCGGCAGCGTGTACGCGCCCGAGCGGCGCAGGGGCGCCGCGACCAGCAGCAACAGCACCAGATATCCGGCCGTGTAACCCACCGGGTAGGCCAGCATGTCGACGCCGTAGGCCATCAACAGGCCCGCGACGCCCAGGAAGGAGGCGGCCGACAGATACTCGCCGCCGATCGCCGAGGCGTTCCACAGCGGTGAGATCTCGCGGGAGGCGACGTAGAAGTCGGAGGTGGCGCGGGACAGTCGCAGGCCGTAGAAGCCGACCACGACGGTCGCCACGAGGACGACGACGAGGGCGGTGAAGCCGAGCGCCGGATTCATCCGGCCTCCGGGCCGGGGGCGCTGGGCGCGGGGCCCGTCGCCGGGTCAGAGGCGGTGGGCGCGGGTCCCGCCGCCGGGTCAGGGGCGCCGGGCGTCGGGGCCGCGGGTGCCGGGGCCGAACCCGGCGGCGCGTCAGGGGCGTTGAGCAGATCCGTGAAGTCCCGCTCGACGCGCTCCGCGTGCCGTACGTGGAACCAGGCCGCGCCCACCAGCAGCGGGTAGGCGACGACGCCGAGCAGCAGCCAGGCGAGCCGGACCCCGAGGACGTCCACGGTGCGCAGTCCCGGCGCGAGCGCGAAGGCGGCGGGCAGACCGCCGATGACGACCGCGAGGACGGCCAGCACGCCGAGCGAGAGCCGCAGTTGGTCCCTGACCAGGGAGCGGACATAGACCTGGCCGAGGCGCGGCTGTGCGTGCAGGTCCTCGGCGACGGCTCGCGCGGACCAGCCGCCGGTACGGTCGCGGCGCGGCGCGGTCACCGCGACCCGGCGCGGCGGTGGCGGTTGCGTACCGCTCATGACGGCCCCTCGCCGGGCGCGGGCGACCACTGCATCAGCAGGTCCCGCAGTTCCCTGGAGTGGCGTCGGCTGACCGGGAGTTCACCGCCCGCCACGCGTACCGTCCAGTGCCCGGCGTCCGAGCGCAGCTCCTCGACGTGGCGGAGCGAGACCAGGTACCCGCGGTGGATGCGGACGAAGCCGTGCTGCGCCCAGCGCTCCTCCAGGACGGCGAGCGCTATCCGGACCAGTGGCGCGTGGCCGCCCGCGTGCAGGCGTACGTAGTCCCCCTGCGCCTCGACGTACGCGACGTCCTCGCGGCGGATGAAGCGGGTGACTCCGCCGAGGTCGACCGGGATGCGCTCGTCGGAACGGCCCGCCGGGGCGGCTCCCGGTGTGTTGCCCTCGATGACGGCGGCGACGCGGCGGACCGCCTCGGCCAGCCGTTCCCTGCCGACCGGTTTGAGCAGGTAGTCGCAGGCCTTGAGGGCGAAGGCGTCGACGGCGAAGTCCTCGTAGGCGGTGACGAAGACGACCGCGGGCGGCCGGGCGAAGCGGCCGAGGACGCGGACCAGGTCGAGGCCGTCGAGGCCCGGCATCCGGATGTCGAGGAAGACGGCCTCGACCGACTCGTCCTCCAGCAGCCGCAGGGCCTCGTCGCTGCTGCCCGCGCTGAGCACCCGGCCGACCCGCCGGTCGCCGCGCAGCAGATACGTCAGGTCCTCCAGGGCGGGCGGTTCGTCGTCGACGGCCAGGACCTGCAACGGTTTCACGATGCGCGTACTCCGTTCCGGTACTTGGGCACCCGGACGTTGACCTTCGTCCCGGCGCCGGGGGCGGTCTCCACCACCAGGCCGTACTCGTCGCCGAAGACCGTACGCAGCCGCTCGTCGACATTGCCCAGGCCGAGCGAGTCGCCGTCGTCCTCCCCGGCGAGCCGCATCCTGACCTCCTCGGGGTCCATGCCCACGCCGTCGTCCTCCACACTGATGCGGCACTCCGCGCCCGCGTCCTCGGCCCTGATGGTGATGCGCCCCGGCGTCGACTTGGGTCCGAGTCCGTGGCGTACGGCGTTCTCAACGATCGGCTGGAGGCAGAGGAACGGTACGGCCACCGGCAGCACTTCGGGCGCGATGAGCAGATCGACGCGGAGCCGGGAGCCGAACCGGGCGCGTTCCAGGCGCAGATAGCGGTCGACGGACCGCAACTCCTCGGCGAGGGTGGAGAACTGGCCGTGCCTGCGCAGGCTGTAGCGCGTCAGCTCGGCGAATTCGAGGAGCAGTTCACGGGCCTGGTCGGGGTCGGTGCGGACGAAGGAGGCTATGGCGGTCAGCGAGTTGTAGACGAAGTGCGGGGAGATCTGCGCCCGCAGCGCGCGCAGTTCGGCTTCGATCATCCGGGTGCGCGAGCGGTCCAGCTCGGCGAGTTCCAACTGCGAGATGACCCAGTGCGCGACCTCGCCCGCGGCTCTGACCAGGCCCGCCGACACCTGGCGCGCGTACACCGACAGGGCGCCGACGACCAGGCCGTCCACCACCAGCGGTACGACGACGGCGCTGCGGATCGGGCACCGGTCGTCGCCGCAGTGGATCTCCTCGGCCGGGACCACCCACGGCCGCCCGGCGTCCATCGCCTCCCGCGCGTGTTCCACGGCCTGCGCCGCGTGTCGGCGGCCCGGACCTTCCCAGGCCAGCAGTTCGCCGTCGCCGATGACGGCCAGCGCGGGTGTGCCGAGCAGTGCTCGCAGATGGCGGGCGGCGCTGCGGGCCGACTCGGGGTCGAGGCCGTTGCGCAGCGGGGGCGCGGCCAGTGACGCCGAGTGCAGGGTGGCGAAGGCGGCCCGGTCGGCGGGCGTACCGAATCCCCTGCGCCCGCGAACCAGCCAGAACAGGGCCGCCGCGGCGCCCGCGACCACCAGCGCGACCGACACCACGGTGATCACTGACCCCATGCCCCGCATTATCGCCAGGTGTGACGGCGTGAGACAGGTTCCGTTCGCAAGATTCCGTCGTGCGGGGGCCGTACCGCCGGTTTCGGCCCCGCCGTCGCGCGCCGGAGCCGCCGTGCCCCCTACGCTCTGTTCATGATTGCCGAATTGCAGTGCGTGGTGCTCGACTGTTCCGATCCGGCGGAACTCGCCAGGTTCTACAAGTCGTTGCTCGGCGGTACGGTCGACCGGCCCGATCCGCGCTGGTCGTTGAGCGACGGCTGGGCGACACTGCACACCGCGGCCGGGCTGGTGCTGGCCTTCCAGCGGGTCACCGAATACCGCAGGCCGCGCTGGCCGGAGCCCGCCTCCCCGCAGCAGTTCCACCTCGACTTCGGCGTGCCCGATCTCGCCGAGGCCGAGGAGAAGGTGCTGGCCAGGGGTGCGATCCTGCTCGACGACGGCGCCGGGACCCGGAGCTGGCGCGTCTACGCGGACCCCGCGGGGCACCCCTTCTGCCTGATCAAGCACTGAGTCCCGGCTGATCGGACACCGCGTCCGCGGGTCCGCGTACGGATTCCGCGTGTCCGGCCGCTGATTCCGCGTCTCGGCGCGGATTCCGCGTCTCCGGGCGCCGATTCCGCGCGTCCGGGCGCCGGGCACACGCCCGGTGACACCGCATCACCCTGTGTGACAGACGCCACGCGGCGATCCGGCAGGCTTGGCCGTCGCTTTACGTGAGCCCTGCAACCGCCGTGATCGGGTAGGGGTCTGTAGTAGACGTACCGTGGTGATCAGGCGTAGCGGACGCGCCGGGACACGACCGTACGTACCGGACGTAAGTGACGCAGTGATACGAGTGGAGCACGGGCATGAGTCGGTTCAGGGGCAGCTTGGGTATCGCGCTGGTGGCCGGAGCGGTGCTCGCGGGCACGAGCGCGTGCGGCGGGAGCGGGCACGACGCCGCCTCGTCCGCTGCCGACGGGAAGGCGTCGGCGTCGGCGAAGCCGAGCGCCACGCCCTCGCCGACGAAGCCGACCCCGAAGGGGCCGCCGATGCTGCTCGACACGATCACCCCGCAGACCGGGACCACGGTCGGCGTCGCGATGCCGGTCTCGGTGCTCTTCACCAACCCGGTGGCGGCCTCGGCCCGCGCGAACATAGAGAAGCACCTCAAGATCACCACGTCCGTGCCGACCACCGGCGCCTGGCACTGGTTCAGCACCACCCGGGTCGACTTCCGGCCCCAGTCGTACTGGAAGCCGGGCACGAAGGTCACGGTCGACGCGAATCTGACCGATGTGCCCAACGGCAACGGGCGGTACGGGGTGCACGGCTACCACCACGCGTTCACCGTCGGCGACGACAACGAGGCGACCGTGTCGGTGCCGGGTCACACGATGAAGGTCACGCACAACGGACAGGTCGTGAAGACCCTGCCGATCGACGCGGGCAGCCCCACGTGGCCGTCCTGGGACGGGACGATGGCCGTCATCGACAAGGCGGAGAAGGTCCACATGACGTCCTGCAGCGTCCACATAACCTGCGACAAGAGCAATCCGGACTACTACGACCTGACCCTGCCGTGGGACGTGCACCTGACGAATTCGGGCACGTACATCCACTACTCGACCGGGGACCCGCAGCCGGGGCACAGCTTCGGTTCGCACGGCTGCGTCCACCTGTCGCTCACCGACGCCAAGTGGTTCTACAACTACGTCAAGCAGGGCGACCCGGTCACCATCACCGGCTCCCCGCGCGGCAAGGCCCCGGGTAACAACGGCTACGCCGACTTCAACCTGTCCTGGTCGCAGTGGCTCCAGGACAGCGGCACCGGCCAGATGACGACCACGACCGCCTGAGACCCGCCGCCTCCTGCCTCCTGACCGCTGACCCCGGACCCCTGACCGCTGACCGTCCGAGGTGCGGCGTTGGCGTACCGGCGGCGCGGGACCGGCCGACCCGGTCCCGCGCCGTCAGCTCTGCGCGGTCGGGCGGACGACGATCTCGCCGACGTCGATGTCGGCGGGCTGCTCGATCGCGAAGGCGATGGCGCGGGCGACGGCGTCCGGCGGCATCGCGATCCCTTCCACCATCTCGGCCAGCTTGACGCGCGCTTCGGGGCGCCGCATGCCGCCCGCGAATTCGGTCATCGTCATACCCGGCGAGACGATCGTCACCCGCAGCTTGCCCCCCGCTTCCTGCCGCAGGCCCTCGGAGACGGCGCGCACGGCCATTTTCGTACCGGAATAGACCGACTGGCTGGGCACAATTCGGTGGGCCGCCGTGGACGCGGTGTTCACGAAATGGCCGAAGCCCTGCGCGCGGAATACCGGAAGCGCGGCGGCGATGCCGTACAGCACGCCTTTGAGATTGACGTCGACCATCTCCTCCCAGTCTTCGACGCGCAGTTCGTCGAGCGGGGAGATCGGCATCGCCCCCGCGTTGCTGACCAGCACGTCGAGCCGCCCGTAGCGCTCGGTCGCCAGGCCCACGAGCCCGGCGACGTCGGCGCGGCTGCGCACGTCGGTGCGCAGGTGGGCGACCTCGCCGCCCGCTTTCCCGATCCGTGCGGCGACCGCGGCGAGCCGGTCCGTCCCACGGGCGCCGAGCACCACTTTCGCGCCGCGTTCGGCGAGCAGCAGCGCGGTCGCCTCGCCGATTCCGCTGCTGGCTCCTGTGATCGCGACGACCTTGTCCTTGATTTCGGTCATGACTTTTCCGTCCCTGCGGGATTGAGGGGTCCGAGTGTGCGGGGGGAGTTCCGCGCACGAGGAATGTAAGAGGGCTATCACTACGGTACGGTAAGAGGGCTATCACGTCCAACGCGCGAGGAGGCGGCCCGTGTCGGGGAACGCGCAGGGCGGCCCCCAGCGGGGCCGCTACCACCACGGCGAGCTGCGCCCCGCGCTGATCGAGGCGAGCTTCGATCTGCTGGCGGAGGCGGGGCCCGCGGCCTTCTCGGTCGCGCGGGTCGCCCGCAGGCTCGGGGTGAGCACGGCAGCGCCCTACCGGCACTTCGCCGACCGCGACCACCTCCTGGCCGCGGTCGCGACCCGCGCCGCCGAGGAACTGGCCGAGCGGTTCCGGCAGGCGGCCGACGGCGCGGGCCAGGACCCGGCCGAGCGCTTCGCGGCGACCGCGGGGGCGTACGTCCGCTACGTCGGCGCGCGCGGCGCCGGTTTCGACGTGATCTTCGCCAGGCCCCTGGTGGCGCTCCAGGACCGGGACCTCGCCGACGCGGGCCGCCGACTGGTGGATCTGCTCTTCGAACTGGCCCAGGACGCCCTCGGTCAGGGTCCCGCCGCCGCGCTGACGCTCCTGGAGCAGCACGTGACGGCCGCCCACGGCTACGCGACGCTGCACCCCGGCGGCCTCTTCAGCCGCGTGAGCCCGCGGGAGGGGGTCGACGGCACCGCGGACCTCGCGGTGGCCACGAGCCGCGCCCTGGTGCGCGGCGCGCCCGAAGCCGCCGGCCCCGGCCCGCCCTCTCCCGGACGCCCGCACGACTGACCGCGCGGGACCGGGACCGGGCCGCGACCGGGCCGCGACGGGACCGCCGCAGCGCCGCGACAGGCCCGAGCCGGGCCGCACCGGGGCCGGCGCCGGGCCCGCTTCGACCCCGCTCCGGACCCCGCCGACCCGCCAGGGCCAACGCCACGTTCGGTCCTGCGGCCCGCAGGGCGTACCGTCATAGGCGGCGCGTACCGTCGTCCCAGGACGACCTGCCGTTTTCCCACGCACCAGGGCGGAGCCGTCACCAATGACGGCGACGACCGCCGCGGGCGGACCGAGGCAGCGGCGACCGCCGTCATCACCACTCACTGGGGGATCTTCATGGACTCTTCGCCTTCGCTCTTCTCCAATCCGGAGCAGACCGCCCCGCGCCCGGCCACCGTGCCCAACCCGGCGCCGGTCAACGACCCGTTCCTCGCGCCGCCGGAGGGCCCGCACGAGGAAGAGGACGAGGACGCCTCGTAACGACCGGCGCCCCCGTCCCGCCCCGGTCACCCCGTCACCTGGTCACCCGGTCACCACGTCGTTCGGTCACCCCGTCATTCGGTCCGCAGCGCCACCGCCGTCCGCGTCCTGGCCGCCCAGCTCGCCGGGAGCAGCGCCCCGCCCGCGGCGATGGCCAGGCCCGCCACCGCGAGCAGGGCGATCTGCGGGGCGTGGTAGACCGCGAGGTCGGCGTGCGGGATACCCGTACCGGCCGCTTCGCCCATGATCGGCGGCACATGGCCGTGCAGGGCGATACCGAGCGGCACACCCGCTAGTCCCGCGACCGCGCCGACCGCGCCCGCCGAGGTGAGCACCATGGCGACGGTCTGCCGCGGCGCCATGCCGAGCGCTTCGAACACGGCGAGGCCGAGCGCGGTGTCGAGGTAGGAGCGGGTGCCCGGCTGGGCGGCCAGAATCCGGGCGACCGCGGCGGGATCGGCCTTCCCGGTCTGCCCGGTCTGCCCGGTCTGCCCCGGGCCCGGCGCCCCGACCGCGCCCGGAGGCGGGGGCGCCTGGGTACGGACCACGACCGAACGGTGACGGCGGCGCGGTCAGCTCCCGCTGACGGTGAAGTCGGTGATGCGCTGGGCGCCGTCGGGTGTGCCGGGGGCGGCGCTGGTCAGGTCGAGGCGCAGCCGCGGGGTGCGGACGGCGGGGAAGGTGATGACGGTCGGCGCGCCGCTCGCCGTCGCCCAGGTGATCGCCGGGTTCGTGACGGGCACGTAGCGGTCGCCGTCCCAGTAGGAGAGCGTGACGGCGCCGGGCAGCGAGTGGGTGGCGTCGACGGTGAAGGTGACCGAGAGGGTGTCGATCCGCTGCGGCGCGGCCCAGGCGACCGAGACCCAGTCGGCGGGGCGGGCGCCGCGGAAGGCGGGCAGCAGGGCGGTGGCGCTCTTGTTGAAGGCGTTGGACCAGCCGGTCGCGGGGTTGCCGTCGAGCATCGCCGCGGGCAGCGCGTTGCCCGCGCCGGAGTAACTGGCGTCCGCCAGCGGGTAGCTGACGGGCCCTGGGCCCGGGTCGGGTGAGAAGCGGACCGGGGGTGTGGTGGCGACGGGTCCCGACGCGCGGCCGGTCCGTATCGAGGTGGTCGCGGAGTGCAGCCCCGGCGCGCTCGCGGTCAGGGTGAGGCGGCCCGCCTCGGTGCCCGAGCGGACGATGGCGAGTGCCTTGCCGTGGAAGGCGGTTCTGGTGGTGGCCTGGTAGCGCTCGGCGCTCTCCTGCTGTCCGTTGTCGACTCCGGCCAGGGAGCCGCCGGTGGTCTTGAAAGTGATCAGGTGGCCGGCGCCGGGGACGACGGTGCCGTGCGCGTCGATCACCTCGGCGGTGACGAAGGCCAGGCGATCGCCGTCGGCGGTCAGGGAGTCGCGGTCCGGCGTCAGGCGCAGGCCGCGCGGCTCGCCCGCGGTGCGCAGCACGTCGGTCGCGACCGTCCTGCCGTTCTTCCGGGCGACGGCCTTCAACTCACCGGGTGCGAAGGGGACTTTCCAGGTCAGGTGGAGTCTGCCCGCGCTGCCGTTGGGGCTGGTGTAGCTGCCGGGGTACGGGCCGCCGGTGACCGTCTTGTCGTCGCCGGTCGCCTCGGTGGTCTCCAGATACGTCCGCCCGTCGACGGTCTTCTTGGTGTCGAAGCGCCGCACCCCGAGCGAGCGGCCGTTGAGATACAGCTCGACGGTGTCCGCGTTGGCGTACGCCCAGACCTCGACGGTCTCGCCCGGCGCGTGGTCGGTCCAGTCCATGGGCACCAGGTGGACCATCGGCTCGCTCGTCCACTGGCTGCGGAAGAGGTGGTACATGTCCTTGGGGAAGCCCGCGGTGTCGACGGCGCCGAAGAAGGACGCCTTCACCGGGAAGACGCCGTAGGGCGTGGGTTCGCCGATGTAGTCGGTGCCCGACCAGAGGAATTCGCCGGCGAAGAAGGCGCGGTCGCGGTCCTTCTTCAGGCCGTACTCGCCGCTCATCGTCCAGGACGCGAGGTTGTTGTCGTAACTGGAGGTGGCGCGCTTGCCCGGGGTGTGGTTCTCGCCGGTGTTGAGGTGTTCCGGCTCCTGGTAGGCGCCGCGGGTCGAGGTCTCGGACGACGACTCGGACTCGAAGAGGAACAGGTGCGGGTAGCGGGCGTGCAGGGCGTCCACGGAGGCCGCGGTGTTGTAGTTGAGGCCGAGGCCGTCGAGTTTGGCGAGCATGAGGTCGGCGGCGGAGCCGACCGCGGGCAGGCCGCGGTATTTGTCGGAGCCGATGACGACCGGACGGCTGGTGTCGCGCGCGCGGACCGCGGTGATCAGCCCGTCGGCCATGCCGAGGCCCGCGGTGCTGGTGGAGTCGGGGATCTCGTTGCCGATCGACCACAGGATGACGGCGGGCGAGTTGCGGGCCGCGTCGACCATCTCGGTGATGTCGGCGGCGCTGTGGGCGTCGAAGAACCGGCCGTAGTCGTAGGTGTTCTTGCCGCTGCGCCAGCAGTCGAACGCCTCGACCATCATGACGATGCCCAGTTCCTCGCAGACCTGGACGATCTCCGGCGACGGCGGATTGTGCGAGGTCCTGAAGGCGTTGACGCCCATCGACCGCATGATCGTCATCTGGCGGCGCACCGCGTCGATGTGGACGGCGGCGCCGAGCGCGCCCTGGTCGTGGTGCAGGTCGACGCCCTTGAGCTTGGCGTACCGCCCGTTGACGAACAGCCCGCGGTCGGGGTCGATCGTGACGTGGCGGATGCCGAAGCCGGTGGTGTACGTGTCCACCGTCCGTCCGTTGACGCGGACTTCGGTCAGCAGGGAGTACCGGTGTTCCGGGGTGTCGAACGACCAGAGGTCGGGGCGGTCCACGCGCAGTTCGGCGGTGACGTCCCGCGCTCCGCCCGCGCCGGGCAGCGTCAGCGGTGAACTGGCCTTCGCCACCTGGCGGCCACGCCGGTCGAGGACGGTGTTGACGACGGTGGCGGAGGCCGCCGCGCCCGACTCGTTGACGACCGAGACCTGCGCGCGGACGGTGGCGTAGCCCTTGCCGTGCGAGGCGGCGAGGGTGTCGGCGAGTCCCGGCGTCGTCACATGGGTGCCCCAGCGCGCGACATGCACGGGGTCGGTGACGACCAGGCGGGCGTTGCGGTAGATGCCGCTGCCGGAGTACCAGCGGCTGCTGGGGAGTTGGTTGCGGACCTCGACGGCGATGACGTTGGGGGTGCGGCCGTCGGTGTGCAGCAGGTCGGTGAGGTCGAGGGCGAACCCCGTGTAGCCGTAGGGGTGGTTGCCGACGAGTGTGCCGTTGCAGTAGACGTTGCTGTCCATGTAGACGCCGTCGAACTCGACCGAGACACGGCGTCCCGCGACCGAGGGCGGCAGGGTGAACGCCTTGCGGTACCAGCCGAGTCCGCCGGGCAGATAGCCGGTGCCGCCCGAGGTGCCGTTGGCGGTGGTCGGGGTCTGCTCGATGCTCCAGTCGTGCGGGACGCGGACGGTGCGCCAGCGGTAGTCGTCGTAGCCGGGCTGTGCGGCGTCGGCGTAGGCGCCGGTCGGGTCGGTGATGCCGCCCGGGTTGACGAGGGCGAAACGCCACCCGTCGGCGAGGTCGACCGTCCGCGGAATGGTGGTTCCTGTTGATCCGGAACGGGCGCTCGCGACTGCGGTGAGACCGGGGAGCGAGGGTACGGCGACGGCCCCCGCCACCCCCGCGATCAGGAACGACCTGCGATCGACCGGCATGGTGGATCCCTCCTCATTGAGGTACGCGCATTCCGGCGCCCTCGACCGAGCGTCGGCAACTCACGGGCGAACAACCGGCATTGAACAGAATCAACCAATCGCACACGGATTCTTGCAGGGCCGCACCGCCGGGGGTCAAGGGTCGCGTCACCGCCGGTTCGGCCGGCCCAGAAATCGCTGTCGCACACCTTGTCGTGGCACCGCCACACGCCGTATGAATCTATCCATGCATCTTGAAACGTTTCGATCGCATGCCAGGAGAACACCGTGAAGCGGCCGGTCCGGACGACCGCCGCTCGCGTCGCCCCCCGGCGCCGCTCGGCGCTCCTCGCGGTGACCGCGGCCGTCGCGGCCCTGCTTCCCGCCGTCGGCTCGGTGACGCCCGCCCAGGCGTCGTCCGGGCACCTCGGCGCACTCGCGCCGACGTCCTTGCAGGTGGACGGGGAGTCCTCGGACGCGGTCGTCGGCGGTCAGCGCCCCACGTTGTCGTGGGTGGTGAACGACTCGCGGCGTGCCGAGGCGCAGACGGCGTATCAGGTCGTGGTCGAGGCGGCGGCCGTCGGGAAGGGCGGCCACGCGCATCAGGTGTGGGATTCGGGCCGCGTCCGTTCGGCCGACTCGGTGAATCGTTCTTATGGTGGTCCCGCGCTGGCGAGCAACACCACCTACACCTGGTCGGTGCGCACCTGGGACCGGGCGGGCGACCGCTCCCCCTGGTCGGCCCCCGCGCACTTCGACACCGCGCTGTTCTCCGCGTCCGACTGGTCCGCGTCCTGGCTGCGGGTCGCCGACGGCGCGCTGGTGCGCGGCGGCGTCGACCTCCCCAAGTCCGTCGCCCGCGCCCGGCTGTACTTCGGCGCGCAGGGCATCGTGGAACCGCACGTCAACGGCGCCGTGGCCGAACCCGACCAGGTGCTCAACTCGACGGTGACCGACTACACCAAGCGCGTGCTCTACCGCGACTTCGACGTCACCCGGCAACTGGTGCGCGGACACAACGCGTTGGCCTTCATGGCGGGCAAGGGACAGTTCTCCGGGCAGCCGACCTTCGTCGCGCAGCTCAACGTCACCTACACCGACGGCACCTCGGCGGCCTTCGGCACCGGACCGGCCTGGCGCACCACCGCGGGGCCGGTGACCGGCGACGACTTCTACCTCGGCGAGACGTACGACGCCCGTCGGGCCGTGACCGGCTGGGACACCGCGGGCTTCGACGACAGCGCGTGGAAGGCCGTCGTGGCGGTCGCCGCCGCGACGCACCCGCAGAGCCTCGCGCAGGGCAGGCCGGTGACCTCGCGGGACACGACCTCCTGCTGCGGCTGGTCGCCCGCCGCCCTCACCGACGGCGTCGACGGCTCGACGGACGCCTCCCAGGGCTACCACTCGGCCGTGGCGACGACCGCGGACGACGCCAAGTGGGTGCAGGTCGACCTCGGTTCCGCGCAGCCGCTCTCGGGCGTCAGACTCTTCCCCGCCCGGCCGACCAACGACCCGGCGGGCGACCTGCCCGGCGCCGGATTCCCGGTCCGCTACCGCGTCGAGGCCGGTGACGACCCGACCTTCGCCACCGCGACGACCCTCGTGGACCGTACCGGCGCCGACCAGCCCAACCCCGGTACGGCGTCGGTTTCGATACCGGCCGAGGTGACGGCCCGTTATGTGCGCGTCACGGCCACCAAGCTGTACTGCAACGGCTCCGGGTGCAATCTCCGGCTCGCCGAACTCGGCGTGTACGGCGCCCACCCGGCCACCGTGTTCAGCGCACTGACCCGGCTCCAGGCCGACACGACGCCTCCGACACGTATCGTCGAAACCCTCAAGCCGGTCGCCGTCACGCACCCGGTGGCCGGGTCGCAGGTGTACGACTTCGGGCAGAACATCGTCGGCTGGGTGACGGTCAGGGCAAGCGCCCCGTCCGGCACCGCCGTTGACATCAAGAAGGGCGAGATCCTCGCCTCGGACGGCCAGGTCACCACGTCCAACATCAGCTTCGGCGACGGCGATCCGGTCCGGCAGACCGAGCATTACACCTTCGCGGGCAAGGGCGCCGAGACCTACGCCCCGCACTTCAACTACTCCGGCTTCCGGTACGCCCAGCTCACCGGCGTGCCCGCGGGCACCGCCGTCACCGTCACCGCGCAAGAAGTGCACTCCGACGTCGCCACGACCGGACAGTTCGACACGTCGAACAAGGTGCTGAACAGCATTCAGACCGCCCTCGTGCAGACCCAGTTGAACAACCTCCAGTCGATTCCGCTGGACTGCCCGACGCGAGAGAAGCACGGCTGGCTCGGCGACGCGGGCGACACCGACGTCGAGGCGATGAGCAACTTCGACATGCGGGCGTTCTACGACCAGTGGGCGCAGACCGTCGTCACCAGCGCCCACCCCGACGGCAGCCTGCCCTCGGTCGCGCCCACCCAGGGCGCCACCGACTGGTTCACCGACCCCGCGTGGGGCTCGGCCTACCCGCAGATCATCTGGGACTCCTACACGCAGTACGGCGACGCGGGCCTGGTGCGCGCCAATTACGCGCAGGTGAAGAGCTGGGTCGACTACCTCGGCACGATCAGCGACAGCGACCACGTCGTCACCGCCGCGCCCGGCTCCTGGGGCGACGACTGGGTGGCGACGGTCAGCACCCCGCACGTCTTCTTCCAGACCGGCTACTACTACCTGGACGCCACACTGCTGGCGAAGATGGCCACGGTCGTCGGCGACACCGCGGACGCCAGGCGCTACACCGACCTGGCGCGGCAGATCGGGGCGGGCTTCACCAAGCGGTTCCTCGACGCCGACACCGGTGTGTGGAGCACCGGCACCCAACTGGCCTACGCCATGCCCCTGGTGCTCGGTCTGGTCCCGGCCGCTCAGCAGAAGGCGACCGTCGACCGGCTCGTCCAGGACATCGCCAAGCACGGCAATCACGTGACGACCGGCTTCGTCGGCACGTCCTTCGTTTACCAGGCGCTCGGCATGTCCGGCCGCAACGACGTGGCGCTGGCCGTCGCGGAGCGCACCGACTTCCCGAGCTTCGGCTACATGGTGGCCAACGGCCCCGGCACGATCTGGGAGAAGTGGCCGAACTCCTCGGCGGCGGACGGCACCTCGTCCAAGGACCACATCGGTCTCGCCGGTTCGATCGGCCAGTGGTACTACCAGCAGCTCGGCGGCATCCAGCCGGACACGGGACCGGCGGGCGCCGCGTACCGCGCCTTCACCCTCGCGCCCAGCGTGGTCGGCGACCTCACCCGGGTCTCCGCGCGGCAGCGGACCGCGCGCGGCACGGTCGTCAGCGCCTGGCAGCGCGACGGGTCCACGCTGACCTACCACGCGGTGGTGCCGGTCGGCTCGACCGCGACCATCAAGGTGCCGCTGCTCGGCGGCGCCCGGTCGACGGTGACCGAGAGCGGCCGGACGATCTTCGCGGACGGCCGCCGCGGCCGGAGCGACCCCGGCCTGAGCGTGGGCACGGCGGACGGCACGACGCTCACCGTGACCGCCGGGTCCGGTGACTACACCTTCACCGTCCGCCCGCCGCGGACCCCGTACACCCAGGTGTCGGTCTCCGCGGGCGCGCCCGCGCCCGCACTGGTCAAGGGGGACGGCGGTACGACGATCGGCGCGGTGGTCGAGGGCCACTCGACCGCGCCCGGCGCCACGGCCACGGTCGGCGCCGACGTCCCGGCGGGCTGGACCGTGACGTCCACACCCGCCCGCGTCCCGCTGACCCCGGCGTCCACCGCGACCTTGGCGAACGTCAAGGTCACCCCGCCGAGCGGGACGAGGAGCGGTACGTATCCGGTCACTGTGACCGTACGGTCGTCCGACGGTACGACGGCCAAGGCCGCCCTCGAGGTGCTGGTCCTCGGCAGTTGGCCGCAGGGCACCACGGCCGCCGCCTCCAGCGAACACGCGCCGAACGTCGTGGACGGCGCGACCCGTACGTACACCGCGGGCAATGCCGTCGACGGTGATCTGAGCACCTTCTGGAACGACGACACCGACTCCCGGTACCCCGACACCCTGACCGTCACCGCGCCCGCCCCGACCACGCTGAACGGCGTGGGCTTCGCCTCGCACAGCGACGGCGTCCCGACCGCCTTCACCGTCCAGACCTGGGACGGCGCGGCGTGGGTGACACAGGCCGACATCACCGGCAACACCGACCAGTACCGCTGGATCCCCTTCGCGGGCTCCGTCACCACCACGCGGGTCCGCGTCGTGGTGACAGCGGCGCAGAACAGCTTCACCCGGATCGTGGAGCTGACCCCTTAGGGTCGCCGTCCCAGGGCGCCTCACACGGGCGGCCCGGCTGTTCGTACCCGTTCGGCTCACCGGGTGCGGAACAGACGGGCCGCCCGTTCCGCTTGCATGGGTGACGGACCGCGCCCGGCCGACCGGGCGGGCGCGCGGCGCGCATCGAGGAAGGGCTCACATGGGACAGCACGACCGGCTGGGCAGGATCGGGATCTGGAGCGGCGCCTGGACGGCGGCGGTGAACGGCGCCGGAGTGACGTACACCGGCGCGTACGACGAGGCCGCCGCCGAGGTCGAGGCGCTGGGGTACGGCGCCGTCTGGCTCGGCGGGAGTCCCGGCGTCGCCGTCGCGGAACCGCTGCTGAAGGCCACCACCCGGCTGACCGTGGCGACCGGCATCCTCAACATCTGGAACGACGAGGCCGCGGACGTCGCCTCGCAGTGGGCGGCGGTGGAGCGTACGCATCCGGGCCGGTTCCTGCTCGGGCTCGGCGTCAGCCACGGCCCGCTGGTCAAGCGCTACGCGCGGCCGTACTCCGCCATGGTCGACTACCTGGCGGCGCTGGACGCGGCGCCGGAGCCGGTGCCCGCCGGGCGGCGGGTGCTGGCGGCGCTCGGCCCGAAGATGCTGGAGCTGTCCCGTGACCGTGCGGGCGGCGCGCACCCGTATCTGGTCACCCCCGAGCACACCGCGAAGGCGCGCGCGGTCCTCGGTGCGGAGCCGCTGCTCGCGCCCGAGGTCAAGGTCGTGCTGGACACGGATCTGGAGTCGGGGCGTGCCAAGGCCAGGGACCATCTGAAGCTGTACCTGGCGCTGCCCAACTACACGAGCAATCTGCTGCGTTCGGGCTTCACCGAGGAGGACCTGGCGGGCGGTGGCAGCGACCGGCTCGTGGACGCGGTCTTCGCCGTGGGCGACGAGAGCGTCATTGCGGCGCGGGCGGCGGAATTCCTCGCCGCGGGCGCCGACCACCTCGCGGTCCAGGTGGTCACCGGCGATCCGGCGCGGCCGTTGCCGCTGGCGGAGTGGCGCAGGCTCGCTCCGGTGCTGATCGAGGGCTGAGTCTCCGCTTCTTCGCACGGAGTTGACCGGGACGCCCGCCCGCCGCGGACGGGCGCCCCGGATTCCCGCGGGATCAACGGCCTTGCAGCGCCTTGACGTTGTTGCCGAAGGTCCAGTTCTTCGAGCCGTCCCAGTTGAGCGACCAGGTCATCAGGCCCTTGAGCGCGCCGCTGTAGCTGTTCCACGCCTGCGAGACCAGACCGGTCGTCATGTAGCCGCCGCCCGCGCCGGGTTGGGCCGGAAGACCGGGGACCTGCTTGTCGTACGGGACGCGGATGGTGGCGCCCTGGACGACGAGCCCCTTGTTGAGGCAGGTGGTCTGCGCGGTGAAGCCGGCCACCGTACCGGCCTGGTAGGAGTCGCCGGAGCAGCCGTACATGCTGCCGTTGTAGTACTGCATGTTGAGCCACCAGAGCTTGCCGTTGTCGGCGTACTTCTTCACGATCGGCAGGTAGGCGCCCCAGATCGAGCCGTAGGTGATGCTGCCGCCGGTGACGTACGCCGTCTCGGGGGCCATCGTCAGGCCGAAGCCCGCGGGCATCCGGGACAGGACGCCGTCGATGATCCGCTCCAGGTTGGCCTGCGAGGCGGAGAGGGTGTTGATGTTGCCGCTGCCGACCAGGCCGGTCTCGATGTCGATGTCGATGCCGTCGAAGTTGTACTTCTGGAGGATCGGCACGACGGTGGCGACGAAGCGGTCGGCGACCGCGCTCGAGCTGAGGTCGATGCCGGCCGCGGCACCGCCGATGGACATCAGGATCGTGGCGCCCGCCGCCTTGGCCTGGCACATCTCGGCCGGGGTGGCGACCTTGACGCCGGTGTCCATGCCGTCCTGCCACAGCACGGTGCCGTCGGACTGGATGACGGGGAAGGCCGCGTTGATCACGTTGTAGCCGTGGGCGGCGATCCGGCTGTCGGTGATGGGGATCCAACCGAGGCCGGGGTGCACGCCGTTGGCGGCGCCGTCCCAGTTCTCCCAGTACCCCTGGAGCACCTTGCCCGAGGGCCGTGCCTTGGTCGCGCAAGTGTCGGCCGCGGCCGACGCCGGTTGTGCCGCGTGGGTCGCCGCGGCGACCGGAATCTGCGCCAGGAAGGCCATGGCGAGGCCGACTCCCAGCAGACGCACCCTCCGACCGATCATGTCGTACTCCTCGTGGTGTCGTCGCGCACTCACAGGCCGTAGTGGACCGGATCGTAAAGTGGTCTGAACCACTCGTCAATAGGTCTGGACCAAGCCCGTGGTGCGGCGACGACAGTGACGGGGGATACGGAAGGGTCAGCCGGTGGTCGGACGGTAGGCGTAGGCGGTGGTGGAGACCGCGCACACGCTCGGCGAGATGATCTCGACCCGCAGTACTTTCGCGTTCGCGTCGTAGTCGACGCCCTCGGTCTCGAAGCCGCCCGAGCAGACGCTGACGCGCGGCACCTGGAAGAGGGTGGCGACCCGGCCGGTGACGGGCGTGCCGTCGAGCGCGTGCGGCAGGTCGACCTGGAAGACGTCCTCGGCGTCGTTGTCGGAGACGCAGACCAGCCGGGTCGCGGAGACGAAGTCGCAGCCCTGGACGTCCGTGACGGCCTTGTCGAGGCTGATCTGTCCGGCCTGCGCGAGGGTGCCGCCGGTGGCCGGGGTGGCCGGGTTGGTCAGCGGGGCGGGGAAGACCTGGAGCCGGTTGACCGTGCCCCACTCCCCCTCGACCAGCCACCGCGCGTCCGGCGAGACGGTCGCGAAGGAGTTGTTGAGCAACTCGCCCTGGTCCAGCGGGTGCACGTAGTCGTAGCTGTGCCCGTCGGGCGTGGTGACCTCGAACATCTTCGAGGTGGCGCTGTCGCCGCCCTGGTAGGCGTCGAAGACGTAGCCGTTGACGATGTCCGGGTCTCCGACGTGGTTCCAGCCCGCGATGCGCAGCCGCAGCGGGATCGAGCCGAGGCCGCGGGTGAGGACCGAGCCGTCGGCGCGGGTGGCGATGCCCTCGCCCGCGGTGAGCGTGCTGTACACCGTGTTGCCTGCGGCCACCCACCCGCCGGGCGAGTCGGCGTGCGCGGTGGAGGTGCCCACGGCGGTCAGGGCCGCGGTGGCGAGCAGCAGGGCGGCGGCGCGGCTACGGAGTGCGCGTGCGGTCAACGGAACCCCCGGTGTGGACGGTGGGGGGCCGCCCGCGGCACGGGGCAGCCCTGTGACAGCAGTGACCCTAGGGCCTGACGGGCCGACGCCACCACAGCGCGTGGGCCAACTCGGTCTGAACGGGCGGCGATCGGTTCGTTCGCGCCGGACATGGGTGCGGGGCGGGCGGGGCCGGTCGTGCCGGTCCTCGCCCGCCCCGCGCTCTCCGCGGTGGGCTGCCGGGGTCAGGCGGTCGCCACGGAGAAGATGTGCATGTCACCGCCGTTCGTGCTGGACGGCAGCGTCACACTGGCCAGTTGCTTGCCCGCCTGGAGCGCGATCGGCGCGGTGGAGAAGATCTCGGTGCCCACCGGGTCCTTTCCGCCGCCCTGGACGTCGCGGTACGCGGTGTGCACCGCCACGACGTTGCCGTACGAGGGCTGCTGGGAGCCGCCGCCGAGCGTCCAGTCGCTGAAGCCGATGTCGGCCTTCTGAGTGGTGCCGTCGGTGTACGTCAGCGTCACCGTGCCGGTGGTCTGGCCCTCGCTGGCGCTGCCGAGCAGGCTCAACTTGGTCGCACCGGCTGCGGACTTGGAGACGTCGAGCACTTGGTCGCCGCCGCCCACCACGATGTTGTCGGGCGCGCCGGGTGCCACCTGGGGCCAGGTGAAGTCGAAGCCCCCGGAGGACACCGTGCCGCCGGGCGCGGCACCGGCCGCGGCGAGCGCCGCCGCCGAGTAACTCCAGCCCTCGCCGTCGAAGTTGGCGGACGGATTCGTGTCGTCGGCGGAGATGCCGTTGTTGTTGACGTACCAGGTGAGGGTGCCGCGTACGCCGACCGTCACCGACAGCGAGGCCGCCGGGGCGGTGCCGCCGTGCGCGGAGCCGAGCGTGATCGGGACCGTGTAGACCCCGGCCTTGGTGTCGGCGGCCACCGACACGGAGAACTTCGCGCTGGTGGCACCGCCCTTCGGGACGGTCACCGTGCCGGACGCGGGCTTGAGCGTGATGCCCGCGGGCGGCTTCGCGGTCCAGCGGACGTCGACCTTCTTGTCCTGGATCGTGGACAGCTTGACGGCGGCGTCCGCGGAGCCGCCGGGCTCGATCTTCACCTGGCCGGGGTCGGTCGAGGCGAAGAACGGGGCCTCACCGTCGCGGAAGGACGGCGGCGCGTTCTTGGCCGCGCTCCCCCACGTGGTGTTCGCGGTGCCGCCCAGGGTGTAGTCCAGGGTGCCGCCGCGGGTGACGAACGAGGCGGGGACCCACGGCTGGTCGGACTTCTTGCCGTTGACGCGCAGGCCCTGGATGTAGATGTTCTCGGCCGACGCCCGCGGGGCGTTGACCGTGATCGTCTTCCCGAGCCCGGTGTGGATCACCGCGCGCGGGAAGACCGGGCTGGAGAGCACCAGGTCGGCGCGGCTGGGCACCTGCGGGTACATGCCGAGCGCGGAGAAGACGTACCAGGACGACATCGTGCCCGCGTCGTCGTTGCCGGGGATGCCGCCGGGCGCGTTGGTCCACAGGCCGTCGGTCTCGGCGCGCACGGTCTCCTGGGTCTTGTACGGGGCGCCCAGGTAGTCGTACACGTACGGCGCGTTGATGTCGGGCTCGTTGGTGGCGTCGTAGCGCGTGTCGTCCTTCGCGGAGAAGTCGAAGGTGCCGTCCGGGTTCCGGAAGAAGGCGTCGAGGCGGGAGATCGCGGTCGCGTTGCCGCCCATGGCCTTGGCCAGTCCGGCGATGTCGGAGTAGACCATCCATGTGTAGCGGGCGCTGCTGCCCTCGACGAAGCCGCTGCCGGTCGCGGGGTTGAAGGTGGCTCCCACCCACGACCCGTCGGACTTGCGGTCGCGCATGTAGCCGCCCTGCGCGGTCGCGTTCGGATCGAAGACGTTGGTCCAGTTGCCGCTGCGGTCGAGGAACTTCCGCTGGTTCTTTCGGTCGCCGACCTGTCCCGCCAGCTCCGCGAGACCGAAGTCCGCGGCGGCGTCCTCCAGGGTCTCGGCGGCGCCTCCCCAGCAGTGGCAGTTGTCGGACGGCACGTAACCGAGCGTCAGGTACTTGTCCAACGCCGGTCGCTGGCCCACGCATTCGACGTTGCAGCCGGAGCTGTCGGAGTCGTTGGCGGTCGGCACGGTGGCCGCCTTCACCAGCGAGGCGAGGGCGCCCCTGACGTCGAAGTCCCGGCCGCCGAAGGCGTAGATGCCCGCGAGCGCCGCGTCGGACGGGTCGCCGGACATGATGCTGGTCTTGCCGTTCTCCAGCAGCCAGCGGTCCCATTCGCCGTCGCGCTGCTGGGCATAGTTGAACAGCGACTGCGCGTAGTCACTGCCGACTCTCGGCTGAAGCAGCGTCAGCAACTGCACCTGCGCCCGGTACTGGTCCCAGCCGGAGAAGGTGCCGTACTGCTCGTGCTGTCCCCTGGCCAGCGAGTGGGTCTTGCGGTCGCCGCCCAGATACTGGCCGTTGACGTCGCTGGTGAGGGTCGGCTCCAGCATCGAGTGGTAGAGCGCGGTGTAGAAGGTGGTGTTCTGGTCGGCGGAGCCGCCGGACACCTGGATCTTGCGCAGCGCGGTGTTCCACGCGGCGGTGGCCTTCGACCTGATCGAGTCGAAGCCGGCGCGCTGCGGGTTCTCCGCCGTCAGGTTGGCCTCGGCGTTGCGCGCGCTCACGTACGAGATCGCGACCTTGGCCTGCACCTGCTTGGTGCCGGACGCGAAGGTCACATACGCGCCCGAGCCCTTGCCCGCGGTCGCGTTGCCGCTGGAGTTGTAGCCGGTGCCGCCGCTGGCCGATGTGGAGCCGGGCGTCAGGGTGCCGTCGGTCCAGGTGCCGACCTTGGCGAATGGCTGGTCGAAGTGGGCCGTGAAGTAGAGGGTGTAGACGTCGTGCCGGTTGTTCGCGCTCTGCGGTCCGCAGAAGTTGCCCGCGCTGACCGAGCCGGTCACGGTACGGGCCGCCGCATTCACGGTGACGTCCGCCGCGGCGCTGCCGCTCTCGGAGTTGGACGTACGGAACAGCACGCTGGCGGGCTTGTCGGCCGGGAAGCCGAACTGGCCGGTGCCGGTGCGCTCGGTGGTGGTCAGCCGCGCGCTGGCCCCGCTGTCCAGGCCGACCTGGTAATAGCCCGCCTGCGCCGTCTCGTTGGCGTGCGAGAAGGTCGAGGCGTACTTCGCGTCCTTGGTGTCGGCGCTCGGCGAGGAGTCGACGTCGCCCACGTACGGCATGATCGGTATGTCGCCGTTGGCGCCGGAACAGCCCACGCCGTTGAGGTGGGTCAGGCTGAAGCCGCGGATCTTCGTCGCGTCGTACCGGTATCCGCCGGGGGCGGGTGTCGAGAACTGGTTGCCCGTCGAATTCTGCGGGCTCCACGCCAGCATGCCGAACGGCAGCACGGCGCCGGGGTAGGTGTTGCCGGCGTTCGAGGAGCCGATCAGGGGGTTGACGTACGAGGCCGGGTCGGCGTCATGCCCCCCGGAGGCGCCCGGACTCGCGGTGGCGGGCCCGGCGCCGAGGCCCAGGCCGATGCCGAGGACCGCCGTCGCCACCGCGGCCACGGCGCGCACGCCGCGACCCTTCCACCGCCTGCTGTCCACGGGTCGCACTGATCTGTCCGACACGGTTCCCGCCCTTCGTGTGTATCGCTTACGACAACGTTGTCAAACGATCAACTGTAGATGTTCCTCCCGGGGTTGGAGGGTGTCAAGAGTTGTCAGGTACCCGCGGGCGGGGTGGGGTGGCGGCTCGGAGCGGGGTGGGGCGGCGGCCCGGCGGGGGGGTGGAGTGCCGGCTCGGCGGGAGGCGGAGTCGCGGCGTCGGGGGGTGTCGCGTACGGCTCGCGGCGGGCGCGCGGGCGGCGGTGTTTGGGCAAGCGGGTGAACACAGCGGGGTGCCGTGACGTCGATCGGGTAACTTTGCCCTGCGCGCCTGTCGCGTGGGCCGCGGGGTGGGATCGGGAGCCGCCCCCCCCCCCCCCGAAGGCCGGGCGACTTCCGCCGGGGCCTGGTCGGCACTGACCGGCACGGTCCGGCACTGACCGGGCACTGACCGACGCCGTCCGACGCCGTCCGAGAAGGGACTTGATGGACACCACCGCCGCCGTCGACCGCTTCGAACTGCCCGCCAGCGCCCGCGCCGTGCTGCGCGCGCTGGCCACCGACGGCCCGGCGACCCGGCCGCAGCTCAGCACCGCGCTCGCGCTGTCCCGGCCCACGATGTCGGTGGCCATGGCGGAGCTGTCACGGCTCGGGCTGGTCGAGGGGCAGGGCAGTTCACGCGGCGCCACCGGGCGCAGCGCCGTCCTCTACTCGCTCGCGCCGACCGCCGGGCACGTCCTCGGCGTCGAGATCGGCGCCACCGTGGTCCGGGCGGCGGCGTACACCCTCGACGGGCAGGAGATCTGCACCGCCGAGGTGCGGCTGCCCTCCGACCAGCCGACGGTCACACCGGAGGCGGCGGACGCGGCGGCGGGGGTGGTGCGTACGGTGCGCGAGGAGGTCGGGGCGCGGTACGGGCCGCTGCGCGAGGTGGTGGTCGCGGCGCCGACGCTGCCGAATGTGGGGGCTTCCGGTGCGGGACGCGGAGGCGGTGGCCTTCAGCCGGACGGCACGGTACGGATCACCGACGCGCTCGCCGTGCCCGACGGCGTGCCGGTCACCGTCGAGAACAACGTCAACTGCGCCGCCGTCGCCGAGCACCGCTTCGGTGTCGCCCGCCACCAGCAGATGTTCGCCTACATCCAGGTCGGCGTGAAGATCGGCGTCGGCATCGTGCTCGACGGACGCCTGATGCAGGGTGCGAACGGTGCCGCCGGTGAGGCCGCCATGCTGCCCTTCCCCTGGTCGGAGTCCCAACAGCCCCGGCGCGCCGGGCTCGAGCACTTCCTCGGCTCCGACGCCCTGATGGAACGCTGCCGCGCCGCCTGGCCCGCCTCCGGCGGCGGGCCCGTGCCGCTGGACGCCAAGGCCCTCTTCGCGTCCGCCGCCTCCGGCCACGCCGCCGCCCGCCGCGTCGTCGACGAACACGCCGCCGCCATCGGCCGCCTCGTCGCCGCCGTCGTCGCCCTGCTCGACCCCGGCCTCGTCGTCCTCGGCGGCGGCGTGGGCCAGAACCAGCTGGTCCTCCTGGAAGTCCGCCGCACCGTCCACGAACTGACCTGGCCCACCGACATCACCATCGGCGGCCTCGCCGACCGCGCCACCCTCCTCGGCGCCGTCCACGTCGCCCTGACCCGCGCCCTGGACTCGATGACCTAGGGCCTGTCCGGCGGATCATGGGCGGTCCAGGCGGCGCCTGGCGCGTGCGAGCGCAAGGCGCCGGGATGGCCTCATAGCGGAGCTATTCGGGTATTCCGGCAACGCGGCGGGCGTGCGTGCCAGGGGTCGAAGGGGCCGTTCGTGATCCGCCGGACAGGCCCTCGGGCCTCCGCAAGGTCTCGTCCGGCTGGCGGGTCAGACGATCAGGACTCTGCGGCCGCGGGTGTGGCCGGCCTGGCTGTCGGCGTGGGCCGCGGCGGCCTCGGCGAGGGGGTAGGAGGTGTCGACGGGGATGCGGAGCGCGCGGCGGGTGATGAGGGCGGCGGCCTCGGCGAGGGCGGCGGGGACGCTGCCGGCGGTGCCGGAGAAGCGGACGCCGTGGTCGGGGGCGGTGAGGTCGGCGATGGAGACGACCTTGCGGGGGTCGCCGGTGAGGGCGACGAGTTCGGGGACGACGCCGGAGCCCGCGAGGTCGAGCGCGGCGTGGACGGGGCCGAGGGCGCGGACCCGGTCGGTCCAGCCGTCGCCGTAGGTCGTGGCGAGGGCGCCGAGTTCGCGGAGGTAGTCCTGGTTGGCGGGCCCCGCGGTGCCGATGACGGTGACGCCGCGGTCGCGGGCGATCTGGAGGACGGCTGATCCGACGCCCCCGGAGGCGCCGCTGACCAGCAGGGTCTGTCCCGGCTCGACGCCGACCTCGCGGAGGATCCGCAGCGCGGTCTCGACCACGGAGGGGTATCCGGCCGCCTCTTCGAAGGTCAGCCCTTCGGGCATCCGGGCCCAGGCCGAGAGGACCGCGAACTCGGCGTAGGTGCTGGTCCCTTCGCCGAATACGTGGTCGCCGATCTCGACACCGTCGACGCCCTCGCCGATCTCGTCCACCACCCCGGCGGCGTCCAGCCCGACGCCCGCGGGCAGTTGGACCGGATGGGCCTTGAGGATCTGGCCCTCCCGGACCCGCCAGTCGGCGGGGTTCACACCGGCCGCCCGTACGGCGACGCGTATCAGGCCGGGGCCCGCGTGGGGCTCCTCGGCGTCGATGAGGCGCAGGACATCGGGGCCGCCGAACTCGGCGAAGCTCACTTTCTTCATGCGACGGACCGTAACACTAACGGTTAGTGTTTTGAAACCGTTCCTTTTTCGTAGCTGATAGTGTGCGGTCATGACCGTGCCGACCGGACGCCGTGAGCGCAAGAAGGCCGCGACCCGCCGGAAGATCGCCGACACCGCCCTGCGGCTCTTCCTGGAGCGCGGCTACGACGCGGTGGGAATCCGTGACGTGGCCGCCGAGGCCGACGTGGCCGTCACCACGCTCTTCTCGCACTTCGCCGCCAAAGAGGCGCTGGTGTTCGAGCAGGACGAGGACTTCGAGGAACGCCTCACGCGGGCGGTCACCGACCGGGCGCCGGACGAGCCGGTCGTGCCCGCGCTGCGCCGCGAGATACACGCCCTGGTACGGCACTGCACGGCGGACGGCGCCGCGCCGGTCTGGCGGATGATCGACGGGTCGCCCGCGCTGCGGAAGTACGAGGAGTCGATGCGGCTGCGGCACGCGGAGTCGGTGGCCGCGGCCCTCGTCGCCGATCCCGGACTGCCGCAGAGCGCGACGGCCTGCCGGACGCTCGCGAGGTTCGTGATCGACGCCTTCTCGCTGGCCCGCGAGTCGGCCGATCCGCAGGCCGCGGTGGACGAGGTCTTCGCGATGATCGAGGCGGCCTGGGAGGCCGCCCGCCCCTTGCGGCAGGCGTGAGGAACGCGAAGAACGCGGGGAACGCGGGGAACGCGACGACCGCCGGGAACGCCAGGGACGGGACGCAGCGACCCGCGGCTCAGGCAGAGAAAGCCCGCCCGCGGCTCACGGGCGGAAGGTGCGGCCCCGCACCGTCCCCTCCGCGATCCCGACGTAGACCTCCGCGACCTCGCGGACGGGGGTGCCCGCGGCGGGATCGGCGGACATGGCCCGGAGGGTCTCACTGATCCAGCCGGGGCTGACGAGGTTGAGGCGCAGCCCGCGCGGGAGTTCGCTCGCGGCGTTGCGGACGAAGCCCTCGAGGCCGCTGTTGATGAGCGCGCCCAGCGAGCCGCCCGCCATGGGCGCGGCGAAGGTGCCGCCGGTCAGGGTGATGGAGCCGCCGTCGCGCACATGGCGGGCCGCGCGCTGGACCAGGGCGACCTGGCCCCAGAGTTTGGCCCGCACCCCGGTCGCGAAGTCCTCGTCCGTGGCCGACGCCAGCTCCAGCAGCGGGCCGTTGGCGGCGCAGCACACGACCGCGTCCAGACCGTCGACCTCACCGAAGAGCGTGTCCATCGTGGACGGGACTTCGAGGTCCACCTTCAGCGGACCCCGGCGCGAGGCCGCGACCACCTCGTGCCGTGCCGCTGTCAGCGCGGCGGCCACCGCGCTCCCGACGGTTCCGGAAGCTCCGATCACCAATGCCCTCATGCCCCCGATCATCCCCCACCGGCCCCCTCCCCCTCAACGGCCCCACCCGACCCGGTCAGTACGGATAGTGGACCGGCGTGGACTGCACGGTGAGCCACCGCAGTTGGGTGAATTCGTGGAGGTTGGACTCACCGCCGGAACGGCCGCCGAGGCCGGACGCGGCGAGTCCGCCGAAGGGCGCCTGGGGCTCGTCGAGGCAGGTCGAGTCGTTGACGTGGACCATGGCGGAGCCGAGCCCCGCGGCGAGGCGGCGACCGCGCGCGAGGTCGGAGGTGAGGACGGCGTCGACCAGGCCGTACGGGGTGTCGTTGGCGACGGCGAGAGCCTCGGCGTCGGTGTCGACAGCCAGCACGGGGGCGATGGGGGCGAAGATCTCCTCGGTCCACAGGGCCATGTCGCGGGTGACATCGGTGACGACGGTGGGCCGGTGGAAGAGGCCGTCGCCGTCGCCGCCCTCGACGACGGTGGCACCTGCGGCGACGGCCTCGGCGAGGAGTTCGCGGGCCCGTTCGCGCTGTTCCGCGCTGATCATCGGACCGAGGCCGACGCCGTCCCTGGTCGGGTCGCCGACGGTGATCCGGGCGGCACGCGCGGCGAGATCGGCGACGTAGGCGTCGAAGACGGGCCGCTGGACGATGTGCCGGCCCGCGGTGATGCAGGTCTGGCCCTGGTAGTGGAAGGCGGACCAGGCGCCGATCTGTCCGGCCTGGTCGAGGTCGGCGTCGTCCAGGACGATCAGGGCGTTGTTGCCGCCGAGTTCGAGGGAGACCTTCTTCAGGCGCTCGCCCGCCTCCCGCGCGATGGTGCGGCCGACGGCGCTGGATCCGGTGAAGTGGACCATGGCGATGTCGGGGTGCGCGGTCAGCGCCTCGCCGGTGTCCTGCCCGCCGGGCACGACCTGGAGTACGCCCGCGGGCAGTCCGGCCTCGGCGAAGACATCGGCGATCAGCAGTCCGCCGCTGAGCGGGGTGTGCGGTGAGGGCTTGAGGACGACGGCGTTGCCGACGGCGAGGGCGGGCGCGAGGACGCGCATGGCCAGCACCAGCGGGAAGTTCCACGGGGTGATCACACCGACGACGCCCAACGGGACGCGCTGCGCGACGCTTTCCCGGCCGGACGCGCGCGTGGGCAGCGTCTCGGCCCGTATGTGACCGGCGAGCGCGGCGGCCAGGTGGAGTTCTTCGACCGCTCCGGCGATCTCGTACTCGGCCTTGCCGCGGATCGAGCCGGTCTCGCGGACGATGAGGTCGGCGAACTCCCCCGCGCGGGCGCGCAGTCGGGCGGCGGCCTCGCGCAGCACGTCGGCGCGGACGCCGAAGTCCGCGGCGGCCCAGGCCCGTCCGGCGACGGCGGCCTCCCGCGCGGCGCGGTCCAGGTCGGCGGGCGAGGCCCAGCCCGCCCGGCCGAGCGGTTCCTGGCGTGCCTTGTCGAGGACCGTCGACGTACGCCCGTTCTCGGCCGGGACGAAGGCCCCGCCGACGAAGAGAGCGCCGTCCCGGGCGCGCGGCGTGGATGGGGTCGGCATAACGGGCCTCCGTGTCGAAGCACTGGTCGAAGTACGGGTGTTGCGGTGCGGGTCCCGGTGGCGCCGCGCGTCGGGTACGGGCGCGCGGCGGTACGGCGGCCCGCGCGGCGGTGTCCTCGCGGTCCGCGCGCGCCCGGGCAGCACGACAGCGCCGGTCCGGCCGTCTGAGTTTGTTAACCTTCCGAACTCTCACCGTAGCAGCGAAGACCGGCTTTGAGGAGGGCCGTCCGGCAGGAGGGCCGTCCGGCAGGAGGCGTTCCGTCCGCGTCAACCGCTGAGCCGTGCCCCCTGGTCCTTCTCCGTGGCGACCGCGGCGGAGGACAGGAGCGTCGCGGCGGCGAGGCTGCCCCACAGAGCGGTCGAGCCGTACGGGGCGAGGGCGGTGATGGCCGCGGGAGAGACGGCGAGGCCGAAGCCGGTGGAGAGTTGGAAGCGGGCGAGGGTGCGCCCCAGGACGTGGGCCGGCGCGAGGGCGGTGACCAGCGCGGTGGCGCTTCCGGCGTAGATGATCTCGCCGAGCGTGCAGACCACGGACACGGTGGCCACGGCCGGGGCGCCCCAGCCGTGCCGCAGTTCGGTGGCCGCGAGGAAGCCGAGGTAGGACGCGGTGAGGACGACACCAGCGAGGGCGAGCACGGACCGCCGGGAGAAGCGGGACATCAGGACGGTGACCGGGACCTGGAGGGTGACCACCAGCACGGTGTTGGCCACGAAGACGGCCGCCGACCACACCGGGGACGCGTGCAGTTGGGTCACCAGGACCAACGGGAGCGCGATCTCGGGGACGTTGAGGCAGAAGACGTAGACCACATTGGCGGCCAGCAGCGCGCGCATCCGGGGCGCGGGACCGCTGTCGCCGCCCTCGGCGGGGGCGGCGACCGGGTCCGTGCGCAGCCGGACCGACCACGCCAGGACGGCGGCGGTGACATACGCGAGCCCGGTGACGCCCGCCAGGACCTGCAACGCGGCGGCGCCGCCCGCCAGGCACGCGGTGGCGAGCAGCGCGCCCGCGCCCATACCGGCGTTGCGCAGGGCGCGGCCCGCCGCGAGCGCGGTGTCGCGGTCCCTGCCGTGGGCGACGGTGGCCACCACGGCGGCGTGGGCGGCGGGCCACGCCTGGTTGCCGATGCCGAGGAAGAGCGCCGCCGCCGCGAACATCCAGCCGTTGCCCGCCGGGGTGGCCAGCAGCAGCGCCACGCCCAGCACGCGCACCAGCATCGACGCCGCCACGGCCGTACTGCGCGCGCCCCGGTCCAGCCACAGCCCGACGGCGGGCACACACACCAGCCCCACGACGACACCGGCCGTCATGGCGATGCCGGTGGCGGGCGCGGACAGGCTCAGCACCGTCACCCCGTAGAGCAGCAGGAACGGCCGGAGCAGGCCGGTGCCGAGCGCGTCCACGGTCATGGCGACGGCGTAGCGGGGGCCTCCGAAGGCGCGGACGAGGGCGCGGGGCCGGATCTGGGTGGTGGTTGCCATGGCGACAACGGTGCGGTCGGCCGCCGCGCCCGCCGCGTCGGTTGACTCAGACCGTCAACCGACGCGGCCAGGGGCTTTTGCGCTGCTCATAATGGGTGGGTGACCTTGCGGATCGACATCGGCGGCCTGCCGCCCGAGCGGCTGCGGTTCGCCGCCTCCCCGCTGGCGGAGCTGACGGCGATGCTGCACGTCCTGGCGGAACCCGGACACCATCCGCAGCTCGCCGGGTGGGCCGCGGACGTGTGGGCCGCGCTGCGGCCCGAGCTGGCCGAGCGGCTGCGGGAGGCGGAGTTCTTGTGGCGGTCCTCGCGCGCCGACTTCCTGGTGCCCGCCCGGCCCCGGCCGACCCTCGCCGAGGAACTGGACGACGTGGACCGGATCGACGACGCCCGGTACGTGACCGCCGCGCTGGTCACCACCTGCGGCAGCAACCGGATCCACTTCGGCTCCCCGTCGCCGCTCACCGACGCGACCGCGCGCGAACGGGCCCTGGACCTCGCCCAGGCGCGCGGCGCGTTGCAGGAGGCGTTCGCGGAACGGCTGCTCGCGGACCCGGCCGCCGTGCGGGCGCGGGTGCGCGACACCCTCGAACAGTGCGCCGGGGCGTTCTTCGACGCCGCCTGGTCGGGGGCCGCCGTACGCATCGCCTCCGACCTGCGCCTGAAGCACGACCTGCTCAAGCGGCAGGGTCTCGGTGCGGCGCTCGCCTCGGTCTCCGGCGCGGTCGCCCTGGCGCCGGGCGGTGACCGGATCGTCGTGGACAAGCTCCAGGACAGCGCGACCGCCGCCCGCGACGACGGGGTCACCTTCATCCCGAG
Source organism: Streptomyces sp. NPDC003300 (assembly GCF_040610915.1). Taxonomy (NCBI): domain Bacteria; kingdom Bacillati; phylum Actinomycetota; class Actinomycetes; order Kitasatosporales; family Streptomycetaceae; genus Streptomyces; species Streptomyces sp. NPDC003300. The sequence continues at coordinate 127,846 of NZ_JBEXNE010000013.1, read as the reverse complement.
CGTCTTCGGCCGCCCGCACCTGGTGGCGGTGCACGCGCCCGGGTGGCGGCCGGTGGTGCAGTACCCGGTGGCCGAGCCGGGCCCGTCCGAGCAGGTGCCGATGGAGACGGTCACGCTCCGGCTGGAGGCGCTCGCGCATCCGGTACGGCTGCGGCTGCTGCGCACCCTCGCGCGCGGCCCGCACACCACCGTCGAACTGGCCCACGCCTGGGAGCTGTCGCCCCCCGAGGTCTCCCGCCACCTCGCCGTCCTGCGCCGCGCGGGCCTGCTCACGAGCCAACGCCACGGCCGTTACGTCCGGTACACCCTCAACGCGCCCGATCTGACGTCGCTCGGCTCCGATCTGCTGGCGGCCGTCCTGCGCTGAGCGGCGCCGCTCGGCGCTGGCGGCCGTCCTGCGCTAAGCGGTGCCGCTCGGAACGCCCCGCCGCAGCGGGACGCCCTCGAACGGCCGCGGCTCAGCCTTCCGCGCGGGCCACCAGATCGCCGGGGTCGGTGTTGGCCCCGCACAGCAGGACCGCCACCTTCTCGCCGGGGCGCGGCTCGTACGGCCGCCCGCCGCCGTCCTCTCCCCCGGTCGGCAGCAGCGGCGCGAAGGCGGTGGCCCCGCCCACCTCGGTGACGATCCTCAGCTCGTCCCAGAGCGTCTGGCGGGCGGCGATGATGGCCCGGTCGGGCACCAGGACGGACCGCGCGTTGTCCTGACGGCCCGCGTGGACCGCCATCTCGGTGGCGCGGCGCGCGCCGAGCGAGTCGCCCGCGACGGAGTCCACGGTCACGTCGACCGGGTGACCGGCCTCGACGGCCGCGTGCAGCGTACGGGCGTTCTCCGGCTCCACGGCGACGGCGCGGATGCCGTGCTCGCGCGCGGCGGTGGCGACCCCGGCGAACAGTCCGCCGCCGCCGACCGCCACAAGGACGGTGTCCAGGCCGGGAATCGCGGTACGGATCTCGTCCAGTACGGTGCCCGCCCCCGCGGCGATGTACGGGTGGTCGTAGGCGTGGCTGCCCAGCGCGCCCGCGGTGGCGGTGAACTCCTCGCAGGCGGCGAGCGCTTCGGCGTACTCCTTGCCCACCAGGCGTACGTCCGCGCCGTAGGCCCGCAGGCGCGCGACCTTCACCGCGGGGGCCGTCTCGGGCACGAAGACGGTGGCGGGGACGCCGAGGGCCTTGGCCGCCCACGCGCAGGCGAGCCCGGCGTTGCCGCCGGACGCGATGGTGACGCCCGCGGCCGGGAGGGTGCCGGCGGCGCTGTGCGCGAGCAGGAAATTCCGCGCGCCGCGTGCCTTGAAGGAGCCCGTGAACTGGAGGTATTCCAGGGCGAACCACAGCTCGTAGGGCTCGCCGCCCCGGCCGCCGCCGACGAGGCCGGGGTCGGCCCTGGTGACGGCCACCGGCCTGATGTGGCCGTCGATGCGGTCGGCCGCCTGCCGGATGTCGTCATAGTCGAGGTGGCGCACGCGCTGCTCCGGGGGTTCGGGGGTTCGGGGGTTCGCGGTCCGATCATCGTGCCACGCGCCCGATCGGCGCCCCGCGCCGCCCAGGACGCCTGGTGGCACCCGGTCGACGTCGCCATGGAGATCCCCCCGCCGCGCGGACGGCGACGGCTGCGGCCAAAGCGGCGCCGTGCGAGGGTGCCGACCGGGGCGCGGGGGGACGCGGCCTTGCGCGGGCCCGGTCCGGCAGGCGTCTGTCTGGTGTGCCTCTCCCGTAAACCTCGGCCGGGAGGCCAGACTTGGCGGTGTGGTGAACAAGCGCAGCGCCGGGGTCCTGCTCTTCCGCGAGATCGGCGGCGCGGACCGGGACGGCGGGATCGAGGTCCTTCTCGGGCACATGGGCGGGCCCTTCTGGGCCCGGCGCGACGCGGGCGCGTGGTCGATCGTCAAGGGCGAGTACGGGGCGGACGAAGCCGCGGTGGACGCCGCCCGGCGCGAGTTCCGGGAGGAGGTCGGCCTGCCGCTGCCCGACGGCGAACTCCTCCCGCTCGGCGAGACCGAGCAGTCCGGCGGCAAGGTCGTCACGGCCTGGGCGCTGCACGCCGACTTCGACCCGGCCCTCGCCGTGCCCGGCACCTTCACGATGGAGTGGCCGAAGGGGTCGGGCCGCCTCCAGGAGTTCCCGGAGATCGACCGGGTGGCCTGGCTCGGTCTGCCGCAGGCCCACGAGAAGATCGTGGAGGGGCAGCGCGTCTTCCTCGACCGCCTGGCCGCGCTGCGCGCCGGTTGACGAAGGGCATACGGGGCCGCCCCCACCGGCCCTACGGCGTCGGCCCGTCGAGCGACCGCCGCCTGCCGCCCAGAAAGGCCCGCTCGGCCGCGTTGTCGGTCCGCCCGAGCGCCGCGTCGTAGGCCGCCGCGGCCTCCCGCGTACGGCCCAGGCGGCGCAACAGGTCGGCGCGGACGGCGTGCAGGACGTGGTAGCCGTCCAGGTCGAGGCGGTCGACGAGGGCGAGCGCCGCCGCCGGTCCCTGGACCTCGGCCACCGCGACCGCGCGGTTGAGGGCGACGACCGGGCCGGGGGCGACGGCGAGCAACTGGTCGTACAGCGTCACGATCTGCGGCCAGTCCGTGGCCGCCGCCGTCGGCGCGTCGCTGTGCACGGCGTTGATCGCCGCCTGGATCTGGTACGGACCCGGCTGCCCCCGCCGCAGGCACTGCCGTACGAGGTCCTGGCCCTCCGCGATCAGGGCGCGGTCCCAGCGGCTCCGGTCCTGGTCGGCGAGGAGGACGAGGCCGCCGTCCCCGGCGGTGCGGGCCGCCTCCCGCGACCGGGTGAGCAGCATCAGCGCCAGCAGGCCGGGCACTTCGGGCTCGTCGGGCATCAGCGCGTGCAGCAGGCGGCCGAGCCGTACCGCCTCGGCGCACAGGTCGGCGCGGACCAGCCGGTCGCCCGAACCGGCCGTGTGGCCCTCGTTGAAGATCAGATAGACGACGGCGAGCACCGCGCGGAGCCGGTCGGGCAGGTCGGCGTCGGACGGGACGCGGTACGGGATGCGCGCGTCGCGGATCTTGCCCTTGGCCCGCACCAGCCGCTGCGCCATGGTCGGCTCGGGCACCAGGAAGGCCCGCGCGATCTCGGCCGTGGTCAGCCCGCCGAGCAGCCGCAGCGTCAGGGCGGTCCTGGCCGCCGGGGAGAGGGCCGGGTGGCAGCAGGTGAAGATCAGCCGCAGCCGGTCGTCGTGCACGGGGCCCTCCTCTCGCGCCGGTTCCCGGTCGGCCCGCAGCAGCGCGGCCTGGGCCTGGTGGTCCGCGCGGGAGGACTCGCGGCGCAGCCGGTCGATCGCGCGGTTGCGCGCCGTGGTGATGATCCAGCCCGCCGGGCTCGGCGGCACCCCGTCGGCCGGCCAGCGCCGTACCGCCGTGGTGAACGCGTCCTGGACCGCCTCCTCGGCGATGTCGATGTCGCCGAAGGAGCGGACGAGGACGGCGACGGCGCGGCCGTACTGCTCGCGGAAGACGCGGGCGACCTCCGGCTCGGGCGCCGCCCCCTTTCCCGGCCCGTACGCCGCCCGTGGCTCCGGCCCCGGCTCCGGCCCCTCGTACGGCGGCCGTCGCTCCGGCTCGCGCGTCATGCCGACGTCACTCGGACGGCCCGTACCGGAGCGGCCTGACCTCGATCGGGAGGGTCGTCGCGCGGGCGAGCGCGCGGCCCCACGCGAGGGCGGCGTCCAGGTCGGGCGCCTCGATGATCGTGAAGCCGCCGAGGTGCTCCTTGCCCTCGACGTACGGGCCGTCCGTGGTCAGGATGTCGTCGCCCTTGTGCCGCAGCACGGTGGCCGTGCCCGCGGGGAACAGGCCCGCGGCGAAGACCCAGGCCCCGGCGGCCTTCATCTCGGCGTTGAGCGTGTCGAGGTCGCGCCGGATCGGGGCGAGGAATTCGGCGGACGGCGGCTCGTCGGTGTCGGGCTGGTAGACGCTGAGCAGATACTGCGGCATGGGGTGCCTCCCGGGTCCGTACCGGGCTCCTGCCCGGTTCCTGCGGCCGGTGCGCCGACCGGCTCTCACTGTCCATACGAACGGGTCGGGCCCGGATCGACATCTCGGCTGTTGTTGAATGGTGGACGGCCCGCCGCCGACCGAGGGCGTGCCCGGTGAGGTCCGGCCCGAGGTGAGGCAATCAACAGGTGAGTGCGCGTCCCGTGTCCCTGAGGAGTCTGATACCGGCGGTCTTCCTGCCGGTCCTGATCTTCGAGACGGGCATGGGCGCCCTCGCTCCGGTGCTCGCGCTCAGCGGCAGAGCGCTGGGCGCGAGCGTCGGCAGCGCCGGGCTGGTATTGGCGTTGCTCGGCGTCGGGCAGATCCTCGGCGACGTGCCGGCCGGCGCGCTGGCGGCCCGGCTCGGCGACCGCAAGGCGATGCTGGTCGCCTCCGGGGTCACGGCGGTGACGCTGTCCGGCTGCGCGCTGGCCCGCAGCGTGTGGCAGCTCGCGGCGGCCGTGACCGTCACCGGCGCCTCCAACGCCGTCTTCATCCTGGCCAGACAGTCGTATCTCACCGAGGTCGTGCCCACCGGGCTGCGCGCGCGGGCGATGTCCACACTCGGCGGCATGTCGCGCGTCGGCGCCTTCGTCGGGCCGTTCCTCGGCGCGGCCGTGCTCACCAGGTTCCCGGTGCACGACATCTACTGGCTGGCGCTGCTGTGCACGGCGGTGACGGTCGTGGTGCTGCTGACCGTGCGCGACGTCGCGGACCCGGCGGCGGGGGCCGTGCGGGAGACCGCCTCGGTACGGTCGGTGCTGCGCGGCCACCGCCGGGTCTTCCTGACGCTGGGCCTGGCCGTCCTGCTGGTGGCCTCGGTCCGCGCGACCCGGCAGACGGTGCTGCCGCTGTGGGCCGACCATCTGGGTCTGAGCCCTTCGTCCACCAGTGTGGTCTTCGGGATCGCGGGGCTGGTCGACACCCTGACCTTCTATCCGTCGGGGCAGGTGATGGACCGGGCGGGCCGGCTGTGGATCGCCGTGCCGTCCATGGTGGTGCTGGGCTGCGCGCAGGCCGCGCTGCCGCTGACCCACAGCCTGGCGTCGCTGACCGTCGTCGCCATGCTGATGGGCTTCGGCAACGGGATCGGCAGCGGCATCCTCATGACCCTCGGCGCCGATGTCGCGCCGCCGCGCGCCCGCTCGCAGTTCCTCGGTGTGTGGCGGCTGTGCGCGGACTCCGGCGCGGCGGGCGGTCCGCTGGTCGTCTCGGCCGCCGCCGCCCTCGGCAGCCTCGCGGCCGGGATCGCCCTCATGGGCGCGGTCGGCCTCGCGGCGGCGGGCGCGCTGCTGCGCTGGGTGCCGCGCTATTCGGCCTACGCGACGACCGGTACCCGCCGGTCGAGCACACGGGTCGCGGGCGGCGCGGCCCCCGCCCCCGTACCCGAGCCGCGCCCGCCGGGGGACGCGTCCGGGCAGCCGGAGCATCCGGTCCGGGGCAGGGGCGAACCTCCGCGTACGTGAGGGCCGCCCCCTCGTACGCGGAGCGGACGGCGGCCCGCGGTGTGCCCACGTACCGTGGTCAGACCGCCCGTTCGGCCAGGAACGCCTCCCAGGTGCGCTCGCCGACGGTGGCGCCCTCAGTCGTCAGATTCTCCCCGTCCCGGTACACGCGCCCGGCCTTGCCCGGCATCGGGACCGGCATGATCGGGCGGCGCTTGCCGACCGCCTGGAGGTAGCCGCGGGCCGCCTCGGCCAGCGTGTAGACGGTGGGACCCACCATGTCGGGGACCCGCCCCGCGGGCTCGGCGAGGGCCAACTCCACCATGCGGGCGGCGACTTCGCGTGAGTCGACCGGCTGGAGCCGCATCACGCCGGGGATCGGCAGCACCGGCAGCTTGGCCATCTTCCCGATCACGGTGAAGGCGAACTCGTGGAACTGCGCGGCGCGCAGCGTCGTCCACGGCAGCCCGGACTCGGCCACCATCCGCTCGGCGGCCAGTTTCACCTTGAAGTAGCCGAGCGGGACCTTGTCCGCCGCGACGACCGAGATGTAGACGAAGTGCCGTACGCCCGCGGCCGACGCGGCGGTCAGCAGGGCGCGGGTGGACTTGTCGTCGCTCTTCGCGTCGCCCGCGAGGTGCAGGACGGTCTCGATGCCGTCCACCGCCGCGTCGATTCCCTCGCCCGTGAGCAGGTCGCCGATGACGTACTCGACGCCGTCGCCGGACGCGTGGGCCGTACGGCTCAGCACCCGGGGTTTGGTGCCCGCCTCCGGCAGGAGCGGGATCACGTGCCGCCCGAGGGTGCCCGTACCGCCGGTGACCAGGATGGATGCTGTCATGACGTCTTCTCCGTGTTCGTCTGGCGAGTCGTCCGGCGGTCTCGTTCGGAGCCGGAATCCGATGGTCTGTCGCGGGGCCACCGTGGGAACACGGCGGGGAGACCGCAGGGCCCCACTAGCTGAGGCCGCCGTCCGCGCGGAGATTCTGGCCGGTGAGCCAGCGGGCGGCGGGGCCGGCGAGGAAGGCGACGACGTCCGCGATGTCGGCGGGGCGGCCCAGGCGGCCGAGCGGGGTGAGGTCGATGAGCGGCTGGAAGTCCGCACCCGGGTTGGCCTCGCGCAGGAGGTCGGTGTCGGTGGCGCCGGGCGAGACCGTGTTGACGGTGATGCCGCGCGCGCCGAGCTCGCGGGAGGCCACGCGGGTCAGTTGCTCGATCGCGCCCTTGCTGGCCGCGTAGGGCGCGTTCCCGGGCGCCGGGCGGAGCGTGTTGAGGGTGGAGATGTTGATGACACGGCCGTCGTCGCGCAGGTGCCTGGCCGCGTAACGCATGGTCAGGAACGTGGACTTGGCGTTGCCCGCCATCACGCGGTCGTACATCTCCTCGTCGGTGTCGGCCAGGGGCGCGGGGGTGATGCTCAGCGCGGCGTTGTTGACCAGGATGTCCAGGCCGCCGAGGTGGCGGTCGGCGGTGGCCATCAGCCGCTCGGCGGCGCCGGGTTCCACGAGGTCAGCCCGGAGCGCCCGCGCGGTCCCGCCCGCCTCTTCGACGGTGCGTACGACATCGGCCGCGGCCTCGGCGTCGCGCGCGTAGCCGAACACGACGTCCGCGCCGTCGCGTGCGAGCCGTTCCACGATCGCCCGGCCGATGCCCCGCGAACCGCCGGTGACCACAGCGGTCTTGCCCTTGAGCACGGTCATGCAGCCCTCCCCCGGCGGCCGTTGCGGCCGCGGTCTCCGCCCCAGAACCTACGCCGGTCCGTACCGGCGCGGAACAGGGCGCGCCAAGGGCGGTGCGAGCCGCGCTCACCCCGGGAGGCGGTCGCCGCCCGTATCGCGGTCGGCCCGGTCCCGTGCGAGGGCGGGCACCAGCGACGAGTGGAGGTGGCGGGTGACCCGGCCCGGTGCGGGGGTGTGCGCGCGGTGGGGCGCGGGGACGCGCGCGTGCACATGGACGTGGTCGCGCACGGTGGCGGGCGGCGGCTGGGCCGCGCGGTCGAAGAGGTGCTCGCCGGTGCGTTCGACGGCGGCGGTGGCGACCGTACTGGCGACCAGCAGCGCGGCCAGTGTCGTGAGGGCCAGCGGGCGGCGGCGCGGCGGGCGGCCGAGCAGGGCGTGCACCCGCGCGGGGACGTCGCTGCCGGTGGCCGCCGCGACGGGCGCGGCTCCGGCGGCCGGGTGCGGCGCGTCGTGCTGGAGCAGCGCCGCGCGGGCGATGGTCCTGGCGACGAGCTGCCGGTCGCCGACGCTGCGGGCGGCGTCCTCGTCCGCCCAGCGCTCGACGGCCTGACCGGCCGCCTTGGCGGTACGGCGCAGCAACGGGTTGACGCCCGCGGCCAGTTCGGCGGCGAGGATCCACCAGACGTGCCGGTGGTTGAGGTGGGAGTGCTCGTGGGCGAGGACGACCTGCCGCTCCTGCGGGGTGAGCGCCCTGAGCAGGCCGGTGGTGATGACGATGCGCGCGGCGGGAGCGGGGGTGGTGAAGGCGTCGGGCCACGCGTTGTCGACGACGAGCACGGGGTCGGCGGTGCGCGGGCCGCGGGCGATCCGGTAGACGGCGGCCAGCGCGCGCAGTCGGCGGACGACGGTGAGCGAGGCGTGCGCGACGGCCGCGGCCAGCAGGACGAGGCTGGCCGCCGCCAGCGGGTCGGGCACGGGGTCGAGGGCGTCGAGGCGCTTGGGCGACCACGGTCCGAGCGCGGCGATCGCGGGCACCTGTCCGAGCCAGGTGAAGCCCAGCTCGCCGAGGACGAACAGGGTCGAGGCGGCCACCGCGAGCGCGGCGGGCACGAGCAGCCGGGTGGCCGTGGCGGGCGGCAGCAGCTTTCCGAGCCGCGGCGCGGTGAGCGCGAACAGCAGGCAGACGAGGGTGGTCGCGCAGACGGCTCCGGTCACGCCGCCTCCCCGGTGTCGGCCGCCGGCCGCCGGTCCGGGGGTGCCGGACGGCGTGACGCGGTCGAGCAGGTCGGGTCCGGGGGCGGCGATCCGCGCGACGCGGTCGAGTCGGTCGGGTCCGGGGACGCCGATCCGGGCACGGCGGTCGGGTCTTGAGGCGTCGGCCCGCGCACAGCGGTCGGGTCCGGGGAGGCCGAACGGCGCGACGCGGTCGGGTCGGTCGGGGCCTGAAGCGCCGATTCGGGCACGGCGGTCGCGCCCGTCGCGTGCCGCCCGTTCGTCGCGTCCACCGCTGTCAGCACCTTCACCGCTTTCCGTCCGACTCCGGTCCGTCAGACGGATCGGCCGCGCCGTCGGTTGCCTCGCCGTTCCGGCGACTTTCGGGGCCCGGAGGGTCGAGGAGGCTGCGCAGGAGGTGTTCGTCGGCGGCCTTGAGCGTGCCGACGAAGCGGACGAGCACACCGGCGCGGTCGTCGTCGGCGTCGAGCAGTCGCTGCATGCGCTGCGCGGTGACCTCGGCCGGGTGCGCGGGCGCGGTGTACGCGTAGCCGCGGCCCTCCTGCCGCCGGGTGACCTCGCCCTTGGCGTGCAGCCGGGTGAGCACCGTCATCACCGTCGTGTAGGCCAGCTCCCCGCCGAGCGCGTCGCGGACCTGCGCCGGGGTCATCGGTCCTGCGCCCGCGGCGAGTACGGCCTGGATGTCGCGTGCCAGACTGCCGCGGCTCCGGCGCTGAGGGGCCATCGGTGATCTCGTCTCCCCTTATTACGCTACTACAAGGTCTGTAGTAGCTTCCGGTTCCGGGTGGTTACTACAAGGAGTGTAGTAACCACCGGCATCACGGCGTCCCGGAGCACCGGGCCGCCGACCGGGAGAGGGCCGACAGGGAGTGGCCGCCATGGACCGTTCGCCATGCGGATGACAGGGCCGGGCGTGTGCGTCGTCGTCATCGCCCGCGACGACGCGGAAACCGTCGGCGCCGCCGTACGGTCCGCGCTCGCGCAGGGCGCGGCCGTCACCGAGGTCGTCGCGGTGGACGACGCCTCCCGCGACCGGACGCCCGACGTCCTGGACGCGCTGGCCGCCCGCGAGCCCCGGCTGCGCGTCGTGCACCGCGCCGAGAACAGCGGCGGTCGCGGCACGCCCCGCAACGACGGCGTCGCGGTCGCCACCGCCGAGTACGTGATGTTCCTCGACAGCGACGGCGTGCTGCCGGACGGCGCCGTACGCGCGCTGCTGACCGCCGCGGAGACCCACGGCACGCCGGTCACCGTCGGCGTCGCCGTCCGCCGCGAACTGCCCGGCGGCCGTGAGGTTCGCTGGCAGTCCGCGCTCTACCGCGAGGCCGCCGTCCTCGCGTCCCCCGAGGACCATCCGGAGCTCCTGCGCGACACCCTGTGCGTCAACAAGCTCTACCGGCGCGCCTTCCTCGACCGGCACCGGCTCCGCTGCCCCGAAGGCACCTTCGCCTACGAGGACTTCGTCTTCACCGCCCGCGTCCTGGCCGCGGGACCGCCGATCGCCGTCGTGCCCGACACCGTCTGCGTCCGGCGGGCGCGCCGCGAGGCCGGGGAGCCGGTCGCGCCCGCCCGCCGGGACATCGGCGACTGGGCCGCCCGCGTCGCCGCCCACCGCCAGGCCGTCGACGTCTTCACCGCCGCCCGCCGCCCCCTGCTCGCCGCCGCCTGCCGCACCAAATTCCTCGACGACGACCTGTGCCTGTACGTCCGCGAACTGCCCGGCCGCGACCCCGCGTACCAGCGCGCGTGGTGGAGACTGGCCCGCGCCTACCTGGCCTCCTTCACCGACGCCGAGCGGGCCGCGGCTGCGGCCCCCGCCCGCTGGATCGCCGCGGTGGTGCTGGCCGGTGACGCCCCGCGCGACCTGGCCCGGCTCGCGCAGCTCGCGGCGGACCCGGCCAGACTGGCCCCGCCGTACGCGCGGACGTCGGCCGGTCCCGTCTGGTCGGACGGCCTGCGCGACGTCAGGCTCGACGGGCTCGGCCAACTTCCGCTCCAAGCACTGCCGTTGACGGTCGACGGCACGCTGTTCACCGGCCGCCACGGGCGACTGCGGCTGCGAATCCGCGATCTCTACGGCCGCCTCGCCGCGGTCGGCGGCCCGGTCGCCGTGGAGGTCGACGTCATCGCGCGGGACGGCGCGGAACCCGCCGTCACCACCACGGCCACGGCGTACGACGAGTGCGGTCGCTGGCGCGCCAGCGTCCCGCTCGACGTGGGCCGGCTCGCCGCCGCGGGCTGTCGCGGCACCCAGACCTGGGACGTACGGGTGCGGCTGCGGTACGCCGACGGCACGGTGACGGCCCCGCTCGCGCCGCGCGCCCAGGACTCGGGGCTGCGGCGCACGGTCACCCCCTGCGGGCGGTACGGCGTCGCGCTGATCCAGGCGTACCGGACGGCGGGCGGTTCGCTGGCGCTGCGCCTGGCACCCGGCGCGCGCGGGGCCTTCGACGTGGCCCTGAGACGGCTGCGGAGCCGGTCGCGTACGACGGCGTCCGCGGTATGAACCCCGGCGGTCGGCGCCGGAGGACGGCGGAGCGACGAGATGCCGAAAACTACTACAAAGAACGTAGTAGGATGCGCCGGGAGACGATCCGAGGCATACGAGCAAGCGGGACACGGTGCTGACCTCCTCCTCCGCGGCCATCGACACACCCCCAGCGGCGCCGCCCGCCGGTCCGCCGCGCCGCCCGGCGCTCCGGGCCGCCGCGACACCGCTGGCGGCGCTGCTCGCGGCGGCCGTCTCCATGGGTGCCTACTGCCTGGCGCTGGCCGTGCACGGGACGTATCCGTTCGGACCGAGATCGCGGGCCGTCAACGACCTCGGCAACCAATTCGTGCCGTACCACGCCCACTTGTGGGACCTGATGCACGGCCGCGCCACCGGCGACCTGATCGTCAACTGGGGCAGCGGATACGGCGTCCCCTTCCTCGCCGACTTCTTCACCTATCTGATGAACCCGTTCTCCTGGCTGGTCGGGCTCTTCCCGCGCGACGCCGTCAACGCGGCCGTCTTCACGGCCACGGTGCTGAGCATCGGACTCGGCGCGGCCCTGATGACGGTCTACCTCGGCAGGCTGCGGCCGGGCTCGCCGTGGCTGCGCGCGCTGCTCGCGGTCGGCTACGCGGTGAGCACCTGGACGATCTCGGACGGCTTCGGCGACCCCATGTGGATGTGGGGCCTGTCGTCCTTCCCGCTGCTCGGCATCGCCTACGACTGGTGTCTGCGCGGCCGCCGTTGGGTGCCCGCGACGCTGGTGATCACCCTGTGCTGGGCGGCGAACTTCTACACCGCGGCCATGGCGACCCTCGGCATGGGTCTGGTCCTCGGCGCCCGCCTGCTGCTCGACTCCCGTCCGGTACGGGACCGTTGGCGCGCACTGCTGCGCGCCGCGGCGGCGACCGCGACCGGCCTGCTGCTGGCCGCGCCCGTGCTGACGGTGAGTTACACCGCCAGCAAGGCGTCCCAGCCCGCCGAGCCCCAGGACTACACGCCGCCCGCCGCCCTCGACTACCTCGCGCACCTGCTGCCCGGCGGCCTCTACCCGTCCGCCCCGCGGATCTCCGTCGGGCTGCTGCCGCTGCTGCTCGTGCTCGCCTTCCCCTTCATGCGGCGGGTGCCGGGCAGGGAACGCGCGGTCTGGACCGGGCTGCTGGTCCTGGTGGCCCTGTCGTACGTCTGGAAGCCGACGGTCCTGCTGTGGCACGGCCTGGCCATGCCCAACGGCAGCCCCTACCGCGCCGCCATCGCGCTGACGTCCATGCTGGTGGCGGTCGCCTGGCTGGCGCTCTCCCGCAGGCCACGCCCACGTGAACTGCTCGCGGGCGGGGCCGCGTTGGCGGTCCTGCTCGCCGCGGTGAGCGGCGGCCACTACTTCACGCGCGGCGAGTGGATCCTGATCCTCGCCGACAGCGCCCTCGTCCTCGGCCTTCTGCTGCTGCTCGCCCGCCACCGGACCGACCGCCGGGTACGTATCGGCGTGTTCGCCGCGCTGACCTGCTCGGTCTTCCTCGCCACCGCCTACAGCGTCTTCTCCGTCAGCGTGATCAGGGACGACAACCCCCGGTGGACGCCGAGGGAGACGATCAGCGCCGCGTCGCTGACCGCGCACGCGGCGGTCGGCGCGCGGGACGACTGGCCCGCGACCCGCACCGACCCCGGTCCGCACCAGTACACCGCCAACGACCCGCTGCTGCTCGGCGGCGAGGGCGGCTCGTACTACAGCAGCTACCTGCCCGCGCGGACCGCGGCCACCCTCCAGGCCCTCGGCTCCGCCTGGACCATGAGGGGCCGTCACATCTACGGCCTCGACGACCCGGTGGGCCGGGCGATCATGGGAGTGAGCAGTTCCCTCGGCAACGTGCCCGGCGCGCCGAGCGCCGTCGCCCAGCACACCGCGCCCGCTCCCCCGATCGTCACCCTCAGGCCCGGCGCGGCCTTCGACGGCGCCGTCCGCGACACCTCGGTCTTCGCCCGGCAGCAGCGCGTGCTCGGCGCCCGGGTCTACCGCGTGCCGCTGCTCTCCCCCGCCTCCGGGCCCCGGCCCGTCCCCGAGCCGAACGGCACCTGGCGGCTGCCGGGCAACGCCAAGGGCGCGGCCTGGACGTCGTTCACCGCGACCTGCGCGCCGGGCACCCTCGCGTATCTGTACGCGCCCTGGTTCTCCGGCCCGGTCCGCGCGAACGGCGCCGAGTACCGGGCGGTCGGCGTCCACGACCTGGCCGCCAACGGGATCATGCCGCTCGGCGCCGTGCCCGCGAGCGGCCGGATCCGGCTGGCGCTGGGCACCACCACCGCGCAGGACATCCCCCGGTTCCCGGTCGGCTGCCTCGACCAGGGCGCGCTGCGGAGCGCGGTCACGAAGCTGCGGGCCACCGGCCCGGCCGAGGTCACGGCGGGCGGCCACACGATCACGGCCGCCTTCCGCCGGGGCGGCCACGGCACCGCGGTCCTCGCCGTGCCCGCCGTGACCGGCTGGCGCTGTTCGGTCGACGGCGGCGCGTCGACGGCCCCCCGCACCCTCGGCGGCCTCATCGCCGTGGATCTGGGCGGCGGTTCGCGGGTCTCCTGCTCGTTCCGCACACCCGGTCTGAACGCCGGGCTCCCGGCCTCCGGCCTCGCCCTGGCCGTGCTGCTCGCGGTCGGCGTCGGCGGCCGGTTCCGCGACCGCTCGGGGCGCGACGGCTCCTCGGGTACCGCCGGACGCACCCTCGCGCGACGGCTCTTCCCCCAACGCACCACGCGCGACGGGCTCTTGGACGGGTCCGCGCTCCGCGGAACCGCCCTCGGTCTCCGTCGCCCCGGGAGGCGCGCATGACGAAGCTCTCGGTCGTCGTGCCCTGTTACGACGAGGAGGCGGTCATCGACCGCTTCGACGCGCGGACCCGTGCCGGGCTCGGGGGGCTCTCCGCGGCCGGGGTCACGGTGGACGCTCTGGTCACCGGGGTCGACGCGCCCGGTTGTGTCACCCTGGTCGCCATCATCGCGGGCCTGGGCGGCGTGCAGATGGTGATGCTCGGCCTGATCGGCGAGTACATCGGCCGGATCTCCTACGAGACCAAGCGCCGCCCGCACCTCCTGGTCAAGGAGGCCCACCATCCGTCGTCGCAGGCGCCGGAACCGCTGGACGCCCTCCGGCACCGGCGGCAGCGGGAGCTCCGGCACGGCAGGGTGATCTGACGGTGTATCACCCTGTCGTGCCGCGGCCCCCGCTGCCGCCGCGCCGACACCGCACGCCCGCACGGGCCCGCAGTTCGGGACGATGAGCCGTCAACTCTTGCGTTTCCACGCCTGGTTGCTGCCGCCGTTGCACGGGTGGAGCTTGATCGGAGTGCCGTCGGAGGTCGCGGCCATCCATACGTCGACGCACAGGCCCGACTGGTCGCCGCGGATCACGCCGCCGCTCAGCGTGAACTGCTGCGCCGGATTGCCGCTGCAATAGGCGATCTGGACGATCGTCCCGTCGTCCGTGCTGCCCCAAGCGGCGTCCATGCACAGGCCCTTGCTGCGGATCGTGCCGTCGGAGGCGAAGGTCCACTGCTCGTTGACATTGCCGTTGCAGGTCCACAGTTGCAGGTGGGTGCCGTCCGAACCGGCCGAGGCGTTCAGGCACTTGCCCGACCCGGCGCTGACTAGGAAGTCGCCGACCCTGGCCGGAGCGGGCGGCGCGGCGGCCTTGGTCGCCTTCGCCGGCGGCTTGGCGGTCTGCCTGGTCGCCGGGCTCGTGGCCTTCTTCGTCGCCTGGGTGCGCGGGGCGCCACCCCCTGATCCGGCCGAGCCCCCCGAGCCGCCGGAACCGCTGGAGTTCCCGGCGGGCGGGGCGGCGGCGTGCTTGGCCGCGGGCGGCCTGGTCGTCGGCGGCGGGCTCGTCGTGGTCACCGCCGCCTCGGGGGTGGTGGCGGTGCTCGACGGCGTCGCGCTCGGCGACTGGGTCCGCGCGGCGGCGACCACCGTGTCCGACGTACGGCCGCCGTCCCCGCCGTTGTCGCCGCCGAGAGCGCCGAGCAGCGGGACGACGAGCACGCAGACGGCCGTCACCGCCGCGGCGCCGCCGATCGTGCCCCACACGCGCACGCCGGGCACCAAGCCGCGGCGGGGCACGGAGGCGTGCTCGGCGAAGGTGGCGGAGAAGTCCGAGGCGGCGGGCGGCGGCGCGGACGCGGGCTTGTCCAGGGCGGGCGGCGGGAGGTCGGGCGTCGGCACGGGGGGTCTCCGGGGGGATGTCGGGCGCGGGGGCGGGGTGTTCGCTCGGGGCCGGGGTGTTCGCTCGGGGTCGGGATGTTCGCTCGGGGCCGGGGCCTCGGCGTCTCCTCAGAGTCTGAGGACGGGGCGGGCGACGGCGGGTGCCGCGGGCAGGGCCACGGATTGCGGCGGCAAGTCGTCGGCTTCGAGGGCGACCAGGTCCTCGGCGCGCGGATCGGCCAGTTCCGCGACCCGTTGCGCCTGACGTTCCGTCATCTCCTGGAACACCTGGCGCGCGGAGCGGCCGTTGCCGAAGCCCTCGCCGCGCGGCATCCGGTCGAAGAAGCCGCTCAGTTCCGCGCGGGCCTTCTCGGTGAGTTCGTAGCGGTGCTCGGCCGCCTGGTGCTCCACGATCGAGACGAGTTCCGCCGCGTCGTAGTCCACGAAGTGCAGGGTGCGGCTGAAGCGGGAGGACAGGCCGGGGTTGGAGGAGACGAAGCGGTCCATCTCGGTGGGGTAGCCCGCGGCGATCACGACGATGTCGTCGCGGTGGTCCTCCATGAGCTTGACGAGCGTCGAGACGGCCTCGGTGCCGAAGTCGTTGCCGCTGTGCAGCGGCGACAGCGCGTACGCCTCGTCGATGAACAGCACGCCGCCCAGGGCCTGTTGGAAGGCGGCGGTAGTACGCGGCCCGGTGTGGCCGACGTACTCGCCGACCAGCGCGCTGCGGTCGACCTCGATCAGGTGGCCGCGGCGCAGCAGGCCGAGCGCCTTGAGCAGACGGCCGTAGAGCCGGGCGACGGTGGTCTTGCCGGTGCCGGGGTTGCCCGCGAAGACCAGGTGGCGGCTGAGCGGCGGCGCGGGCAGCCCGGCCTCCTGCCGTCGCCGTACCGTCCGCATCAGCTTGACCAGGGAGCCGACATCGCCCTTGACGCCGTCGAGGCCGACCAGCGAGTGGAGTTCGGCGAGCAGGTCGTCCAGATCCTCCTCCGGCGCGTCCGGGTCCGGTCCGTCGTCACCGGGTGCGCCGGGCGGGGCCGTCCCGGACGGCGACGCGGGCAGGCCCGCGGCCCGGCCCGCCGCTCCCCGGCCAAACTGCGGAATCGTCGGCCGCCGTACGTCGTAGGAGACGCAGTCCTCGAAGGCGGGCCGCGCTCCCTCGTCCTGGCCCAGATCCTCGGCGCAGTCGCGGACCCGGCAGCGGCGGAAGACCGGGGCGGCGCCGCGTGCCACGTGGAGGGCGGGGAAGCCCGCGCCCGCGACCTCGCAGGAGGTGAAGGTGCCGCCCGCGTCCTCGGCGAGGTAGATGCCGTTCTTCGCGGGCGCGTCGATGAAGACCCCGCTGACCTCGGGGAACGCGCCGGTCCACACGACGATCGCGGAGCCGGCGCTGCCTTCGACTGAGCCGCCGTCGACCCGCGCGGTGCCGCCGGAGTCGACCACGATCCCGGCCGCTCCCGCGGCGACGACCCGGACGTGGGAGAGCCGTACGCCGCCGCCCGCGCCGACCTCGACACCGGTCTTCGCGGCGCGCAGCACCGTGCAGTGCTCCAACTCGGTGCCCGCGGCGGAGACGGCGTGCACTCCGGTCGCGGTGTCGGTGAGGCGGCAGCCGCGGGCGGTGAGGGTCGCGGTCTCCGCGGTGTGCAGGCCGGTCATGGCGATACGGGACAGGCCGCATTCGGTGAGGTCGGCGTGCGCGGTGCCGACGGCGTGCAGGCCGTGCTCGGCGCTGTCGCGTATCCGGCAGTCGAGCAGGGCGGCTTGGGCGGCGTCGGCGAGGTGGACGGCGCTGTAGCCGGTGCCGGAGATCGCGCAGTCGGCGAGGCGGGCCGTGGCGGCGCCGAGGATCAGCAGGCCGTTGGCGCGGGAGTCGGTGACCGCGCAGCCGGTGGCGGCCAGCCGCGCGGCGTCCTGGGCGACGAGACCGCTGGTGACGGAGCCGGTGATCCGGCAGTCGGCGATCTCGGCGGTGGCGGAGCCGGTGAGGCGGATGCCGACCGCGCCCGCGCCGGTGACGCGGGTGTCGCCCGCGACGAGCGCCGCCTCGTCCTCGACGAGCAGTCCGCTGCCGCCGGTCCCTTCCAGCGCGCAGTCCACCAGTGCGGCGGCGGCCCGGCCCCGGATCCGCAGGCCCGTGCCGGTGCAGTCGCGTACGCGCAGCCGCTCGGCGGAGAGCCGGGCGGTGCCGGACAGGACGACCGCGGTGCCGTCGACGGCCTCGATCCGCAGGTCGTCGGCGCGGGCGCGGGCGGTGCCCGACAGGTGCAGGCCCGCGCCGACCGCGCCCGCGATCCGGCAGCGCAGCAGGAGCAGCGCGGGTCCCGGGTCGCGGGTCGGGGCTGGATCGGGGTCGGGGTCGGCGTCGAAGTCCAGGCCGTCGGGGTCGGGGACGACCAACTCCCTTGTTCCGTGCATCCCTTGGGAGCCGTCGTCGGCGTCCGTGCCCGCCACCTCCACCCGGCCGCCGAGGACCACGCAGTCGTGCAGCGCCAGCGTCGAACCGTCGGTCACCCGGACCGCCGCCTCTCCGGGGCCGGCGCCGCGCAGGGTGAATCCGTGGACCGCGCAGTGCGCGTCGGCCACGGTCAGCGCGGGCGTTCCCTCGGCCGCCGGGTACAGCGTGACGCTGCCCGCGCCGTGTTCGGCGCGCAGCACCACCGGCCGGTCCACGGTCAGCGACTCCCGGTACTCGCCGGGCTCCACCAGGACGGTCGCGCCGGGCCGGGCGGCGCGTACGGCGGCGGCGATCGTACGGTGGGCGCCCCGTCCCTTGGCGGCGACGTGGACGGTGTGGGCGGTCGTACGCTCGGTGGTCACGGCTGCGGCTCCCCGCTGGTGTCGGAGGTGCCGGTGCCGGTCTCGGCGGTGCCGGTGTCGCCGTAACCGCCCTGGTACCACCAGGGGTTGATGGCGGCGCGGTACCAGTTGGTGAGCTGGGAGGTGAAGACCTTCTCGGGGAGCTTCCAGCCGAACTGGAGGAAGAACTCGGCGAAGCCCTGCCGATGGAAGAGCCGGCTGCCGCCGCCCATGATGAACAGGTTCTTCATGGCACCGACGCTGACCGCGCCGGTCATGCCGGAGACGGCGTTGATCAGACCGTCCAGGGCCGCGGCTCCGCCGCTGAGGTAGACGGTGTCGCCATTGGCGTCGGTAATGCCGAACACCGAGGCGTTCATGCTGCCGTTGACCCACGCGGCGAGCGTGGAGGTGCCCGCGTTGTAGCCGAAGTCGTACATGCCGCCGCGCCAGCGGGTGGGAGCCTCGTTGCCCGCCCACTCGTTGGACCAGTGCTTGTCGTGGTTCATCGGCTTGCGGTACCAGGGCTTTCCGCTGTCGGTGTTGGCCAGGCCGTTGCGCCAGTCGCCGGTGCGCTGCAACCCGCTGATCTTGTTGTCGTGGACGAGGCTGCCGACGGCGGTCTTGATGCCCGCGCTCACGCTCGCGTTCGCGAACGCCTTGAGCGCGTCCTTCCCGGAGAACGGCCTGTTCTGGATGTCCGCGACGATCGCGTTGACAGCGAGATTCGCGGTGAACTCCAGGACGAATTCCTGGAAGAGTTCGATGGCGGCCTTCTCCATGACCAGCTTCCACTGCGGCTGGTAGAGGCCGTCGCCGATCCGGGAGATGTCCAGGCCGCTGAGGTCGGTCTTCCACTGCATGCGGTTGGGCTCGCGCAGCCGCCGTCCCCAGCCGCGCAGTTCGGCCGCCGGGCCACGGAAGTCGACGCCGCGTCCGGTGAGTTGGAGGCGTCCGAAGGTGTCCGCCTCGAAGATGTAGCCGCTGTCGGAGCCCTGGGCGTGGATGACGCCGTTGCCGTCGTGCCGTACCCACTGGCCGCGCCAGGCGTCCGTGGTCAGGACCTGGTTGGTGCCGACGACCTTGCTCTCCACGACGGCCGCGTTGTGGTCGAACTCCTTCCACACGTTCAGGTCCACGGGGTTGGCGGCGCCGGGGCCGAGGCGGGCGCCGTCGGGCAGGTACTCGCGCACACGTCCCGTGGTGCTGGTGGTGGGCACCTCGCGGACGGTGATCGGCGCGGCGCCGCCGCCGAGGTCGACCCGGTCGCGGAAGGACCGGGCGCCGGTGAACCAGTCGTCCACGTACGCGCCGGCCCCGCCGCCCGCCCGCGGATTCCACCACTGACGGGTGCCGGCGCCGTGGAAGTCCACGGCGTTGCCGAACGCGTCGTACTTCGCCCAGCGCCACTGGTGGCTGCCGTCGGGGTTGGTGACGCGCCAGGAGTCCACGTGCTCGCCGCCGCCGAGCATGTCCCGGCCGCGGATCGCCACCGGGCCGTTGTCGGTGCGGAGATACGCGCGGAAGGAGTCGTCGAACGGTGTGGCGCCGTTGAAGCCGCGGCCGAACTCGGTGAATCCGGTGGTGCGGTTGCCCGCGCCGTCGAGTCCGTCCCAGGCCCAATGGCGGGTGTCGGTCCGGCCGTTGTAGCCCGACCAGTCCCAGTGCCGGGAGCGCGGCGCGGTGGTGGTGACGGTCGTCGGGCCGTGTCCGTGGCCGGGCCGCAGGTCGGCGCCGGGCCAGGTCCGTACGTCGCCGATGGGCGCGCCGTGCACGTTCTTGGTCAGGGCCGGGCCGCCGTTGCCCTCGAAGGCGCCCGCCCGCACGCCCGGGCCGCCGTCCAGGACGGTCCCGGCGGCCGGGACCGGCTGGAACTCCACGACGGTGCCGTCCGCGTAGCCCGCACGCGCCACCCGGGTCGGGGCGGCGTCCGCGCCGTACCAGTCGCCGCCGGTGAAGGCCCCGTTGTGGTCGACCTTGAAGTGGTCCTCCCAGATCCGGCCGCCGGGCGCGCCGGGCGTCTCGATCCGGTAGCCGGAGAGCTTCCCCGCCCCCTCGGTCCACGGCATCCGGTGGGCGACGGGGGCGACGCCCGCGGGCAGCGTGACGGAGTCGCCGACGGTGAGGGTGTTGCCGTGGTCCAGCTTGAACGTGCCGCGCGTCAAGGTGCCGTCCGCCGCGATGTCCAGCACATTGTCGTTCATGGCGGTGAAGCGGAAGCCGTGGGTCTCGGCCCCGGTCGCCAGATCCGTCCTGGTCCACTTCGACATCTGGAAGCGCGTGTCGCCCTTGAGGAAGCCGTGCGTGTCCCACACGGCGTCGCCGATGCCGATGAGATGTTTGCGGACCCACTGCGGCGGGCGTTGCTCGGACCAGCGCCGGACTTCCAGGAGTTGGTTGTCCGGCAGCTTCTCCAGGGCTCCGGCCGGCTTGCCGTGCTCCGACTGCTCCTTCCACAACTGCCTCGTGGAATTCGCCCCGTTGGGGTCGATGGTGACCGTCTTGGGCAGGTGCCCGTTGGCCGGGTCGAGCACGGCCTCGCGGTAGTGGTTGGCGTGGGACTGCGGCAGGTGCGCGGGGCCCCACTGGCGCTGCACGACGATGTCGTCGCCCCCGAGCCGCAGATGGTCGGTCCAGCCGCCGTCGGCGTCCATCGTGCGCCTGCCGCCGAGCACCGGCCGGTGGTGGGCGTCGTAGCGCACCCACGACCAGTCGCCCGCGCCGTCGCGGACGCCGAGGACGCCGCCGCCGTCGATGCCGGTGCGGAACTCGTGGACCAGGGTGCCGTGGTGGTCGATGCCCCGCCACGCCTTGCCGTCCAGCGTCCCGACGTTGCGCAGGCCCCAGTTGGTGACATTGCCCGCGTTGTCGGTGTGCGTCCAGCGGGTGTTCTGGCCGGAGAGCCTGCCGAAGCCGCTCGCGTCGGTACGGCGGAGGGAGTCGAGGAAGCCGCCGGTCGCCAGCGGCCGGCGTTCGAAGACCTCCACGGCGCTCTTGCCGGGCTTGGCGACCAGCTTGACGTGGCCCGCGTCGGTGGCCACGTCGACCGTCCCGGAGTGCAGCAGGCCGCGCCCGGCGCCCGTGAAGGGGGCGTCCGCGACGGTGTCCATGAGCTGCCAGGTCTTCGCGTTCGGCGTGAAGGTGAGGACGAACCGCTGTCCCGGCACGCGGACGCCGTCGCGCGTGACGTTGATCGCCTGCTGGTGGATGCCGCCGTCCGCGCCGAACTGCCGGTACTCGCCGCCGCGTACGCCCGCCGTGCGGTCCGTGACGCGCCAGCCGTCGCCGTGCGGCGCGAAGTGGGGCAGCGGTACGCCGTTGGCGTCGGTCGCGAGCCGCTGGGCGGCGCCCATGGTGCCGGGCGCCGGATGGCGGGTGACGCCGAATTCGTGCAGGGGCGCGCCGCCGGGGCCGTGCAGCATCACGGCGTGGTCGCCGAGGTGGCCGCCCGCGTGGTCGTGCGTCCAGTAGTCGCCGCGGCCGGTGTCGGTGACGCGGATCGTGGCGGGGTTGCCGGTGGCCGGGTCGAGGTCGACGCGTACCGCGTGGTGCGGCACCGGCTGCCACGCGCCGTCCAGGTGCCCGACCGCGCCGCCGCCGACGGGGAAGTCCACGGCGCCGCTCGGTCGGCCGTCCGCGCCCAGGAGTTGGCGGCCGTCCCCGACCAGCACGTGGTCGGGGCCGAAGCGCTGGTACGTCATGGCCTGTCCCGCGCCGCCGGGCCGTTCGACGCGCAGGCCGCCTCCCGCGTGGTCGAAGACCTGGACGCCGCCGGGCCTGACGCCGCCGGGCAGTTCGATGTGCGGGGCGCCGCCGCCCACCGGGCGCACCACGAGCCGCCCGTCCGCCGCGCCGCCGGGCAGCCGCAGCGGCGTACCGGTCTCCACGGCCTGCCCGCCAGTGATGTCGTGGCGGACGAAGGCGCCGTCCGCGCCGTTGCGGTCGATCCGCACGGCGACGGTGGCGCCGGTCGCGTCGGTCTCGCGGACCGGCGTGAAGCCGTGCACGGGCGCGCCGTTGGCGTCGAGGAGCTGTGCGCCGCCGCCCCGGCCGGGCGCGGGGAATTCCACGAAGTGCGGGGCTCCGGTAGCGGTGTGGAGCCCGTGGCCGTCCGCGAGGTGCAGGCCGCCGGAGTCGAAGAGCTGGTACGTGGCGGACGTGCCGGGTGTCGCGGCGCGGTCGACGCGGAAGCCGTCGCCGGGTACGGGCAGCCGGGTGACGGTGGCGCCCGCGTCCACGGCGCCGCCGGTGACCAGGTGGTGGGTGGCCGCGCCCGTTGGGTCGAAGGTGACGGAGATGCCGGTGCCGAGCGGGGCCTGCGGGCCGCGCAGCGGGACGGTCTCGGCGCGCAGCGATCCGTGCGAGTCGAAGGTCTGCCGGATGCCGGTGTTCACGTCGTGGACGGACAGTCCGCCGCCGTTGACCTGGACGACCTGGTGGGTGGTGGCGGTCAGGTCGTTGCCCGCGCCGTCGAGGAGCCTGATGTCCACGCCGTTGACGTGGTAGCCGATGCTGACACTGAGGCCGTGCGGCAGGCCGGTCGGGCCGCTCAGCGGCACCGACTCCTCGATGAGACGCCCGCCTTCGGCGCCCTCGACCCGGATGACGGGCGGCGGCACCGCGCCGCCGAGGAGCCGGGGCCGCTCGCGCAGTGACTGGAGGTTGAGGTCGGTGATGTGCTGGTCCATCGCGGCCGGGTTGATGCCGTGCTCGCGCAGGTCGCGTACCGCGACGTTGAACTGCTGCTGGGCGGCGGCCAGTTGGGTCCTGATCTCGGTGACGGCGCGGGATTCGCCGCTGGAGGGTCCGCCGGGCATCGCGCGCAGGTCGTCCAGGTGCTGTTCGAGGCGGCCGAGGTCGTGGCGTGCCAGGACGAAGTCGCCCCAGGCGTCGAAGCGCAGCGGCCGTGACGGGTCGGTCGCCGGGCCGAACAGCGCGCCGATCCGCTCGCTGTCGGCCGACCACGCCCGGTCCAGTTCCTTGGCGGTCAGCCGCGGCGGCGGTCCGCCGAGCCGTACGTCACCGGTCGCGTGCGGGGTCGCGGCGGGCACGGGCGCCGGTTCGGGAACGGGGGCCGGTTCTGGGACGTGTGCCGGTTCTGGGACGTGTGCCGGTTCGGGGACGTGTGCCGGTTCGGGGAAACGCGCAGGGGCGCCCGCGAACGCCTTGTCGCCGAGTCCCGGCACGGCGGTGCCGGCGAAGGCCGGGCCGTCCGCGCCGTGGCCCGAAACCCCGTGGCCCGAAGCGCCGTGGCCAGCTGTGCCGTGTCCGGACGCGGGGTGCGGCAGCGGCGAGGGGCGGCCGAGTGAGCCGTTGTCGAGCAGGTCCATCGCGGCGTCGAAGCGGTGCGCGGGCGGGAGGTCCACGCCCGCCGCGCCGCTTCCGCTGCCGTTGGCCGTGAGGAGTTCGGGCCCCTTGCCCTTGCCCGCCCCCGCGCCCGTACCGCCGAGGTCGAAGGTGGTCACCGCGGGCGTACCCGGCATGTGGGTGACGGCCACGGGCGGCGGCATGAGCGTGACCGCGGCGGACGGCGGGACCTGGGCGACCGCCGCGGGCGGCGGCATGTGGGTGACGCTCGCGGGCGGCGGGGCGGAGACGACCGACGCGGGCGGCGGGGTCGCGGTCAGCGCGGTGGTCGGCGGCGGGGTGAGGTCGCTCGCGGTGTGCCCGACGGTGTGGACCGGGCCGAGGTCCACCGAGATGTGCTGGGCGAGCGTCGCCATCGTGTGGCTGTTGGCGATGTTCGCGGCGGTGCCGGTGATGAGCGCGTTGGGGGTCGGCGCCAGGGCGTGCACGGCGACCGGGTTCGGGGTGTGCAGCAGGTCGAGCGCGTTGAAGGAGCCGCCGGTGTGGATGTCGGTGACCACGTGCGTGACGCCGCCGGTGAAGGTCGCGGGGACGTGCCCGGTGACCGGTACGGTCGCCGCGTGGAAGTTCACCGCGCCGTTGGTGGCCAGGTGCGGCAGGGCGGGCGCGGGCACCGTGTGGGCGAAACCGGCGGTGGCGGCGGGCGGCGGCATCGAGATCGCGCCCGCCACGTTGACGTTGACGGCCGAGGCGGGCGGCGGGGTGGCGATCACCGCGGCCGGGTTCGTCAGATGGGCGCTGGTCACCGGGGTGGTCGGGGTGAAGGTGTGCACGGTCCCGGCGGGCGGGGTGGTCACGACGGCCGCCGGGGTGATGTGCGGGACCCCGATCGAGGAGACCACGGTCTGCGGCGGCACGACCAGGTCGGTGGCCTGCGTGACGATGTGGCTGGGGACGGCGTTGGCGCCGATGCCCGGCACGTGGAAGGAGGGCGCGCCGACCTGGGCGTGCACGCCGGTCGCGCCGATGCCCGCGGTGTTGATGCCGGTGGTGGAGATGTGGATCGGCGGCGGCGGAGCCAGGATCGCGGCGGCGGGCGGCGGCAGCGCGTGCACCCCTGCGCCGACGTCGAAGGTGATGCCGGTCGGGGTGTGCGTGACGTTCGCCCACTCGCCCAGGTGCATCGAGGACAGTTCGGTGATCGGGGTGTCAAGCAGCGCGTCCTTGCCCATGATCGCCTGGAAGCTGAAGGTGATCGAGTCGCTGAATTTGGGCCCGAGGTCGAGGCTGAGCTTGGGCGGGTCGGGGATGAACAGGCCGGGCGCCGAGTGACCCGCGCCGCCGAACTCCGGCGTCGGCAGGTGGCTGACGCCGCTGCCGACGGCCTGCACGCCGGGCCGTACGATGTCCGCCGCGCCGTACTTGAACTTGCCGAACACACCGCGGTCGACGAGCGCGATCTTCATGGCGCCGAAGACGCCGAACTTCCCGATCTCGTCGCCCTCGGCGGGCAGGAACACCCGCAGCCACTTCGCGCCGCCGAACTCGTTCTTGAAGAACGTCGCGCTGCCCTTGCCGAAGTTGGTGACGAATTCCGGAACTCCCTTGAAAAAGGCGGGAATTCCCTTGATGCCGGTGAGGACGGTGAGCGAGCCGACCTTGAAGGCGTTGGCGCCGAGCTGGCCGAGGCCCTTGCCGACGCCCGACAGCCACAGCCCGCCCGCCTTGGTCCAGCTCCCGGTCAGGTGGGCGAGTTCACTGAACGAGGGCAGCGCGACGAACGGCTTGGCGATGCCGGTCATCATGTCCTTGAGGAAGGTCAGGGTGGCGATGCCGCCCGCCTTGATGGCCTGCCAGCCGAGTTTGAAGCCCTTCGCGATCAGCGAGAAGATCGGCACGGCGCGGGTGGTGGGCGCGATCATGCCGAGCGCGGACAGGAACAGGTCGAGCGCGCCGACCTTGCCCTGCGCGAAGTCCACCGCGGTCTTGATGAAGATGGTGAGGTTGACCGCCATCGCGACCAGCGCGATCGGACCGCCGAAGATCAGCGCGGGCAGGATCAGCGCGATGGCGATCCACTGGAAGATCTCCCAGAACTCCGCGCAGCCGGACACCGGCGACTTGATGTTGCCCGACGCCTTGCGCAGCGTGGTGGTGGCGGCGCTCGCCGCGTCCTTCTGCGTCTGACCCGCGTCGCGCGCGGTGCTCGCCAGCGTCTCCAGATTCGGGTCGTCCTTGGCCAGCCCGCGCCCCTGGTCGAGCGCCGCGTCCGCCTTGCTCTGCGCGGTCGACATGGCGTCCGCGTACGTGGTCAGAGCGGTGCTCGACCACTCGAACGCCTCGGCGATGCTCTGTACGAAGCCGCGCAGCCGCCCGCTGATCTGGTCCCGCAGCGCCTCGGCGGTCTCGCCCGAGAACGCCTCAGGCCCGGTCTTGTTGAGGACCGTCTCCATCGCGGTGTCGATCTCCCGGGCGGTCCTGCCCAGGTCGCCGATCGAGGTCGCCACGGTGTGGATCCGCACCGGGTCGCCGGGCGTGGGGTCGCCGCTCACACCGAGCGCGTCCCAGTCCGTGGGGCGTGGCATTCCGGGTCCTCTCCTGCCGTACCGCCGTGTGCCGCGAAGTTCTGCCGCATGTCTCACGTACGAGGAGCCCCGGCGGTTCACTGCGGGAAGTCCCGGACCCACGTCCCGGACCTGGGTGAACCGCGGGGACCGCTGGTACGTGAACATGTCGGACCGGCTGGTTCCGGTGACCCCGGCGGCCCCCGGCGCCCGGCGCCCGTAAGGAGGAGATGGCATTGGTCGACTTCGCGCTCGACTACACCGTTCTGCACACCGCCCGCAACGACCTGCACGAGCTGGCCGACAAGATCGGGCCGACGCTCAAGAACAGCGACTACGCCACGCTCGGCAACGACGACTCGGGCGACGCGCAGGACGTTTTCGGCGACGCCCAGCTCACCGCCGCCTTCAGCACGCTGTACTACCGCTCCAAGCACCCGATGGAGAAGGCCGAGGACGACCTGCGGCAACTCGGGGACACCTTCGGGGCGGTGGCCGACGGCTTCTTCAACATGGACGCGCAGATCGCCGAGGGCGCGGGCATCATGAGCGCCGACATGGGCCTGAGCGACTGGGTCGCCAAGCACAAGGCGTGGCTGGGCCACGACCAGTGGGTCAAGGACCACGACCTGTGGGAGCAGTACCAGGCGAATCCGGACTCCTGCGAGGTCGCGCCGGGCGAGACCGCCCCGGCGTACTGCTCGGCGTCCGACCCGGGGCCCGAGCCCACCGACCCCGGCGCGCCGCCCACCGACAAGACGCTGACCACCGCGGACGGCGGCACCGTACACACCCAACTGACCCTGGACGACGACTACAACGTCGTCACGGAGAAGACCACCGTCACCACCGGCGCGGGTCAGACGTACACCTCGACCACCACGTACCAGGACGACCACCGGTCGTACATCACGGACACCGTCTACGCCGACGGCAGCAAGGCGCACTCCGACGTCCACATCAACGAGGACGGCAGCGGCACCATGGCCGTCACCGACAGTGACGGCAAGGAGAGCGACTACACGCGCACCGGGGCGGGCGCGGAGTGGAAGCTCGTCGGCGACGAGGACGGCGACGGCGTGGTGGACAGCGAGGAGGAACCCGACCCCAGTTACGACTACATCGGCTACTAGCGCCGTCAACCTGCCCGTCAGCCCGGCCCGTCAACCCGCGAGGAGCACACCCGCGATGCCCAACATCTCCCTCGACTACGAGAAGATCGAGACCACTTCGTCCAAGCTGGACACCGCCAACGAGAACATCGTCCCGATGCTCAACCAGCTCCGCACCGACGTGAACAACCTGCTGGACGACGGCATGGTCTTCGAGCAGTCCAGCGCGGCGCTGAAGGAGTCGTACGAGAAGTTCAACTCCAGCCTGCTGCTCGCGGTGAAGGGCATCAAGGACTTCGCGGAGCAGTTCCGCGGCATCAAGCAGTCGATGGCGGACAACGACGCCGACCTGGCGAAGAAGATCCGCGACGCCGCCAACGGCTGACGGTCCGTCACGCATCCGCGCCGGGCTTCCCGTTGGTACGGGAGCCCGGCGCTTGTGCGTTCAGGACGTCTTGAGCGTGGTGACCGGGACCTGCACGGTGAGCGCCGTGCCGCCGGGGCCCGAGGTCCAGGCGCGGCCCGCGCGGGCGTGCGACCGTACGGCGCTGATGGACAGCCGGGCGCCGATCAGATCGCCGTCGGACATGTTGCGCGGGGCGAGGACCAGGCCGCGCCGGGACCGCTTGGCCGCGGTGAGCCAACTGCCCAGGCCCAGCGAGAGGGAGTCGGCGGGACCGGCGGCGAGCAGGCCGATGCCGCGTTCCCTTCCGGAGACCACGATGTCCTTGAGGATCTTCTCCGCGCCGCCCATCGCGACCAGGTCGGCGTCGTCCACGATGACCACGCGCGGTCCCGCCATCGCGTCCAGCGCCTCGCGCACGGCGTCGGCGGACGGGTCGGGCTCGGTCAGCAGCCGGACCTGCGGGTGGCGGGCGAGCGCCCGCAGCGGCGACTCGCGCGGGGTCAGCACCACCAGCGAGGTGCCGCCCGCGAGCAGCGAAACGGCCAGGCAGGCAAGGGTGTTGCTGCGCCCGGAGCCGGGCGGCCCGGCGACGAGGAAGGACGGCGCGCCCTGCGCGAAGTCCACGCCGACCGCGCCCGCGCCGTCGCCGCCGACGCCCAGCAGGCCCCACATCGGGCGGCGCAGATTGGCGGGCACCTTCTCGTAGACCTCGGAGAAGTCGGCCACCGCGGGCAGCGGGGCGACCGGGAACGGGCGCCGGTCGTCGGGGACGTTCACCGCCCGCCGGGTGGCCGCGGCGCCGATCCTGCGCAGCGCCTCGACCTGGCCCTGGCCGCTGTCGTCGGCGTCGAGGAGCGCGATCTGCGTCTCGGTGCGGCTGACGATGTGCCAGCCGCGGCCGTCGGGGACGGACGCGGGGACCTGGCTGGGCAGCATGCCGATGAGGTTGTAGTCGCTGCGGTCGGCCTGCCGCAGCAGCAGCTTGTGGTCGTTGTGGGCGGCGATCCGGCCCGCGATCAGGGAGCGTTCCGAGGTGGCGACGACGTGGATGCCCGCGGCCGCGCCCTCGCGCAGCAGGCGGGTGATGTCGCCGAGCAGCCGCCCGTTGTCGTAGTCGTCGATCAGCGGGGACAGCGCGTCCCAGCCGTCCACGAGCAGCAGGATGTGCGCGGGCCGTTCCGCCTCCGGCAGCAGGTCGCGCAGTTCGTTGAGCCCGGAACAGCTCCGCGCCGAGCACGCCTCCTGACGTTCGGTCAACTCCCTTACCAGGCGGCCGAGAAGGCGTTCCAGGTGCTCGAAGTCGTGCCGGGACACCACGGCTCCGCAGTGCGGCAGCGCGGCCACGGCGGCCAGTCCGCCACCCGCCGCGTCGATCCCGTAGATGTGCAGGTCGCTGAGGCGGGCGGTGCGCGCGGCGGAGCCCGCGATGGTGCGCAGCGCCTGGGTGCGGCCCGAGCGCGGGGCGCCGATCACGTAGAGGTGCCCGAAGGTGGCCAGGTCCACGGTGGCGACCCGGCGTTCCTGGAGCTGCGGGATGTCCTCCAGGGCGTACGGGAACGGCGGCGGGAGCGTCTTCAGGCCGGTGGCGCCGGGGCGTTCGACCGCGGGCAGCTCCTCCAGCAGCACCTTCGGCTCCAGGGCGGGCAGCCACGGGCTGGGCTGCGGCTCGTAGTCGTCGAGCAGGTCGGCGGCCTCGCGCAGCGCCGCCACCAGGACCTGGAGGTCGGTGGGCGCGAGCGGCCCCTGCTCCTGCGGGGTGTCGTCGTCGCCCGCGGGCGGGGCGGCGGGGCGGCCGAGCCGGGTCCAGGACAGTTCCGCGGCGTGGACCTTGGGCCGGGCGAGCGCGGGGCGCGGCCGACCGTCCGGGTCCTCGCTCTCCTCGGCGGGGCGTTCCGCGCCGACCCACGCGGACTGGAACGGGACGGCCGAGCGGTGTCCGTAGCGGACCAGCGCGCGTCCCGGGGTGCTCGGCGAGATGTGCACGGCGTCGCCGGTGTCGATGATGTCCTGGCTCTCGACCATGTCGGTGACGCGCAGCGCGATCCGCAGGTTGGTGTTGGCCTTGATGTCCGCGGTGACCGCGCCCGCCGGGCGCTGCGTGGCGAGGATGAGGTGGATGCCGAGCGACCGGCCGCGCTGGGCGATGCTGATCAGCCCGGTGACAAAATCCGGCACCTCGCGCACCAGCGTGGCGAATTCGTCGATGACCAGCAGCAGCCTCGGCAGCGGCGGGAGTTGCGGGTCGGTGGCGGAGGCAGCGGCGGCGGCGCGCTTGGCCCGGTACTCGGGGTGGTCCTTGGCGTCGTGCTCGGCCAGGATCCGTTCCCTGCGCCGCAGTTCGGCGGCGAGCGAGTCCAGGGCGCGCTGGACGAGGTGCGCGTCGAGGTCGGTGACCATGCCGAGGGTGTGCGGCAGGTTGGCGCACTCGCGGAAGGCGCTGCCGCCCTTGTAGTCGACCAGTACGAAGGTGAGTTCGTCGGGGCGGTTGCCCGCGGCGAGGGAGGCGACGAAGGACTGGAGGAGTTCGGACTTGCCGGATCCGGTGGTCCCGGCGACCAGGCCGTGCGGCCCGTCGCGTACCAGGTCCAGCGACATCGGCCCGTCGTATCCGGTGCCCAGTACGAAGGTGGTGGTCGCCGGGCGCCTGGTCCAGCGGTCCACCAGCGCCCGCGCGTCCGGGGGTTCCTGGCCGAGCAGGTCCAGCAGCCGTACCTCGTCGGGCAGTCCGCTGTCGTTGTCCGGGCTGACGTCGCGCAGCGGCGCGAGCGCCCTGGCCACCCGCTCGCACCAGGCGGAGGCGACCAGGTCGGGCCGTACGCCGGTGACTTCGGGCAGTCCGGTCCTGCGGACCGTCAGACCGGTGCCGGAGACGGTGACGACCGCGCCGCACTCCTCGGGGAGCAGCCGTTCCTGCTCGTCGAGGCAGAGGCTGAAGACACGGACCGGCGGACCCTCGGTGAGGATCTGCACCATGCCCGGCACGTCGCGCAACTGCCGTGCGCTGTCGGCGATCACGAGGATGTCGGGCGCGGTGAACATCGCGCGTCCGATGGACGAGCCGAGCGCCCGCTGCCGTGCCTGGATCTGCGAGACCAGTTCCGAGACGCGGTTGGCGACGCTCTCCGGGTCGTTGCCGATGGCCACGACCGGGCCGTTGGGCGAGTACGGCCGCAGGTGCGGCAGCCATCGCACCCAGCCCCACTCCTGCGCGCGGGACGGCTCGGTGAGCACGACGATCCGCAGGTCGCGCGGACTGTGCAGGACCGCGGACTGGGCCACGCACCAGCGGGCCAGCGCCTGGACGGGCGCGGCGGTGCCCGCGACGCCCACGACGCCGAGTTCGGTGATCTCCACGCCGATCGGGATGTCGGGCAGATTCCAGCGCACGGTGCGGTGGTTCTCGTCCTGCGCCGGGTCCTCGATCGCCTTCACCGACGGCATGTCGACGGTGCCGACCCGCAGCACGAGGTGGTCGGGGTCGCGGCGGCGGCGTTCCCACAGCCGGCTGCCGGGTCCGGTGGCGATCAGGCCGAGGGCCGCCGGGTCGGGTCCGGTGTCGCAGCGCACCCGGCGCTCGCGTACGACGGCCGCGCGGATCTCCCGCTCCACCACGCGGCGCCGGGCCCGGTAGCGGCGGCGCGACTCCACGTGCGTCTTGTGGTTGTTGCGGCGGCCCATCACCCAGTTGGAGATCGCCATCAGCGGCGTGAAGAGGATGAACACCAGGTAGAAGTACGAGTGGAAGATGCCGACCATGACCAGGCCGAGCACGACCGGCGCGAACATCATCAGCAGCGGGAACGGCACGCGGACGCGCTGTCCCGGCGGGGACGGCAGGCGCAGCGACTCGGCGTCCAGGTGCGGCGCGATGCGCGGCGGCCGGTTGAAGTCGACGCCGATGCCGTCGGCGGAGTCGGCGACCGCGGCGTCCGCCTCCACGGGGGCGACCATGCGCAGCAGCGTCGTGCCGACGGCGAGGTCGACGTCCACCGGCCACGCGGTGCGGTGGTCGGCCTCGCGGCGGGCGGTGGTGTCGGCCTGCGCGGGTGTACGGGCCGCGACGGTACGGGGGTCGGCGGCCGGTCCGCGCGCCGCCTTCCTGGCCGCCTTCCGCGCGGCCCGCGCCGCCTTCTCCGCCTCGTCCACGGCGCGCGCCGCGTCCATCCGCTCCTCGGGTGTGGTCCGGTCGGGCGCGGTGCCGGTCAGCGGGTCGACGTCGGAGGGCGGGACGGGGACGCAGAGCCGTACGGAGCCGCCGTCGATCCGGTCCTCGGCGCGCTCGCGGTGCCAGTACGCGCTGCCGTCCGCGGCGATCGTCACCCACAGTCCGTACTCGGGCGCGTCGGCGCCGCGGACCCGGATCGCGCAGCGGGCGTCCGTGCCGATCTCGTAACTGCCCTGCGCGAGCTGCCAACTGCGGCCCGCGCCGGGGCCCGAGACGCTGTGTACCTCGGCGAGCACGGGTTCGCCGGGCGCGGGCTGGACGCGGCCCGCGAGCGGGTCGGGGTCGGGCGGGGTGCCGCCGACGCCGAGGACGCTGCCCTCGCGGATGCCGCTGTCGCGGATCGGGGCCTCGGGGGCGAGCGGTGCGGCGCCGAGGTGGAGGGCGGGGCCCGCGTCGGGGTCCGCCGGGCCGTCGGGGCGTGCCGGGTCCGCCACGGGCGCGCCGGGGCGGCCCGCGGTGGCGGGTGTGCCGTCGGCCCGGACGCCCAGCGCCTCGGCCAGGTCGCCCACGGTGCAGCCGTCGGGGAGTTCCAGCAGGTGGTCGCGGTGCACGGCGCCCGCGGTGGTGCCGACGGCGTCGACGGTGGTGAGAGTCAGCTTCACGATGTCCAACCGGGGTGGTGGGGGCGGCCGGGGGCGGCGGTCAACGGTCGGTCCGCGGTCAGTCGCCCCGCGGGGCGGGCGCGGTGGTCACGGCTCCCGAGCCCACGGACTCGGCGTCGGGTGTCCCGGCTCCGCCCGCGGACTCACCGGCGGCGGGTCCGGTACGGGCGCGTCCCCCTGGCGGGGTCGCGCCGGGCCCGGCGGCGGCCGACGCCGAGACGCCGACCGGGCCCGACTCGGCTTCGCCGCCGCTGCGTTGACGGGACGTCACCTGGGCGTGGCCGACGCCCCGCGCGAGTTCCGTGGACGGCGCGCCGACTGCGGACACCGCGGAGACGCCCACCGGGCCCGGCTCCTCGGCCCGTTCGACGTGCGCGTGCGGTGCCGGGGCGCGGACGGGCGCGGCCAGCGGCGGGGGTTCGTACGGCGGCAGCGACCCGATCGCGGCGGCCACCGCGCGCGGCACGGAGGTCGCCCGGACCCGCAGCGGTGTGCCGTGCACGGTGAGCAGTCCGTCGCGGTCCACGTCCAGCAGACGGGCGCGGCCGTGCGTCCTGCCGTACGCCAGCACGCGCGGTCCCGCGGCGCCCGCGAGGTCGGCGGCGGCGTCGGGGAGCGGGCCCTGGCAGACCACGAAGGCGGGGCCTTCGTGGGTGTCGCTCCACCGGGCGGCGTCGCGCAGCGCCTGGGCGACGGGCGGCCCCGCGTGCCGGGGGTGCACGCCGTCGGCGACGGTGACGGCGCCGGGCGGCAGCCGCCGGTCGAGCTGGGCGGCGAGCGCGTGGACGAGCGGGCGGGCGACGCGTTCGTCACCGTCCAGCGAGGTGACCGGCGCGCCCGAGGCGAGGTCGAGGAAGACCGCGCGGTCCCCCTCGACGCCGACGGCCGCGATCAGTACGGGCGGTGCGACCGGCTCCTGCTCCCAGCCGGCGCCTTCCCCGATGGCCAACCGGCCGGCGAGTCCGGCGGGTTGGAGGTCGTGCCACTCCTCGTACGCGCTCCACCACACGCGCGGGTCGCGGTCGTCGGCGACCCACGGCGGCGGCGGTTGGGGGACGTCCCGGCCCGCGACGAGGACCCCGACGAGACCGTCGTCGGTCCCGTCGCCGACCAGCACGCCGTACGGGCGGCAGCGGTCGGGGGCGGCGGCGTGGGCGGCGCGCAGCGCGCGCTCCCCGGTCCGCCAGACGCCGGGGTCGTCCAACAGGCGTCCCAGCAGCCGGAGTTGACGCCGGTAGCGGACCCACCCGCGCAACGGCGCGGTGAAGGCGTTCGCGGTGAGGCGGCTCTCGCGGCGCACCCAGCGGCGCACCACGCGCCATCCGCCGATCCGGCGGACCGACCGGTTGGTGAGGACCAGCACGGCGATGACCAGGCCGAGGACGCCCAGCACCGTGCAGATGGCGCCCCGGTGGTCGGTGAACACCTGGAGGGGCCCGCCCGCCAGCTCGACGACGGCCGGTTGCGGACGGGTCATGCGGCCGTCTCCTCGTTCTCCAGCACACCCAGCTCGCGGCGCAGCGAGCGGATCGCGTGGTGGGTACGGGACTTGACGGTCCCGCGGGGTATCCCGAGGACGTCGGCGACCTCTTCGCTGCCGCGTCCGTAGATATGCACGTGCACCAGTACCTCGTGGTGCGCGTAGGGCAGTCGCCGCATGGCCTGTTGCAGCCACCGCCGGTCCACCACGCGGTCGGCGAGGTCGTCCCAGTCGGCGGTGTCGGGGCGGACGTCGGCCGCGCTGCCGACGGGTATCGCGCGGTCCTTGCGCCAGGTGTCGACGGCCAGATTGTGCGCGATCCTGAACAGCCAGGGCCTGATCGGCCTCTTCTGCCAGTCCAGTTGATCGGCCCTCAGCCACGCCCGCAGCAGGGTCTCCTGCACGACGTCCTCGGCGTGCCGCAGGTCGGGGGCGAGCAGCTTCGCCACGTACCGCAGCAGCGCCTCGCGTTCGCCGCGCAGCCGGGCGGCGGCCAGTTCACCGCCCGCGACGGAAGGGCCGGTTAAGCCGCTCGCCTCGCCGGAGACCTCACCGCCTGACAGTGCGTCAGGAAGATCCTGTGTCGGTTTCACCACAGTTCCCTTTCTGCCTGCCAGCTCTCCCGATCACAGTAGGCGGCCGGTCGTCACCGTCCGAGAACCCCCGATGAACACCGCGCAACAACCACATGACTCCCATGCGAATCAGCTGCCCCGGCGCTAGCGGCCCGCCGAACACCCTCTGAGCTGGGAGGAGTTCGCGGGCACCTGAGACCGGTGCAGGCCGTGCGAAGGGGGCGCCGCCGCGCCGAGGGCGTCCGCGCGCCCTGCCGCGCCCCACGTCCTGCCGCACCCCGCGCTCTACCGCGCCCTGCCGCGCCCCGCCCTGCCGTGCCTCGCACCCCGCGCTCTGCCGCGTCCCGCCCTACCGCGCCGTCATGTCCTGCGTGCCGATGACCGAGAGCAGCTCCAGTTGCTCCGCGCCCTCGGTGCCGGGGGCGGCGCTGAACCAGAGCAGCCGCTGCCGGCCGTCCTCGCTGAACAGGCAGTGGCAGTCCAACTCGATGACGCCCAGCGACGGATGGACGATCCGCTTGTGGTCGGTGCGGCGGAAGGCCACGTCGTGGGCGTCCCACAGAGCGGCGAATTCGGCGCTCTCGCGCCGCAGATGGGCGACCATCCGCGCGACCTCGGTGTCCCGGCCGCGCTGGCCCGCGACCGCCTGGAGGTCGGAGACGAAGACCCGCGAGTGGTGCGGGTGGTCCTCGGGCGGGTAGATGCCGCGCGCCCGCGGATCGGTGAACCAGCGGAAGACGAAGCTGCGGGCGGGGCCGCGTACGGCGGGTGGACGGCCGAGGAGCGCGGCGGCCGGCTCGTTCTGCGCCAGCGTCTCGTGCAGGTCTGAGATGACCTGGGCGGGGGTGGTGGTCAGCCGGTCGAGCAGGCCCAGCAGCGCGGGCTGTACGGGGGCGGCCGAGCCGTGCGCGGAGGGGGGCACGGGCCGCTCGGCGAGGTGGAACAGGTGGTCGCGCTCGTCCGTGGTCAGCCGCAGCGCCCTGGCCAGCGCGGCCAGCGTCTGGGCCGAGGGCTGGGCGCCGCGGCCCCGCTCCAGCTCGGTGTAGTAGTCCGCGGAGAGCCCGGCGAGCTGGGCGACCTCCTCGCGGCGCAGCCCCGGCACCCGCCGCCGCGGCCCGGCGGGCAGCCCCACGGCGTCCGGCCGTATCCGGTCGCGCCGGGTCTTCAGGAACGCCGCCAGCTCGGGAAGATTCACCCCTCCATCGTCACTCGCCGCGCCCGGCGGGGCCAGGCCGCAGCCAGGGGACGGCAACCCCTGGGTGGGCTCAGCCCTGGCTGACCGCGTGGAAGCGGCCGACAGTGGGAAGCGGACCGGCCCCCGGCAGGACGTACGAACGCCGGGGCGGTCCGCCCGCCCGACCGCCTCCGTTTCCGTACAGGAGCCCCCCATGACGACCACCCCCGAAACCCCCTCCCGGCCGCGCGTCGCCGTCGTCACCGGCGGCTCACGCGGCATCGGCCGCCAGGTGGTGACCCGGCTGGCCGCCGACGGCCACGCCGTGGTGATCGGCTACGCGGGCAACCGCGGCCTGGCCGAGGACGCCGTCGAGGAGGTGACCGCGGCCGGTGGCCGGGCGCTCGCCGTCCAGGCCGACATCGCCGACGAGACGGCCGCCGCGGCGCTCTTCGACGCCGCCGAGTCCGCGTACGGCGGTGTCGACGTCGTCGTGCACGCCGCCGGGCGCATGGCGCTGTCGACCGTGGCCGAACTGGACCTGGCCGAGCTGGACGCGATGCACCGCACGAACATCCGCGGCACCTTCGTCGTCGCCCAGCAGGCGGCCCGCAGGGTGCGCCCCGGCGGCGCCGTGGTCACCTTCTCCACGTCCGTGCTGGGCCTGTCCTTCCCCGGCTACGCCGGTTACGCCGCCAGCAAGGGCGCGGTCGAGGCGGTGACGCTGATCCTCGCCCGCGAGCTGCGCGGCCGGGACGTCACCGTCAACGCGGTGGCGCCAGGCCCCACCGCGACCGACCTGTTCCTCGACGGCAAGGACGAGGAGACCGTCGCCCGCCTGGCCGCCCAGCCCCCGCTGGAGCGGCTCGGCACCCCCGCCGACATCGCCGAGGTCGTCGCCTTCCTCGCCTCCCCGGCCGGTCACTGGGTCAACGGCCAGGTCGTCCGCGCCAACGGCGGCATCGTCTGACCGGCCCCTTCGAGCGGGCGTCGCGCGCGGCCGTACGCGTCGCGCCCCGGCGACCAGGCCCGTCGCGTACGGCCGCGCGTACACACACACGGCCGCACGGCCTCGGGCGCGCGGTCAGCCGATGACCGGGCCCGAGGCGACGCGGCCGTCGCCGCCGCGGTTCAGCCACGCCGAGATCTCGCCGCCCGCGCCGATCAGGATGGAGTCGGTCTTCCCGTCGCCGTCGAAGTCGGCGCAGCGGACGTGGCTCGCGTCGGCCGTCCGTCCCGTGGCGATCTGGCCGAGCGGGGCCGCGGAGCCACCTGCCGGTGCGCGACGGCGCGCCGAGCGCCACCGGGCGCTTCGCGCAAAGCGCGCCCGCGCGCCTTTCCCGGTGTCAGCCCGCCGTGTCAGCCCGCTGGTACGACCGCTGGCACGACCGCCGGAAGCGCCTCACGGAATCCGGCCGCGCGCCAGGCACCGTCAGACGGACGCCCCTTCACGACAAGCGCGCCCGCGGCCTATCCCGGTGTCAGCGCTGCCAGCAGGACCGTGCGGTCGTCCGTGGTGGCGTCGGCGGGCGGGTCGCGGAGGAGGGTGTCGCAGAGGGACTGCAACTGCTCCTGGCCGACGTCGACTTCGGCCAGTGCGGCGGCCTCGGCGGCGGCGCGGGCGGTGGCGCCGCCAACGGGACCCGTACCGGGGCCGGTTGGGGCGCGGTCCGCACCGTCGGCACCGATGGCCGGGCCGCCCGGCGCCCGTTCGCCTATGCCGTGGTCGAGGGAGCGGGCGAGCCGGGCGATACCGGCGTCGATGTCGGAGCGGCGGCTCTCGATCAGGCCGTCGCTGTAGAGCAGCAGGAGCGTGGGCTGGTGGATCTCCAGCACCGAGGGCTCGGCGCTCCAGGCGCTGAGCCCCAGCGGCAGTCCTGCGCCGAGCGGGACGGGGCGGGCGGCCTCGCCCGGTGCGCGGATCAGCGGCGGCGGGTGGCCCGCGCCAACGACGGTGCAGGTGTGCTGTTCCGCGTCCCACTCGGCGTACACACAGGTGGCGAAGGAGGCGTCGGGGGTGTCGGCGGCGAGGGCGTCGAGCCGGTGCAGCAGTTCACGCGGATCGGTGTCCAGCGCGCCCAACGTCCGTGCGGCGGTGCGCAGTTGGATCATCGCGACGGCGGCTTCCGGGCCGTGTCCCATGGCGTCGCCGACGATCAGGCCGACCCGGCCGCCGGGCCTGGGCAGGACGTCGAACCAGTCGCCGCCGATGATGTCGTGCGGGCCCGCGGGCCGGTAGTCGTGGGCGACGCGGCAGCCCTCGAAGGTCCGGTCGGTGTCGGGCAGCATGCTCCTGCGGATGGCCAGCGCGGTACGGCGCTCGTGCTCGTATCGGCGGGCGTTGTCCAGGGCGACCCCGGCCCGCGCGGCCAGCGACTCGACGCCCGCCATGTCCTCCAGGCCGAACGGCGGCAGGTGCGGGCCGCGGGTGCAGGCGATGAAGCCGATCACGGCGCTCTGGAGGCGTATGGGGACCACGAGGAAGGACGCGGTGCGTAACAGGTCGTGGATGCGGGCGTCGCCGCGTCCGGAGGCGGCGAGCCGGTCGAAGGTGTGGGTGTCGACCGCGTCGAGCAGTTGGGCGTGGCCGGTGGCGAGCGCGCGGGCGTACGGGGTCTGGCGCGGGAAGACCAGCACCTCGTCGATCGGCAGGACGCCTTCGGTGCTCTCGGCCGCCGCCGCGCCCATCCGCAGCGCGAGCCGCCTGGCCTCGATCTGCGGCGGATCGGCGGACGTCCCCGCGCTCTCGTCGACGAGCCAGCGCTCCAGCAGATAGACGGAGGCGGCGTCGCAGAATCCGGGCGCCATCGCGTGGACGACATGGTTTCCGGTCATATGCAGATCGAGCGCGGAACCGATGACATCGGCCGCTGGACCGACCGCCAGCCGCCCGCGGCGCGGGGGCGGCGGCTTCTCGCGGAACGCGGAAGCGGCCCCCGGCGCGTCCTCGAGGGCGCTGTCCTCGGGCTGTTCGTGCGCTTCGTGTCGCAGGGTCGTGCCTTCCGCCGAGCCGTTGCGGCGGGCGGCCGAAACCACCCGGTGGAGACGTACGCACCCCGCAGCGCCCCGTCACCAGGATTCTATGATGACCGTTCAAGACGCGGCCGTCGAAAGGGACTTGTGGTGAGCGGACGCAAAGATGTCCCGGAGGGCGTGGATCCGGCCAAGGCGAGCGTGGCGCGGATCTACGACGCGATGCTCGGCGGGGAGCACAATTTCGCCATAGACCGGGAGGCGTTGGCCGCTTTCACCGCCATCGACCCGCAGGTGCGGGCGCTGGCTCGGGCGAACCGGGCCTTCCTGGGCCGGGCGGTGCGCTATCTGGTCGACGCGGGCGTCCGGCAGTTCGTCGATCTGGGCTCCGGCATCCCCACGCAGGGCAACGTCCACGAGGTCGCGCAGTCGATCGCGCCGGGCACGCGGGTGATCTACGTGGACAACGATCCGGTGGCCGTCGCGCACAGCGCGTCGCTGCTCGCGGACAATCCGGACGCCGACATCGTGAGCGCGGACATCCGGCGGCCCGACGACGTACTGAACTCGCCGCAGCTACGGAAGCTGATCGACTTCAACCAGCCGGTCGCCGTCCTGATGATCACGATCCTGCACTTCATCACGCATGCGGAGGACCCCGAGGGGCTGGTCGCCGCCTACCGTGACGGGCTGCCCGAGGGGAGCTGGCTCGCGCTGAGCCACGCGACCGACCAGGACCGCCCCGGCACCGCCGCCGCCGTCGGCCAGCTCTACCGGTCGAAGGCCACCTCTCCGGTCACCGCCCGCTCCCACGACCAGATCGCCGCGCTCTTCACCGGCTTCGACCTGGTCCCGCCGGGACTGGTCTACGTCCCGCTGTGGCGCCCCGATCCGGCCGACGAAATCCCGGACAATCCCTCGGAGTTCTGGGTCTACGCGGGCGTGGGCCGCAAGAGCGGCTAGGGGTGCGGATCGTGGCGGGGCCGGGAACCGCGCAGGTCCGGACAGCGGACCGCGCGGGTCCGGTTCGGCTCCCGGGCCTGTGCGCGGGCGGGTGGCGACGTACGATCAGCGGATGGCTGACATGACCGAAACCACGCCCGGCTGGCTGGCTCCCGACGAACTGGAGCTGACGCGCGCACGTATGCCGATCCTGTATGTCGACGCCGTGCCGGTGCGGGTGGACGACAGCGGGGAAGTCACCCACATCGGGCTGCTGCTGCGCATCGGGCCCGACGGGACGATCAGCCGCACGCTGGTGTCGGGCCGGGTGCTGCACCACGAGCGGGTCCGCGACGCGCTGCTGCGGCATCTGGAGAAGGACCTCGGCCCGGTGGCGCTGCCCCGGATCCCGGCCTCCCCGCAGCCGTTCACCGTCGCCGAGTACTTCCCGACCGAGGGGGTCACCGCGTACCACGACCCCCGGCAGCACGCGGTGTCCCTCGCCTACGTCGTACCGGTCGCGGGCGACTGCCGCCCGCGCCAGGACGCGCTCGACCTGGTGTGGTTCACCCCGCAGGAGGCGTCCTCGCCGCAGCTCCAGCAGGAGATGCCGGGCGGTCGCGGTGTCCTGCTCCGGCAGGCCCTGGCGAGCGTCGGCTGCCTGTCCTGACGGTCCGGTCCCGGCCCGCCGCCCTGTCATCTGTCAGGAGCGGCGGGCCGTTCCCCTTTCCTACGGTGCTGGTGGCGGCCTCGAAGGGCCGGTTCCGCGAGGAGAGGAAGAGCGACATGGGCAAGGTCATGCGGGGCGTGGCGGTGCTGGCACTTTCGGTGACGGCCGTCGGGACGGTCGGCGCGGTGCGGGCCGACGCGGCGGGCGGCACGGTCCACGGCTGCCCGTACGGCGCCGTCTGCGTCTACCCGAACGACACGGACTGGGGCAACGACCACCCCAGCTTCGTGTACTGGAGCTACGGCGCCCACAACCTGAGCAATCAGTACGGGTGGCACGACGTGCTCAACAACCAGTCCGGGGGCGCCCGGGCGAGGCTGTGGACGGGCTACAACGGCACCGGCCAGGTCGTCGACGACCTGGTGGCGGGCGGTGCCTGGCACTACGACCTCGGCCCGGTCAACTCCATCACCCTGGACCGCCCCTGACGGCCCGTCAGCCTACTGACCCGGCCGCCGTGCACGTTCAAGGTCCGCACCAGCCGGTCGAGGTCGGTGTACGCAGTCCGCGCACCGG
Source organism: Streptomyces sp. NPDC003300 (assembly GCF_040610915.1). Classification (NCBI taxonomy): domain Bacteria; kingdom Bacillati; phylum Actinomycetota; class Actinomycetes; order Kitasatosporales; family Streptomycetaceae; genus Streptomyces; species Streptomyces sp. NPDC003300. Next base: position 87,428 of record NZ_JBEXNE010000013.1, on the reverse strand, counting down.
AGACCGTGCCGGAGGCCGTACCGGACATCGCACCGGAGGCCGTACGGGACGTCGTATCGGCGGCTGTGCCCGTCGCGTACGTGTCGGTGTACGGGTGCGACCGGCCGCTCGGCGCCGCTTGGCCCTGCGCTTGCGCCAGCGCCTGGGGGGCCACGGCGCCGAGGTAGGAGCGGGCCCGCGCCTGCCGCTCCTGACAGGTGACAGGGGTCGCCTGTACGGCGGCAGGGCGCGGCACGGGCCAACGGCCGGTCGTGCCGGGATTCCGGGTCGTGACGGCCCCCCGGAGGGGGCGGGGGGGGCGACCGCTGGACGGCTGCTCGGCGGCGGCGGTCCTCAGAGCCGGTCGGCGTCCGCGATCACTTCCATGACGAACGCGCCGGTCAGCCGGAGCCGCCGCACCCGGTCGGCGAGGTCCGGGTCGCGGGCGAGCCCGGCCGGAAGCGGCTCCGCGCGGCGATGGGCGAGGGCCGTGCGGATCAGCGGGTGCCAGCGCGGCGCGAAGGTGTCCAGGGCGTACTCCCCCGCGCCCTCCTTGGAGACGATGTCCCCGGTGGCGACCGTGCGGTGCAGCCGGGACACCCCGAGCGCGCCCCAGGTGGTGAGCGAACGTCCCGCCGAGCGCGCCGCGACCAGCGGCTTGCCGGGCGTCTTCCCGGCCAGCGCCTTCTCGGCCCAGGGGTGCCAGTAGCCGTGCAGATTCTCCAGATTCCACGCGCGCAGGCGTTCCGGTTCCGGGTCGAGCCCGAGGGCGCCGGGGGCCGCGCCGCGCAGCGGGATGCCGCGTTCGCGCAGCACCTTCCACACCACAGGGTTGACGTCGAAGGCACGGCCGCGCGCGAAGGAGTTCCCGGTGTGCGAGGCCAGCGGGCGGATGGCCGTCACCGGTCGGCGGAGGTCGGCGGCCGACACGTAGACCGCGTTCACCGTGCCGGGGACCGTCACCCGCGCCCGCAGCAGCGCCCGTACGACGGGGGTGGCGTTGCCGACCGGGTGCAGCACCCGCAGCCGCCGGAGGTCCCCCGCCGTGAAGCCGCCGTCCACCGCCGCGACGACGTCGATGTCGCTGCCGCCCGCGCGCCACGCCCCGAGCGCGGCCGAGCCGACCACGTAGAAGTGGGTGATCCGGCCCGGCAGCAGCCGGTCGGCGGCGGACAGATAGCGGCGGGTGAGGCGGGCGGCGTCGGGATGGAGCATTCGGGGAGTCTGCCACGGGCGCGCCGGGGCCGCGGTGCGCTGCCGGCCCGGCGTCCGGTACGAGGACGGCGGGCGGGCGGTCAGCGGGCGGTCAGCAGGCAGTCGATCAGCGGGCGGTCGATCGGTCGGTCAGCGGGCGTCCCGCCCGGCGGCGCGCCACTCCGGTGCGAGGATCGACCAGACCTCGGCGTCCTGCCGTACGCCCCGGTAGAGGTAGGTGGCGCGCAGCAGTCCTTCGCGGGTCATGCCGAGCCGCTTCGCGACGTTGACGCTCGGCGTGTTCTTGGGCGACACCATCCACTCCACCCGGTGGATACCGCGTTCGTACACCGCCCAGTCGATGATGACGCGGGCCGCCCGGGTGACCAACCCCCGTCCGGCGGCGGCCGGTTCGAGCCAGCAGCCCACCTCGCAGTTGCCAGCCGCCGCGTCGAAGACCTTGAACAGGACACCGCCGACGAGCAGTCCGTCGAGCCAGATGCCGTAGAGGCGGCCCGCGTCGGCCGCCGTCTTGTCGGCGTACGACTGGAGCCAGTTCCGCGCCGAGTCCAGGTCGGCGGTGGCGTCGGCCAGGCCGATGTGCTGTCCGATGTACTCGCGCCCGCGGTCCATGTGGGCCAGGAACTCCTCGGCCCGCCACGGCTCCAGCGGGCGCAGCTCGGCGTCGTCTCCCAGGGAAATCGCGAACATCTCGTCCTCCACGTCGGCATCGCACAGCGGCGCCGCTCCACGGCACGCGCCCCCGCAGACCTACCGCAAAGGGAGCCGCCGCGACCAGCGGTTTTCGCCCGGCGCGGGTCCGTACCCCTTCGGACGTACGGGGTCAGCGGTCGGCGCGGGCGCGCCAGGCGAGGAACGGGACCAGGGGCGACTGGCCGTCCAGGTAGATCCAGGGCATCTCGGTGGCCCGGTCCCCGAGGACCTGGAACAGCGGACGCGCGAGGCGGAGGTCCCCGGCGAGCGCGTAGGTCATCGCGAAGGTGTTGAAGGCCAGCGGCCAGTCCCGGCGGCGTACGAAGTCCGGGTGGTAGACCGAGCGTGCGGCGGCCTCGTTGACGGCCCGGACCACGTCGGCGTCGGCCAGATACGGCGACTCCGCGTCGCCGCCGAGTGCCAGCCACTCCTCCAGGTGGGCCTGGGCGACGAGGTGGCCCATCGGGCTACCGGCGGGGGCCGCCAGCATCGACTCGCGGGCGAAGGCGTGCGTCCGGGCCCACGAGCCGCCCCACTTCGGGCAGAGCTGCTGCACGTGCTGCCGGTGGGCGGCGACATGGCCGGGCGAGCGGCGGCAGGTCGCCGCGAAGCGGCGCTCCGCGACATCGGATCCGACGCCGAGACCGCGCCCGGTGATCTGGAGGAAGTACCAGGGCGCCGCCCAGGTCGGCTCGCGCTCGGCCGCCTCCAGCAGGTGGTCCTCGGCGACGGTCAGCCGGGCCCGGAAAAGCTCCCACTGCTCGTCCGACACGTATCGCGCCGCGAAACCCGTACGGGCGTGCCAGGCCCAGGCGACATGCCGGGCGCCGGAGACCAGCAGCGGCAGCGCGTCGTCCGGCTCGGCGGCGATCACGTCGCCGATCCACCGCTCCACCCCGGCGACGCTCTGCACGCCCTCCAGCAGGAAGGTCAGGTCCTCGCCGTCCGTCGCGGCGGCCAGTCGCGCGCGGATCAGCGGCCACCGCTCGACGCCCTCGCGCGCCGCCGCCCGGATCTCGGCGAGCCGCGCGTCACCGTAGGACAGGTCGATGCCGGGGACCCGCTTGCGGCGCAGCAGGAAGGTCTCCCCCTCCGCGCGGCGCACCCTCAAGAGGCTGGTCCAGGACATACGACGCAGAATACGCCGGGCGCCCGACCGTCGCCGGTCCGGTGGCCGCCTCCCGCCGGTCCGGTGGCCGCCTCCCGCCGGTCCGGTGGCCCGTCCCCTCGCCGGTACGTCACCTGTCCGGTGGCCGCCCTCGCACGCTCCTCGCCCGGTGCGGCCCGCACGGCTCATCCGGCCCCTGGACGTACGGCGTCCCCGGCCGGTCCGGCACGGCGCGGCCCCAGTCCGGGACCCGCGGACCGCGCCCGCGCCACCGGCGGATGCGGGTTGTCGGCGCGCCGGACCAGCGAGTGCGGGTCCGTCGCGGCCTGCTGGAACCTTCCCGCGTCGCTGACGGCGACGAAGGTGCGTACGGCGTCGAGATCCACGCCGACCGACGCTGCTCGCGGGGTACGACGCTCCCGCTCCCCGGCGGACGGCCGCCGCCGGAACCCGGTTGCCCCCGTCCCGAGGCCGCTGCCACAGTCGTCGCCATGACCGCCGACTCCACCGCGACCGCCACGGCCGCCACGAGTTCTTTCACCGCGCCCGACGGGACCCGGCTCGCCTACCACGCTCTCGGCGAGGGGCCGCCGCTGATCTGCCTGCCCGGGGGTCCGATGCAGGACAGCGCGTACCTCGGGGACCTCGGCGGTCTCACCGCGCACCGGCGGTTGATCCTGCTGGACCCGCGGGGCACCGGCGGCTCGGCGGTCCCCCAGGACACCGGCTCCTACCGCTGCGACCGGCTCGTGGACGACGTGGAAGCCCTCCGCGTCCATCTGGGCCTTGACCGGGCGGATCTGCTCGGGCACTCCGCCGGTACGAATCTGGCCGTGCTGTATGTCGCCCGGCATCCCGAACGCGTCGGGCGGCTCGCGCTGATCACGCCGAGCGTCCGGGCGGTCGATGTCCCGGTCACCGGGGACACGCGGCGCGGGACGGCGCTGCTGCGCGAGGGCGAGCCGTGGTTCCCGGCCGCTTTCGCCGCGCTGGAGGCGGTCGTCGCGGGCAAGGGCGACGCCGGGACGTTCCGGGCCGTCGACCCCTTCTTCTACGGGCGTTGGGACGACGCGGCCCGCGCGCACCGGGACGCGGGCGAGGCGCGCAAGAACGCGGTAGCCGGGGAGGTCTTCGGTTCCGAGGGCGCCTTCGACCCGGCCGTCACCCGCGCGGCCCTGGCGCGTTTCACCGCCCCCGTCCTCGTACTGGCCGGGGAGGTCGACCTCAACACCCCGCCCGCCGCCGCGGCCGAGGTCGCCGGTCTGTTCCCGCGCGCCGAGTCGGCCGTCCAGCCCGGCGCCGGTCACTTCCCCTGGCTCGACGACCCGGCGCGTTTCGTGTCGACCGTGGCGGCCTTCCTGCGCTGACGAGCACACGGCCGGGGGCGGCCGTCAGGCAGCGGACGTGATCGCCTCGTCGAGTACGTCCCTGAACGGCGTCGGCGGGCGGCCGATCAGGGTGGCGAGCGCCGGGTCGACCGCGGTGAACTCGCCCTGCCTGCCGGCCGCGAACATCCCGAGGAGGAGTTCCGCCTGCGCGGGTGAGGCGCCGTGCCCGACGAGGAGGTCCCGGTACTCGTCGTCGCCGATGACGACGCGCTTGACCGGGCGCCCGGACAGTTCGGCGGCGGTCTCCGCGACGTCGGCGAGATCGAGCGCTTCGGAGCCGGTGAGCGGCGCGGTCGGACCCGAGGGGCGTACGGACCGGTCGTCGGCGGTCAGCACGCGCGCGGTGGCCTCGGCGAGGTCGGCGTGGGCCGTCCAGGAGATGGGGCCGTCCTCCGGCGCGGCCAGCTCGCCCGTGCGCACGGCGGCGCCGAGCAGCATGATCGCCGAGCTGGCGTAGTAGCCGTTGCGCAGGGAGGTCCACGGCACGCCCGAGTCGCGCAGCGCCGCCTCGGTGGCGGCGTGGTCGGGCATGGGCGCGAAGAGGGAGGTCGGGCTCGCGCCCATGTGGCTGGTGTAGAGGATGCGGCCGGCCCCGGCTGCCTTGGCTCCGTCGATCGCGGCGTGGTGCATGGCGAGGGCGGCCTCTCCGGTGACGTCGGCCGAGACGATCAGCACCTGCGCGGCGCCCTCGAAGGCGTGCGCGAGGGTCGCCGGGTCCGTGAAGTCGCCCCGCCGTACGCGGACGCCCTTCTCCGCCAGGTCCCGCGCCTTGTCGGGGTCGCGGACGCTGACGCCGATCTCCTCGGCGGGGACGCGGGTGAGCAGCCGGTCGACGACGGCCCGGCCGAGTTTTCCGGTGGCTCCGGTGACGATGATCATGAGGTGTCTCCAGGTGGGTGAGGGTTTGCGCGGCCTCGGCGCACGGGCGACGCGCGGTCGACAGATCGACATGCCGATAGATGTCGCCGTACCGGTGGCGGCACGAGCAGCGCCGAATCACCGCTAACGACCTACACGCTAGCACCGATACTGAATTACCGCTAACGCGATTCCTGTTACCGTCGACACCATGAGCGTCGGAGACATCGCCCCTGAGGACGGTCCGCGCGAGCGCATCCTCGCCGCCACCGCCAAGCTGCTCGCCGAGGGCGGCCGGGAAGCCGTGTCGACCCGGGCGGTCGGCGCGGCGGCCGGAGTGCAGGCACCGACGATCTACCGGCTCTTCGGCGACAAGCAGGGCCTGCTCGACGCGGTCGCGGCCGACGGCTTCGCGGCCTACCTGGCCGGCAAGACGGACCTGGAGCCCGGCGCGGACCCGGTGGCGGACCTGCGGACCGGCTGGGACCTGCACGTCGGCTTCGGCCTCGCCAACCCGGCGCTCTACCAGGTCATGTACGAGCGGACCAGGGGCTCGGTGCCGCCGACGCCCGCCGAGGTCGCGGGCGTGGCGGTGCTGGCCGGGCACATTCGCCGGATCGCCGAGGCGGGCCGACTGCGCGTGAGCGAGGAACGCGCCTCGCTGCTCGTCCAGGCCGCGGGCCAGGGCATCACCAACACGCTGATCTCCCTGCCGCCCGACCGCCGCGACCCGGAACTGGCCGCCCTGGCCCGCGAAGCGGTCATCGCCGCGATCACCACCGACGCCCCGGCCGCCACCGACCCCGCCTCCGGTCCCGTCACCGCCGCCGTGGCCCTGCGCGCCGTCCTCCCCAGGACCTCCGCCCTCACCGCCACCGAACAAGCCCTCCTGCGCGACTGGCTCGACCGCATCGCCACCGCGAAGCCGCAGCCGTAGCCGTAGGCCGTAGGCCGTCCGCGCCCCGAAGGGCCGCCGTGGCCGGCGGCTGGCGGCTGGCGGCTGGCGGCTGGCGGCTGGCGGCTGGCGGCTGGCGGCTGGCGATCAACCCAGCCCTGAGTGTTCCGGTCGGGCGGTCCGGTGGTCGACGGCGGGGCGCAGCCAGGGCGTGAGTTGGACGATTCCCCAGGTGGCCTCGGCGGCGAGGAACAGCCACAGGATCCGCGAGGCGCCTTGGGCCAGCGCGTACGCCATCCACGCGGAGAACAGGGTGCGCGCGATGCCGTCGAGCAGGCCGTGTTCGGGCAGGGTCCGTACGATGCGGAGGGCGGCCCAGACGACCACCACAGAGCCCATCAGATTCGCGAACAGGGTCTGCCACACGTCGAGTTCGGGCAGGACGCCCCAGCCGAGCGCGTCGCCCGCCGAGGACAGCGCGTCGTGCACCCGCGCGTAGGTCCACGGTGTGACGAACCCCACGGTGACCGCGAGGTCGTACCAGGCACTCGCGCGTACGACGCGGAGATAGGCGGGGCGTGCGGGGGCGTGGAAACGGATCATGGGGAGGCTCCGGCCGGTTGGGGGGCTCAGCGACGGCCTCACGCTAAACAGTGGAGTACGGTCCAAGGTCAAGCTCATCGGCCGAGGGGGAGGCGCGGCATGCGTATCGGAGAGCTGGCCGCTCAGACCGGGATGACCAGGGACGCGATCCGGTTCTACGAGAAGGTCGGCCTCGTCACGGGCCGACGCCTCACCAACGGCTACCGCGACTTCCCGCCCGAGTCGGTGGCCTGGCTGCACTACGTCCGCACCGCGCAGACACTCGGATTCTCCCTGGCCGAAATCGCCAGGACCGGCGAGGAGTTGCGCGCGGCACCGGCCCCCGCCGTAGCGCTCTCCGCGCTGTTCGAGGAGAAGATCCGCCTCCTCGACACCCGCATGGCCGAACTCGCCACCCTGCGCGCCGAACTCACCGACCGCGTCGGCACAGGCTGCCCCCTCCGGGCGGTCGAACCGGACGGCGACGGTGCCACGCGCGTGACGGCCCGCCCCCTGGCTCACGCCATCCGGCCAGTCGTCTGAAGGATCGAGTGACACGGTGCCGGTGCCGGTGCCGGTGCCGATACGGCGGCAAGGCCCAACCCGGCCGCGCCGAGCGCCTGTTCCGCGCCCGCGCCGTCGTCGCCGCCGCCCCGTGCGTACCGTCCGCATCGGGGGACACGCGTAGGCGGGGAATCGGCGAGGCATATGCCCCTGGCTGTCCGGCAAAGGGGGGTGCGGGGGCGGGATGAGGGCCGCCCCGATCTCCCCTTGGTGCCCGGCCACCAGTACCCTCTTGATCCTCACGGCACCTCCTCCACGGTTCCCGGGCGAACCCCGGTCCCCTGTCGGCGCCTTCGGCGCTCGGCCCTCCCGTGGAAGGGGCAGTTCGGGCGGACAGCCGTGACCCCCGGCAGATCGGCCCGGCTGGCGGTGGGAAATCCGAGTACGGAACAGGGCGTCGAGGTGCCGCGCACAGCGGCTCCTCCTCAAGGGGCAGCGCGAGGGGCGGAATCAGGTGGACGACGACAACGGCACGGGCATACCCGGCGAGGACGGCGCGACGGCCGGGGACGGCAAGCCGGCCGGACAGCGGCAGCCGGGCCCGAGGCCCATGGCCCGGGCGCGGAAGGCTGCGGCGCAGCCCCGTAAGCGCGCCCAGGCTCCCGCCCGGGCGGAAGCGGAGACGGCAGCGGAGACGCCAGCGGACACGGCAGGGGACACGGAGGCGCTGGCGGACGCGCAGCCCGAGGGCGGCGCTCAGGAAGCCGCCGCGTCCGAGGCGGCGCCAAAGCCCGCGAAGCCCACGAAGGCCGCGCCGAAGCGCGCTGCCGCAAAGCCCGCCGTGAAGACCGCGGCTGCCGAAGTACCCGCCACCGCAAGCAAGGTGACGGAGCCTCAGAAGCGGCCCGAGGCCGCTCCCATGGCAGCCGCGGCGGCGAAGGCGGCACAGAAGCAGGCGGCGGAGGAGCCCGCCGTGAAGGCCGCCAAGAGCGCGAAGACGGCGGCCAAGGCACCGGCCGGGACTCCGGCGAAGGCACCCGCGAAGACACCCGCGAAGGCGCCCGCGAGAACCGCGGCCAAGACGGCGCAGACACGGAAGACCGCGGCGGCGGACCCGCCCGCGGGCGCGGCGAAGAAGGCGGCGGGGACCAGGCCCCCGGCGAAGGGGCGGAAGACGGCACCGGCCGCTTCGAAGGCGGTGCCGTCCCAGGCCGCGGCCGAGGCCCCGGAGCCCCAGGAGCCCGCGGCCGGGACGCCGACTCCGGTCAGCAGCACCGGACTTGTCGCCCTCCTCCGGGAGAAGGGCGCGCTCGCGCCCGAGGCAGCGCTCGTCGTCCTCAAGGGCTCGCTGGTCGCGCTCGCCGCAGCCCACGAGGCCGGTGGCGCCCACGGCGACATCGCGCCCGAGAACGTCCTGATCACCCCCGAAGGCGCGGTCCAGCTCGTCGATGCCGAACCGGCGGCTCCCGCCCCGGATCAGGCGGAGGCGAACGCCGAGCCGGACACGCCCGAGAACGTCCTGCTCACTCCCGAAGGCGCGGTCCAGCTCGTCGATGCCGAACCGGCGGCTCCCGCCCCGGATCAGGCGGAGGCGAACGCCGAGCCGGACGCCGTACCCTCCGGCACCCCCTACAGCGCGCCCGAGCGGTGGGCGGGCGCACCGGCGACCGCGGCCTCCGACGTCTACGCGGCGACGGCCGTCTTCCACCAGAGCCTCACCGGCGCGCCGCCGTACGCGGGTGCCACGGCGGCGGAACCGGCGGCCCAGCACGCCGAGGCGCCGGTCCCGGCCGAGCAGGCTCCGGAGCCCGTACGGCCGCTGCTCGCACGCGGGTTGGCGAAGAACCCGGCGGACCGGCCGCAGAGCGCGTCCGAGTTCGCCGCCGAGGCCGAGGCGGTCGCCGTCGCCGCCTACGGCGAGGACTGGGAGGAGCGCGGGCGCGGTGAACTCGCCGCGCTGGTCGTCCTGTTGGCGGCGCCGTCCGGCGATGCGGCGGCGGAAGCGGCCCAGCAGCCGCAGCGCGCCGCCGTACCGGTCGCCGTGGCCGCGTCCGCCGCGTCCGGGGCTGGCGCGCCGCCCGTACCGCCCAAGCACGTGCCCCACCACGCCCCCGCGGGCGGCCCCGAGGCTCCCGCACCCCGCTTCAGCCGACGCGCGAAGGTCCTCGCCGTCGTCGCGGCGGCCGTGATCATCGCGGGCGCGGTGACCGTCACGGCGGTGGCGACCGGCAACAAGAGCGACGACACCCCCGTGGCGGGCCCGACGCCGACCGCCGTCACGTCGCTGACCGCCACGACGCCGACCACCGCGCCCGCCACCCCGTCCCCCACCGTCAGCCTGTCGGCGTCGCCCACGGTCAACGTCTCGCCGACCGGCACACCGACGACGGCGGTCACGCCCAGCAGGACCGTGTCGAGCACGCCCACCGGCACGCCGAGCACGCCGCCCACCACCGCGCCGACCACCCCTTCGACCGACCCGACGACGACCGGGAAGCCCGCTGCCGGGCCGCACGTGGCGTCCATCGCCGTCACCGGTTTCGACTGCCCGACCGGCAAGCGCCGCACGGCGACCGCCACGGTGTACGTGACCTACGACGGCACCGAGGCGGGCGCCTTGCACCTGACGTGGTGGCACAGCGCCACGGGCAAGCCGCAGGGCGCCGTCACGCTGGCCCGGCAGACCGCCCAGTTCCCCAAGGGCGCGCAGAGCTACACCTTCACGGACCGGTACACGTTCACCCCGGACCGCGATCACCCGTACGTCGGGCTGTCCGTCTCCAGCGACCCGGCCGCCGACTCCGGCAACGGCACCTACGGAGTGGGCTGCCGCTGACCCTCCGGCACGTGTCCGGCACCGCGCGGAAGGCGTCGCGCGGTGCCGGACACGTGTCAGTGCGGGCGTCAGGACAGCGCAGGATCAGGACAGCGCGCAGGCTTCAGGACATTGCAGGCGTCAGGCAGGTATCAGGACAGGCGCCAGGGCAAGTGCCGTGCGCTCACCGCGTGAAGATTCCGGCGACGAGGTTGATGGCGGTCGCGAGAATGCTCGTACCGAACAGATACGACAGCAGTGTGTGCCGCAGGACGACCGCGCGGATCGTCGAACTGGAGACGTCGGTGTCGGAGACCTGGTAGGTCATGCCGAGGTTGTAGCTGAAGTAGAAGAAATCGCGGTAGGCCGGGGCCTCGTCCGCGGAGTTGAAATCGATCCCGCCCTCGGACTCCTCGTAATACAGATACGCGTACCGTGCCGCGTACATCAGATGCAGTGCGGCCCAGGCCATGAAGACGCCGATGAGCGCGGTCGCGGCGTGGGCGGTGTCGGAGTTGCCGAGCAGGAACACGACGATGCCGATGAGGCCGCAGAGCGCGACCGCGACGACCACGATCTCCTCGGCGAGCGGTCGCAGGTCCTCGCGCCGCGAATTGTGGCGGGTCGCAGCGGCGTCCATCGGCCACAGCACGCACCAGCCGACCACGACGAAGAACGACTCGGTGGCCGCGATGGCCGAGAGAATTCCCAGCGGCGTGTCGGTCGACGACCCCACGCACGCCCCGACCACCGCCCCGAAGGCGACCGAACCGGCAAGGCGCGGAGCCGCGGACGGCGAAAACCGGATACTCGTACTCACAGGCCGTAACGCTAGTGGTTCACCGCTGTCGGCACGGCAATGGCCGCGCAAAAGTGCCGTGCCGGATCGGCGCCGGGGAATCGGCCCGGGGATCGGTCCCCGGAATCGATCCGGGGATTCAGCGGGATTCGGCACGGGATCGCCTTCCCTACGTGTCGAGGCGGACGGTCATCTCCACCGTCACGTCGTCCCCCTCGGAAAGCCCCTCCGGTTTGCGCACGGCGTTCTTGAGCGGCAGCAGATAGCCGCCGTCCTTGGGAAAGAGCGAGGTCGCGAAATCGGTGCCGCCGATCCGGGCCAGCACCGGGATCACCCCCCACCCGTACGAGGCCGTCGTCGCCACCTCGCGGATGTCCGCGGACTCCTCCTCCGGCACGGGCACGAAGTAGTACGGCGCCGGTCCGCGCCACTCCACGACCCGCCCCGCGAACACCAACTCCACGCCCTCAGCCCCTTCTCCCGCGTCCCGCGTCCCGCGCGTCCGTCGGGGACAGCCAGGCTAGACCAGTACGGGTTACGTCTCGTCCGCGCCCGCGCCCGGAGCGGACCCAGCGGGCGGAGGGGGCGGGGCGGGCGGGGCGAAGTGGATGGGGGCGGTGAAGTTGGCGCGGCGGGCGGCGCGGCGGAAGGTGATGAGGGCGGCGGGGCCGGCCAGCAGGATGGCGACGAAGTTGGTGACCGCGCGGCCGGTGTCCCAGCCGAGGGAGGTCGCCACGTCGAAGGCCAGGTAGCGGTGCCACTGCTCGGTGAAGGGCAGGCCCGGCAGGTAGGCGATGGAGCTGCCGGGGTCGAGCGAGAAGGGCCAGAAGGAGAGGTTGAGCAGGAAGCCGAAGAGGTAGCCGGACGCCGAGCCGTAGGCCGCGAGCATCAGGATCTCGGCCCTGCCGCGGGCGCGGGGGAGGAGCCCGGCGAGCATCCCGACGAAGGCGCAGCCGAACATCTGGTACGGCATCCAGGGTCCGACACCGCCGGTGAGCAGCGCGGACGCGAAGAGGGACGTGCATCCGAGGGTGAAGCCGAAGCCGGGGCCGAAGACGCGGCCCGCGAGCACGAGGACGAAGAAGACGGTCTCGATGCCCGCGGTGCCCGCGCCGAGCGGGCGCAGGGCGGCGTTGACGGCGGACAGCACGCCGAGCATGGCCAGGGCCTTGGCGTCGATGCCGCCGTCGGCGATCTGGGCGAAGACCACGGCCAGGACGAGGATCAGCAGGACGCCGAAGATCAGCGGCGGCGCGTAGGAGGTGCCGAAGCGGCCGGGGGCGACGACGAAGGGCCAGAAGAAGGCGACCAGGCCGATGAAGGCGGCCAGGACGATGGTGACGACGGCCGTCGCGTGCATCCGGACGGCGGTGGTACGGCCCGTCCAACGCCCGGCCGCGCCCTTGCCGTTGCCCGCGCCCCCGCTCGTGTCCGTGGCGCCCGTCCTGGTCGTGGCCATCACTTCGCCTCGGCTTCCGCGAGCGCGTCCGCGACTTGACCGACCGTCAGGTAGGGCAGCGGGGCGAGGATCTTGGCGGCCTGTGGCGCGAAGGCCGGTGAGGCGACGATGACATCGGCGGTGGGGCCGTCGGCGACCGTCTCGCCCTCGGCCATGACGATCACGCGGTCGGCGCTCGCGGCGACGAACTCCACGTCGTGCGTGGAGATCACGACGCTGCGGCCCTCGGCGGCGAGCGCGTCCACGATCCGGATGAGGGCCTGCTTGGCCTGGTAGTCGAGGCCGCGGGTCGGCTCGTCCAGCAGGACGACGTCGGGGGCGGTGGTGAGCTGGATGGCCAGCACGAGCGAGAGCTTCTGGCCTTCCGACAGGTCGCGGGGGTGGGTGTCGTCGGGGATGCCGGGCGCGAGCCGGTCGAGGATCGCCCGCGCGGTGCTCGGGGCCGCCCCGGCCGACTCCCGGTCGGCCTGGGCCAGTTCGGCGCCGACCGTCTCCAGGTAGAGCAAATCGGTGGGGGTCTGCGGGACCAGGCCGACGCGGCGGCGCTCAGGTCCCGACGTCGTACGCCGTCCGCCGAACCGTCGTGCCGAGGCCCCAGGCTCGGGTGCGGCCGGGTCCGCGCCCTGAGCGAACCGTACGGTTCCGCCCTGTCGCGGCCCGGCGCCGTGGATCGCCCACAGCAGGGACGACTTGCCCGAGCCGTTGCGGCCCATCAGCGCGGTGACCTCACCGGCCCGCAGCTCCAGGTCCACCTCGCGGACCGCGACCACGTCTCCGTAGCGCACGACGATCCCGCTGGCGGTCAGCAGCGGTGTGCCCGTGCCGTGCGGGACGCGGACCGGCGGCACCGGGCGTCCGGCGAGCCGTTCGCGCAAGGGGACGGCGGCGCGGCGGGCGTCGCGTACGGACAGCGGCAGCGGTTCCCAGCGGGCCAGGCGGCCGAGGTCGACCACGGGGGGCGCGACCGAGGCGGTACGGAAGGCGACGGACGGCGGGGCGGAGGTGACGGTGCCGTCGCCGGTCAGGTGCAGGACGCGGTCGGCGTACTGCACGACGCGCTCCAGGCGGTGTTCCGCGAGAACGACGGTCACCCCGAGGTCGTGCACGAGCCGGGTCACGGCGGCGAGGACTTCCTCGGCGGCGGTCGGGTCGAGCGCGGAGGTGGGCTCGTCCAGCACCAGGACCTTGGGGTGGGCGGTGAGGACGGACCCGATGGCGACGCGCTGCTGCTGGCCGCCGGACAGCTCGCTCAGCGCGCGGTGCCGCAGGTCGGCCAGGCCCATCAGATCGAGGGTCTCCTCGACGCGCTTGCGCATGACATCGGCGGGGACGGCCAACTGCTCCATGACATAGGCCAGTTCCTCCTCGACGGTGTCGGTGACGAATCCGGCGAGCGGGTCCTGGCCCACGACGCCCACCACGTCGGCGAGTTCACGCGGCGGGTACGTCGCGGTGTCGCGGCCGTCGACGGTGACACGGCCCGCGAGTGTGCCGCCGGTGAAGTGCGGCACCAGGCCGTTGACCGTGCCTAGCAGCGTGGACTTGCCCGCGCCGGTCCTGCCGACGACCAGGCACAGTTCGCCTTCCTCCAAGGTCAGGTCCACGTCCCGCAGCACGGGCTGCTCGGAGTCCGCGTACACGACGCTGACCTGGTCGAATCGGATCACAGCAGGGCCTCGCTGGGCTTGTCGGCGGTTTCGGCGGTTTCGGCTGTGGTGGCGGTCGCGGCGGCTCCGCCGGGCGGCACGGCGGAGCGCCCGGCCGTGGCTCTTCTCGCGCTCTTCGCGCTCTTCGCGGCGGATGTGCGCGGCGGGGGCGGCGCGGCGAAGGCGGCGGTGCCCGCGAGCAGGATCGCGGCGGCGGGCAGCCACGGCAGTGACGGCCAACGCAGCGGATACAGGCTGGGGTTGAGGTCGGCGGCGTTGTAGCCGACGGTCAGGAACAGCACGGTGGCGGTGGCGACGCCGCACAGCGCGACCACCCACTCCGCGGACCGCCAGGGGTCGGGTCGGTAGCTGGTGCGCCGTATCCGCCGCCCGCCGAGCGCGAGTCCGGCGCAGCACAGCAGCGACCCGCCCAGCATGGCGGGCAGTCCGAGCGCGCGCGGGGTGGTGCCGTCCAGCAGCCCGTAGATGCCGGTGCACAGGCCGAGCATGCCGCCGAGCATCAGGACGGCGGTGGTACGGCGTGAGGCGCGGGTCGCGGTGCCGGCCCGGCCGTAGCCGCGCGAGTCCATGGCGGCGGCCAAGTGCAGGGAGCGTTCCAGCGCGTCCTCCAGTACGGGGATGAGGATGCCGCGCAGCGCCCGCAGCCCCTTGGCCCGGTCGGCCCGCAGCCGTCGGGCGCGCGCCACCCGCTGGACACTTTCGACGAGTTGGGGGGCGACGCTCAGCGACACCGTGACGGCGACGCCGAGTTCGTACAGCGCGCCGGGCAGGACGCGCAGGGCCCGCTTGGGGTTGGCGAGGGTGTTCGCGGCGCCGATGCAGCACAGCAGGCAGGCCAGCCGCAGTCCGTCGGTCGCGGCGGACAGGGTGGCCTCGAGCGACACCGGGCCGCCGAGCTGAATTCCCGCGTACCAGTGGGGAGTCGGGATGTGCGGCAGCGAGAACATGATGTGGTCGGCGGGTGTGATGCCGCTGGCGAAGACGCAGCGGAAGACGACGCGGATCGCGACGACCGTCAGCGCGAGGTACAGGTAGTACTTGAAGCCCTTCGCCCAGGGGGCGTCGGTGCGGCGCTCGGTGACGACGTAGCCGAGGACGACCAGGACCAGGCCGAGCAGCAGCGGGTTGGTGGTGCGGCTGACCGCGGTGGCCAGGGCGATGCCCCAGATCCACCAGGCGACCGGGTGCAGGGTGCGCGGCAGCCGCCGCCCGGTGTGCGGGGAGGCGGCGGCGCGCGGCGGTCCCGCGGCGGCGTGCGCGGGACCGCCGGTCGGGGACGGAGGCGGGGCGGTGGACAACGCGCTACTCCGCGTTCCGCCGCCGCCGGGTCCTGACGACGATGAATCCGGCGATCACGGCCACGACGGCCGCGGTCAGGGCGAAGGGCAGGACCGAGCCGGACGAATGGCCCGCGGCGGCGGTCGGCTCCGCGTCCTGCGTGCGGGGCTGCCCTGGCGACGGCGTTGCGCCCGTGGCCGTGCCCGTGCCCGGCGCGGTGCTCGCGGACGCGGTCCCGGTGGGGGTCGCGGTGGGCGGGGCCGAGGTGGTGGCCGGTGTCGTACGGGTCGCGGACGGCGTGGTGGCGGCCGGTCGTGAGGTCTTCCCGGGCGCCGAGCCCGCGGTGGTGTGCGTACCGGCGGGCTTGGTCGGCCTCGGCGGGGCCGAAGTGGCTCCGCCGGACGTGGTGTTGTGCGCCCGGACGCTGTCGGGTGAGAACGTCGGACGGCCCTGCGTGCCCGCGACGTTGGTGGCGCCGAAGATCCACAGGTCCACACTGCCGGGCTTGGGGTGGTAGCTCATCGCGCCCAACTGGCTGTAGGACCAGGTGTTCTGCCCCGCGTCGGCGTGCCAGTACGACCAGTAGGCGGTCGCGGGCGGCGTCAGCACACAGGGGGCGTCCTTGGACGTCGGATACTGCTTGCCGCCCTGGTAACCGGCGTAGCCGATCCGGCAGATGAAGGCCGGACCGTCGTGCTGGGTGCCGGTGGTGGCCCAGCCGCCCTGGTTCAGCAGGGTGTAGCCGGTGGTGGGCGTGGTGCCGCAGGAGCGCAGCAGCGGGCCGCCCCAGTGGCTGAAGTCCACCGCGAGCACGACGCCCTTGGTGGTCGTGCACGCGCTCATCGGCTGCGCGGTCGCCATCGCGGGCGCCGCGCCCACGGTGAGCCCGCCGCACACGGCGGCGAACGTCAGCGCGAGCGCGGTGACCGTACGGGCGAGGACCGATCGTGCGCCGGGCCGCCGTGGGTGGCAGGACGCGCCTGCGACGGGCGCCGCCCGCCGGGCCGTTGACCGCATGCCATGGGCCGGCCGAATGCCGTGGATCACTGGTGCCTCCCGCCCTGTTGTGCGGTGCGCCGCCGCCGTACGGTCAGCGCGCTGCCCAGGGCCAGCAACAGCGCGGCGAGACCGGCCGCCGCGAGCACACCGGTGCCGGTGGCGGCCAGCGAGCCGCCGCTGCCGCCGGAGTCCGTGCCGCCCGCGGAGCCGGACGAGCCGCCGGAGCCGGAAGAACCGGACGATCCGCCGGTGGAGCCGCCGCCCGAGGGCGCGATGGGCGCGAGCGCGTGGGTGAGCGTGGTCAGCGGGGTGCCCGCGAGCGCCGGGACGGCCTGGGTGCTGGACCGCAGGTCGGAGTCGCCCGCCGCGGCGGTGATCCGGAAGCCGCCGTCCTTGTTCTGCGTGGTGCGCAGGAACTTCTGCCCGTCGCGGGCCTGTTGGGGCCGGATCTTGTCGGTGGCGAGCAGCGCCTGGACGGCGAGCGCGGTGGAGTTGCTGCTGACGCCCGCCGCGCCCTGGTAACCGCCGCTGGACTGCTGGGCCTTGACGAGATACGTACGGGCCTTGGTGACCGCGTCCGCGTGTCCCGGCACCAGGACGAGCGCCTGGAGCGCGTAGCCGGTGGTGTCCACGTCGGAGGCGCAGTCGGCGCCCGGCGCGTCCAGCGTGGAGGAGAAACCGCCGTCCGCGCACTGGAGTTGGAGCAGCCGGTTCACGGCGGCGGCGGGCGGGGTCTGGCCCGCGCGGGCCAGGGCGAGGACGCCGAGGGACTGGGAGACCGTCGAGTACGCCTGGTCGAAGTCGCCGGGGGCGGTGCAGGAACCGTCCTCGGCGGCGGCCGTGCAGACGTGGCCGCTGAGCGTGCCGATCAGGTCGAAGCCGCCGAAGTGCCGCGGGTCCTGGCCCATGACCTGGGCGAGCACCGCGAGTTTGGCGGTGGCGCCGCTGTACGGGCCGGGGTAGGCGGAGGTGCCCGCCGGGTCGGCGTAGTCCGCGACGTGTCCCGCGAGGTAGCCGGTGACCTTGGTCAGCGTCGGGTCCTGGCCGCCGGTGGAGGCGAGCGCGAGGGCGAGGTCGGCGGTCAGACCGTAGTCGGGGCCGTAGGTGCTGGCCAGGTGGTCGCTGCCGTCGAGCTGCTCGACCAGGTACGCGGCCCCTTCGGCCGCCGCCTTCTGGTCCGCGAGGTCGCGCAGCAGGGTGCCGAAGGAGGTGCCGACCGCGCCGCCGACGGCCTGCGTGGAGGCGCGTACGTCGGACTGCTTCTGGTCGGTGTCGGAGGCGACCCGGAAGCCGCCGTCCGCGTTCTGCTGCGCGGCCAGGAACGCGCGCGCCTTGGCGATCTGCGCGCGGTACCCCGTGCCGCCCAGGGTGAGGCCCTGGACGGCGAGGGCGGCGGAGTTGACGGAGTCACCGGCCGCGCCCCGGAAGCCGCCGTCGCCGAGCTGCTTGCTCGCGATCCAGGCCGCGCCCTTGGCGACCGCCTTGGCCGCGGCGTCGCCGGGCACCAGGTCGAGGGCCATGATCGCCATCGCCGTGCTGTCCACGTCCTGGTCGCCGGCGGCCGGGATCAGGCTCGGCCAGGCGCCGCTGGAGTCCTGGAGGCTCTCCAGGTACGCGACCGGCCCGGCCGCCTTGGCGGTGTCACCCGCGCGCAGTTGGGCGATGACGCCGAGGGACTGGGAGAACACCGAGGTGGCGTAGGCGTAGTTGTTCCTGGCGGCGCAGCCGCCCGAGGCGTCGGCCGCGGCGCAGACGGTGGCGTCGAGCGCGGCGATCAGGTCGTGGCCGCCGAAGGCGCGCGGGTCGTTGCCGGTGACCTCGGCCGCGACGGCCTCCTTGGCGAGCGAGCCGCCCTGCGCGTAGGAGGTGCCGATCAGCGTCCAGTCGTCGATGCCGCGGCCGGAGCCGTCCTTGCCGTGCTGGAGGAAGTCGGTGATCCCGGCGAGGGTGTCGTCGGCGCCGCCGGTCGCGGCCAGCGCGAGCACGCCGTCGACGGTCAGGCCGAAGTCGGCGAAGCCGGTGTTCTGGCCCGCGCCGGACTCGTAGTAGTGGCCGTCCACGAGATTGCCGCGGTTGATGAGGTACGCGACGCCCTTGGCCAGGTCGGGGGTTGCCGCGGCCGGGGTGGTCGGTCCGGTCGTGGGCGGGGTGGTCGGCGCGGTCGTGGGCGGGGTCGTCGGCGCGGTGGTGGGGGGCGTCGTCGGCGGGCTCGTCGGGGTGTCGCCGTAGGTGAGGCTGCCGAGGTCGCTGGAGGTCACGGCGAGGACGGCGGCGGTCGAGGCGTACAGGTCCGGGTCGGTGCCGCCGGAGCCGTCGGAGGCGAAACCGCCGCCGTCGGTCTGCCGGGCGGCGAGCCAGGAGCGGGCGGCGGCGGCGCGGTCGGTCTGCGCCAGTACAGTCAGCGCCTGGGCCGCGGAGGAGGTCGTACCGGTGTCGCCGGAGGACGCCCCCTCGTACGCGAGGTAACCGCCGTCGGCGGACTGCGTCTTGGTGAGGTACGCCCGCGCCTTGTCCAGCACGTCGCCGGTACCGGGCAGGTGCTTGAGGGCGACGACGGCGTCGGCGGTCGAACCGGGGTCGGACGTGCAGCGCTCGCCGGGCGAGAGCATCGAGCCGGAGAATCCGCCGTCGGCGCACTGCATCCCGGTGAGCCGGTCGACGGCGGGCCGCGGCACGGTGGCGCCGCCGCGGGCCAGCGCGAGCAGGGCGCGGGCCTGGGTGCCGGGCGAGAAAGCGCCGTGGAAGTCACCGGCCGCGGTGCAGTTGCCGAGGCTTCCGGCCGCCGCGCAGACGTTGTCCGTCAGGTCCTTGAGCAGGTCGTGGCCGCCGAAGGAGGTGGGGTCACCGCCGAGGATCTCGGTGAGCAGCGCCAGGTTGGCCGCCGCGGCCGGGCTCGGCACGGTGACCGTGGAGTCCGGGAGCAGGTAGTCGTCGGCGTGCGCCGTCAGAAAGGCGTCGATCGCGCGGATCGTGGCGTCGGGGCCGCCGGCCGCCGCGAGTGCGATGGCGGTGTTCGCGGTGGCGCCGAAGTCGGTGCCCCAGCCGTCGAAGACGTGGTCGCCGTCGGTGAGTTGCCTCGTCAGCCAGGTGGCCGCGGCCGCCGTGTCGGCCTGTCCGCCGGGACCGGTCGGGGGCGTGGTCGGCGGCGTCGTGGGCGGGGTGGTCGGCGGCGTGGTGGTGTCGTGGGCGCGGACGGAGTCCGGTGTGAACGAGGGACCGCCGGTGCCGCCGCCGATGTCGGTGGGGCCGAACACCCACGCCTCGACCTCGCCGTCCTGAGGGTGGTCGCCGAGCGCGCCGAGCGGGCTGTACGTCCAGGTGTCCTGTCCCGCGGGCGCGATCCAGAACGACCAGTACGCGTTCGCGGGCGGGGTCAGGACGCACGCCTCGTCGGCGGTCGTCGGGTACTGCGTGCCGCTGTCGAAGCCGTCGTTGCCGATCCGGCAGATGAAGCCGGGGCCGTCGTGCACGGTGCCGGTGGTGGTGAATCCGGCGTTGTGCAGCAGATTCATGCCCGTGGTGGGGTGCGCGTCGCAGCCGCGCAGCACCGGGCCGTTCCAGTGCCCGTAGTCCACCGCGACGATCGCCCCCGAGGTGGGTGTGCAGTCGCCGATCGGGTCCGCGCCCGCCGGGGTCGCCACCGAGACCAGTCCGGCCGTGAGGCTGCCGAAGGTCAGCGCCGCCGCGGTGAGCAGGACGACGATGCGCGGCCGTCTGTGACGGCGGCGCGGGACAAGACGAAGCACGGGTGGCCCCCCGGGTCGGCCGACGGGGAGGGCGGGCCGCGGAGGCGAGGCGGCCTGGCGGTTGACGCGGCCGTCCTGTCGTCCGTGCCGTAGTCCTCGACGGCGATCGTGACTTGCTGCTCAGCGCAGGTGATCCGGCTCGCCCGCCTCTCGGAGGGCCTACGGTTGCGGGTCAGCGCCGGACTTGGACCGGCTTCCCCTGGCTGCTGAATCGGAAATACGTTTCATAGCACCACGTCGGCGTGTGCCCCGTCAACGTGGCGGGCAGTTGCCTTCACCACTCCCCCGCGACCCTTACGTCACGCGCGTGCTGCGCTAGCCTCGGCTGGTCGCCGACTGGGGGAATCCGGTGAGAGTCCGGAGCTGACGCGCAACGGTAGGGGCCGCCTTCGCGGTGGTCCGAGCCCGATCACCCGCTCGGAGACGCAGCACGTGCGGAAGCCTGACCACGCGTTCGGGCGGCGACCGCCTCGGCGCGGGCAGGTCGTGAGGACAGCCGTGTGCCGGGGCGCGAGGCGCCCCCTTCCAAGGAGAGTCCTCCACCCATGACCGTTCCTGTGACCGTGCCCTCCCGCACCGCCCGGCGCCGG
The DNA here is from genome assembly GCF_040610915.1 of Streptomyces sp. NPDC003300. Taxonomy (NCBI): domain Bacteria; kingdom Bacillati; phylum Actinomycetota; class Actinomycetes; order Kitasatosporales; family Streptomycetaceae; genus Streptomyces; species Streptomyces sp. NPDC003300. The sequence goes on along the minus strand of NZ_JBEXNE010000013.1, from coordinate 66,853 downwards.
GCACTCGCCGTCGCCGTACCGCTGGCGGCCGGAGCCCTGCTGTTCACCGCGACCGCGCCCGCCCGGGCGACCTCGACCCCGGCGCAGATCGCCACGTCCAAGGCGAACGGCGTCGCCTATCTGAAGTCGCTTCAGGCCGCCGACGGCTCGTACGCGGGCAGCGGTCTGTCCAACGAGTGGGCGTTCAGCGCCTTCGCCGCCGCGGGCACCGCGGCGGCCGATGTCTCTCCCGGCGGCGACACCACGAAGAACGCCAGGACCGTCTACCGGAATCTGCTCGCCACCGCCGCGTGGCCGTCCGCGTCGCCGGTGGTGACGGACTACGAGCGCGGCGCGCTCAACGCGTACGCGGCGGGCATCGATCCGGCCCGCGTCGGCACCGGCCGCAATCTGATCGCGGACATCGCCTCGTACTGGCAGCCCGGCTCGCCCGGCTACTTCGGGCCGCCCGCCAACTTCAACGGCACCGTCTTCGGGCTGCTGGCGCTGGCCGGGGCGAAGACGCAATCGGGCGGGCAGCGCGTGCCGCAGGCCCTGCTCGACGCGTCGGTGGCGGTCGTGCGCGCCAACGAGCACACCGACGGCGGCTGGAACTACGCGAAGGCGGCGGGCGATCCGACGCAGCTCGGCGCCGCGAGCGACATCGACATGACCGGCGCGACCCTGGCGTCGCTGTGCTCGGCCGGGGTGCCCAACACCGACACGGCCGTCGTCGCGGGCAAGAACTTCCTCAAGGGCAAACTCGTCAACGCCACCGGCGCCTTCACCTCGATGTTCGGCGCGAACACCGACTCCAACGGCTGGGCCGTCTCCGGCCTGAACGCCTGCGGATTCAACGCGCAGGGCACGGACTTCACCACCGCGGCGCGCAAGACGCCGGTCGACTTCCTGCTCGCCCAGCAGTTCGGTCCGGGCGGCGGCTTCCGCTACCTGCCCACCGACACGAGCCCGTCGGCGTACGCCTCGATCGACGCGGTCCGCGCGGTCGCGGGCGGCGGCTTCACCGCCACTCCCCCGGCCCCGGTCACTCCTGGCGCGCCCGCCTGGGCCGCCACCACCGACTTCACCAGCGGCTCCACCAGCAAGCTCGCGCTCATTGTGGACAACGGCGGCGGTTCGCTGAAGGTGTGCTCGGTGCCGGTCGCGGCGACTGGTACGACCACGACGCTCGGTACGGTCCTGGACGCGGCGGCGGCGTCCGCGACGCCCGGCGGCTGCGTCACCGCCGTCACGCCCGCTACCGGCACGGGCACGGTCACGGCGCTCAACGGCACCGTCAACTCCGGTACGGCGACGTGGAAGTCGAGCCTGGACGGCTCGGCGCCGATCGCCGCCTCGCGCGGCACGACCGTCCACCTCGGTGACACGGTCTACCTGCGGTACGGGAGCTGACCGGCTCCCGCCAGCGGGCGCGCTTCCGCGGCGGTGACCGGTTCCGCCGGTTCGACGCCGTGGAGCGCGTGGGCCAGGACTTCGGCGCCGCGCACGACGCGGGGTCCCGGCCGGTTGAAGTAGGCGGGGCCGTCCAGGACCCACACGCGCCCGTCGCGCACGGCGGGCAGTTCGGCCCATGAGGGGTGGCCGGTCAGCAGGCCGGCCTCCTTCAGGGTGCGCTCGGGCGGGAAGCCGCACGGCAGCAGCACGACCGCTTCCGGCGCGGCTTCCCGCAGCGCGGTCCACTCCATGGGCGCGGTGTGCTCGCCCGGTCGCGCGAGCAGGGGTTCGCCGCCCGCGCAGCGGATCTGTTCCGGGACCCAGTGCCCCGCGGGCCACAGCGGGTCCAGCCATTCGATGGCGGCCACCCGCGGCCGGGGGCGGCCCGCCACCCGCTCCCGTACCGCCGCCAGCCGCTCCTCCAGCTCCGCCGTCCTGCGGGCCGCGGCCTCGGGAACGCCCAGCACGTCACCGACCTGGCGCACGCAGGCGAGTACGTCGGGCAAGGTCTTCGGCTCCAGGCTGATCACGCGCGGTCCTTCGCCGTCCAGCACGCGTACGGAGTCGGTGACCGCGCCGTAGGAGACGGCGCAGACCTGGCAGAGGTCCTGGGTGAGGACCACGTCGGGCGCCAACTCGGCGAGCAGCGCGGCGTCCAGGGTGTAAAGGGACGAGCCCCGGTGCGCGGCGCCGCCGACGGCCCGCGAGATCTCCCGGCTGCTGAGCGCGTCCGGGTCGAATTCCGCGCCGGTCACCACCGGTACGTCGGCGACCACCTCCGGCGGCCAGTCGCACTCATGGGTACGGCCCACGAGGGCGTCGCCGAGGCCGAGTTCGACGACGATGTCGGTCGCGGCGGGAAGCAGGGAGACGATGCGCATACGGGGAACGGTAGCCGGGCGGCGGGCGGGGGCTCGCGCGGCCGAGGGGAAGCGGAGGACAGGGACAAGGCCGGGTGCCACGGGTTGATCGTGGCACCCGGCCTTGGTTCAGGGGGATTCAGCGGGGTTCAGGGTCTGCGGCGAGAGGCGGTCAGCCCCAGGGCCCGTGCCCGGCGGAGCCCACGGTCAGCGGTCCGATCGCCAGGCTCGGCCGCCCGCTGGTGCCGTGCACCGCGCCTGCCGGGACCCGGACCGTCACCTCGCCGTTCCCGCGCGGGGTGACGGTGAACGTCCAGGTCGTGCCCGCCGCGCCGACGCCGTTGGCGGTGAGGCCGGTGACGGTGCCGTTGGACACCCGCAGGTCGGCGGCGGTCAGGCGGGTGACCTGCTGGTCGAGGGTGAGCGTCACCGGGATGGGCTTCCCGCGTGTCGCGCTCACCGCCGTGGTGGCCAGCGAGCCGGTGGGCGTGTCGCCGACCCGGTACGCGCCGCCGCACACGCCCGTCAGCAGCGGGTCAGCGGTCACGGCCCGGCTGCCCGAGGTGCTGAGCACATGGCAGCCGACGCCGACGCGCACCGCGAGCCCGCCGTCGTCCTGCCGGGTCGCGGTCCGCGCACGGCCGTCCACGTACACCGTCGTGCCCCGGTATCCGTCGATGACCGGCACGCTCACCGTGGCGACGGAGTTGCCCGGCACCGACACGCCGAGGTCGGTACGGTCGCCCACGCGGTGGAAGGACGCGCCGACCGTGCCCTTGACGGTCGGTGTCGTCACCGAGCCGTACGTCTGGTCGCCCGGCTGCGGACGCACGGTGAAGGTGTCGTAGCCCGGCGTGGACGGCGCGATGCCGTACATGTCGCGCGGGATGACGTACGAGGGGGCGGTGGCCCACGGGTGCGACCACGTCATGTTGCTCTTCTCGGCCGGGTCCCACGCCTCGCCGGTGGCGCCCGCGCCGAGGTCAATCATGTGCAGCCAACCGTTGGTGCCGTGCGAGGTGAGCAGGTCGAGCGCTTCCTGCGCGTGGCCCGCGTTGTACAGCCCCTGGAGCAGGAAGCCCGAGCAGTAGACGCTGCACGCCATGCCGCGCGAGGTGAGGTACGACGCGACCGCGTCGTACTGCTGCCGGCTCGCGGGGACGCCGAAGGCGGCGGGGAACGCGGTCGCCTGGACCGCGAAGTGCCCGGTCGGCTTCATGTCGGCGCTGAGCCCGTCGTCGTACGCGCCCTTGCCCGCGTTGTAGAACGCCGAGTTGAGGGTGGTGCGCAGCCGGTCGGCGATCACGGTGAAGTTCGCCGCGTCGGCGCTCTTGCCGAGGGAGGCGGCCAGGACCGCCATCTGCGAGAAGTTGCTGTACGACAGGGCGCCCAGGATGGTGTTCTTCGCGGCGAAGACATAGCCGTCGCGGCTGCCCTCCGGCCAGTCCACGATGGCGTCCGACTGGTCGATGGTGCCGAGCGCCGCGTTGTAGTCCTTGCTGAGCAGCTTGGGCACGAGCGCGTCGTACATCCGCTTGACCTGGTCGGTGGAGCCGGTCTGCCGCCAGTTGTCGTAGACGGACGTGATCACGTAGAGCGGCCATTCCTGCGGCCAGGTGCGGTGGTTGGCGAAGTAGTCCATCGAGTAGACGCCGAGTGTCGGGTCGTCGCTGAGGTAGAGACTCGCCAACTGGTGGATGTAGTTGTCGGATTCGTAGGGTCCGCGCTCGCGGGTCCAGGAGTCGACGTAGAAGTTCTGGTTGGTGGTCTCCACGGTGTTCTTGGCGAGCTGCCAGACCGAGACGAGGTCGGGGTCGGACGAGGTGAGCTGGGCGCCGCTCTCGTCGAACGGGTAGACCATGGCGAGGGCCTGGAGATTGTCGGCCGTGACGGGGACGGGCGAGTTGAGGACGTCGAGGTAGCGGAAGACGCGCATGCCCCAGGTGTCGACGCTCTGGGTGCCGCCGCGCAGGGTGACGACGTCCTGGTACTCGTTGCCCGCGCGCAGCTTGTAGCGCACGGTCGTCGGGTCGGACAGTTCCTCGCCGTAGCGGAGGGTGACCTTGCGTCCCGCCGTGCCGGGCAGGGTGAGGTGGACGCCGCCCTGCCAGGTCTGGCCGAAGTCGACGAGGTAGTTCCCGCTGCCCTTGTCGGTGATCTTCACGGGCCGCCTGAGCTGTTCCCGGACCTTGCCGAACGGGGTCGGCCGCAGGTCGGCGAACGCGGTCTTCGCGGTGGCGGCGGGCCACGCGGAGTCGTCGTACCCGAAGCGGCCGAAGCCGTCCGGGTAGCGGCTCATCGTGATGTCCTCCTGCGGCATGTTCCAGTAGCTGGTCCCGGTGGACTTCGCGGACGGCCAGATGTCCGCCCCTGACATGCTCCTCCAGCCGGGTCCTGTGCCGACCGTGCTCGTGCTGCCGTCGGTGTAGCGGATCACCAGATACGCCTGGAAACGCTGGTCCTTGGTGGTGTACGCGACCGCCGACAGCGCGTGCTCGCCGCCGGACCGCAGCGCGGCCGTCACGTCGAAGCCGTCGTAGCGGGTCTCCTTGTCCAGCGCCTCGGTCGGGCCGAGACCCACGAACCGCCCGTCGAGATACAGCTTGTAGACGTACTGCTTGGCCGCGTCGAAGGAGGAGCCGGTCGCGAAGACGGTGGCCCAGGCGACCTGCTTGGTCCGCTTCCCGCTCTTGTCGAGCGTGAAGTCGTGGCGCAGCAGCGCCCAGTCGTTGGTGGCGTGGGAGCTGAGGCAGTCCGTGCTGGTGCCCACGGCGAGCGCGCCGTTCTGCACGGTGCCGCACGGGAAGGGCGCGCCGGTCGCGCCGAAGTCGTTGGCGTAGAGGGTCTTTCCGCTGTCGGCCGCCGCCAGGCTGGTGACCGTGACGTCGTCCGCGGTGCCCGTCTCGGTGCCGCCGGTACGGAATCCGATGCCGCCCTCGGCGAAGGCGGTGTCGGTCCTGGTGTCGACGACCTTGCCGTCGAGGAAGGTGGTGAGCGTCGAGCCGACCGCCTCGATGCGGACGTCGTGCGTGGTGCCGACGGCGAGCGTGGTGTTCAGCGGTACGGGCGTGCCCGCGCGGAAGGTGCCGTTGGTCTCGACGTGCGGGACAAGGGTGTTGGGGTTGCTGGTGTCCGACGCCCTGAACTGCCACATGTAGCCGTTGCGGACGTCGGGCGAGCGGAACCTCACCCCGAGCGCGACCTTGGTCACGGTCAGCTTCACGTCGAGGCGGTAGTCGGTCCAGGTGTCGACGGCGGGCGGCGCGGACCAGATCGGCGCGCTCGTGCCCCAGGTGGCGCCGGGTCCGGTGCCGAAGGTCGCGGGGGCCGACCACGCGGTGGCCCTGCCGCGCTCGTCCCAGACCCGCACCGACCAGGAGTAGCGCTCGGCGGCGCGCAGGGCGGCGCCGCCGTACGGGATCGCGGTCGCGGCGGCCGAGGCGACCTTCGCGCTGTCCCACACGACCCGGCCGCGGCCCGACTCGCCCTCGGTGACGCGGAGTTCGTAGCCGGTCTGGCGGCCGACCCCGGACTGCCAGCCGAAGCCGACGGTACCGGCGGGATCGACGTCCACGGGAGCGGACAGCGATCCGACCGTCAGGTGGGAGGGCGCGCCGCTGTTCCCCACGCCTGCCCGCTGCCCCGGGCCCGGCGCGCCCGGCGGCGCGGCGCTCGCGGGTCCGGCCAGCGGCTGGACCAGGACCAGGGCCGCGAGGGCCGAGGCCGTGGCCAAGAGGGACACCAGTCTTCGACGCATCGTCACAGTCCGTCCACGGAAGGGGATTGAATCGTTTCACTTCATCTGCTAGTGACGTTACGGACGCGTGAACGGGTGTGTCAAGACTCCTGACGCCGGGGGCCGGTGGGCGTATACGCCGGTCAAGGAGGCGGGGCACCGCGTGCTCGCGGGCGGGGGCTCGGGGGTGCGGGGAATCGATTCAGTGGGGGGTCGGATGACCGTCGACGTCGAGGGGAGGGCCGCCCGGCGGCCTTCTTCGGCTCGGGTGGCCGTCGAAACCGCCGGGCCGGCCCGCCTTCGGCGCGCCTTCGGCTGTGTTCGTTCACGATCGAGTCGGGGCGCTGCCGGGTTCGGGCTTCGCCCGCTCGGTCGGGGTGCGGTGAGGCGGGGTCAGCGCAGCCCGCCCGCTCGGGGTGCGGTGAGGCGGGGTCAGCGCAGCCCGCCCGCTCGGGGTGCGGTGAGGCGGAGTCAGCGCAGCCCGCCCGCTCGGGGTGCGGTGAGGCGGAGTCAGCGCAGCCCGCCCGCTCAGGGTGCGGTGAGGCGGAGTCAGCGCAGCCCGCCCGCTCAGGGTGCGGTGAGGCGGAGTCAGCGCAGCCCGCCCGCTCGGGGTGCGG
>NZ_JBEXNE010000013.1:0-60108 GCF_040610915.1 Streptomyces sp. NPDC003300 | reverse complement strand
TCTCAGGCGGAGTCAGCGCAGCCCGCCCGCTCGGGGTGCGGTCAGGCGGAGTCAGCGCAGCCCGCCCGCTCGGGGTGCGGTCAGGCGGAGTCAGCGCAGCCCGCCCGCTCGGGGTGCGGTCAGGCGGAGTCAGCGCTCCCAGGGCCAGGACGCGGAGCGGCCGGACTCCAGGAGGGGGATCATGCCGAAGGCGTGGTCGGTGAGGCCGCCGAAGGTGTGGCGGTCGCCGGTGCCCGAGGGCATGGCGCCCGCCTTGTAGCCGGCCATGTTCCACATGTAGACCGGCACGTTCTTCGGGACGAGGGCGTCGATCTCCGTTTCGCGCATGCCGCCGTGGCCACTGGCGTTGGACGGGAACCAGCCGGGCCTGGTCTGCTCGTCGGTGACCACGACGATCCGGTCGTGGCCACGGAAGTGGGCCTTGACCGCCGACGGGATGTCGGTGCCGTCGATCCGGCCGAACTTCTCGATCAGGCGCAGGACACTGCCGCCCTTCGGCACGGCGACGGGCCTGCTGCGCATGCCGAACTCGATCAGGGTCGGGTCGGCGGCGCGTACCGCCAGGGCGGCGCCGAAGACCGCGGCCTGCTCGGCCAGGGTGATGTCCGAGCTGTTCGGCGTGGAGAAGCCGAAGCCGGGGAACATCGACGGCGAGCGGTCGACCAGGATCAGCGTGCGGCCGGGCAGCGCGGGCACGTTGGCGAGCGAGAGGTTCAGCGCCTTGTCCAGCGCGTGACCCCAGCGCAGCGACTCGACGTGCTTGTGGGCCGCCCAGAACCGGAACGGGAGCATGCGCGAGCGCGCCACCCGCTCCGGGTCGCAGATCGTGGCCGCGACCTGCGCCGCGGCCTCGTCGGACACCCCGGCGCGGTCGAAATTCCGCAGGTTGCGGACCAGCGCGAAGACACCCATCGACGGGATGACCGTCTCCCACGCAGCCTTGTCCATCGGGCCCTGGAGCCAGCCCGCCAGCGCTTCCCACGTCATGCCCGCTGCGGCGATACGGCTGCTGCCGTCGGTGCCGTCGGTGCCGTCGGTCCGGTCACCGCCACCGCTCCCGAGGAGGCCGCGGCGGTTCCCGACCGGCACGGCCATCAGCTCGGCCCGGCCGCGGACGATCCGCAGCGCGGCCGGGATGTCGTCGCCGCGGCCGTGTCGCCGGTCGATGGCGTGCTTGAACAGGTCGCCCTGCCAGGGCTTGTCGGCGGCAGGCGAGGGGTGGACGAGTTCGAGGACGTCACCGAAGCGGTAGCCCTTGGACTCAGTGTCGTACTTCAGCAACGACCGCTCGCTGTACAGGCGTTGTACGGCGTCGGCGACACCGCGCTTGACGGGCTTGGGAAGCCGGCGGCCGAACGTCGAGGTCCAGTAGGCGAGGAACTCGCCGGGCTCGTCGGGCCGTTGGAGCACCGAGTCGACGACCTGCCGGGAGTAGCCGGGCGCGTCGTTGCGCAGCCGCTCGGCGGTGAACTCCGCGGCGCCGACCAGCGCCGCCGTGCGCATGTTGCCGTCACCGCGCAGCCAGGCCAGGAGCGCGGCCGTCCACCGCGGGTCCTCGATCGCCAGTCGGCGGACCAGCCGCTGGTACCGGTCGTCGCGGTCGCCGCCCTTCTCGTAGAAGGTGTCGGTGCCCACGACGTTGGATATCGCGAGCAGGAAGAGCTCGGACCGCGGGTCGCGCAGGTGGCCGGAGCCGCCCTCCGCCGTCACGGTCCGCGCGCCGGACGTGGTCACGGGCGACGTGACCCGCGGCTTGACGCCGCGCTGATTGAAACGAGACATGGAAGAGTCCCCCCGCGTCGGAGGGGAAGCCCAGCGGGGCGGTGTCCGAGATCAGGGGTCGACGACGGGAACAATGCGCTCTGGGCCGCTGAGCTACGGGGTTTCACGCCCCGGTGGGATTCGAACCCACGTCTCACCATGAACAGTGGAAGTACCCGTTGTCCGCGCACCGGACACCGCCGATGCTGCGCCCCCCGAGATCAGGACGGCCGCGGTTCTGCGGGGTTCGAACCCCGCCCACCGAAGTGGTTCTACCACAAAGAAGTAACCGCGACCTGCGCACCGGGAGGTGCTGTTGTCGATCGTCAGCATAGCCACGTGCCCCGAACGTGCCGACTGATTTACCGGCCGCGCGGGCCGCACCGGCCGCGGCTCGCGGGTCCGTAAACCCGTCCGCCCGTGGGCCCGTGAACCCGTGAGCCCGTCCGCCCGTCCGCCCGTCCGCCCGTCCGTCCGTGGGTCAGGACAGCACGCGGTGCCGGAAGTTGCGCAGGCCCAGGGTGAGGAAGACGGCGCAGGCGGCGATCAGGACCGGGTAGACGGCGAAGAGCGACATGTGGGTGGACTCGGTGAAGGCGGCGCGCATGCCCTCGGTGATGTAGATGAGCGGGTTGACCAGGACCAGGATCTGGAGCCAGTGGAAGCCGCCGAGGTGGACGAGGGAGAGCTTCGTCCACTGGTAGTAGGTGCCGCCGAGGAAGACTAGGGGCAGGACGACGAAGCCGAACATGACGCCGATGTTCTGCGGCTGGAAGGTGGTGCCGAGCATCAGGCCGAGCGAGGTCATGGCGACGCAGGCGAGCGGGATCAGGGTGACCACGATCCACCAGTGGACGGTGAGATGGGCGTGGACGCCGGGCGCGTGGACGACCGCGGCGATCGGGAAGACGATGACCGCCGAGATCAGGGCCTGGACGGCGCCGGACAGCACGCGGGCGACGGCGACCAGCCAGATCGGGCAGGGCGCCTGCACCCGGTCCTCGATCTCGCGGGTGTAGCCGAACTCCTGTGACATCTGGATCGCGACGGACTGGATGCCCTGGAACATGATGCTGATGGCGACGACGCCGGGCACGAGGACGGTGGCGAAGTCCGACTCGCCCGTCGATCCCCCGGCGCCGCCGATGCCCTGCCCGATGGTGGGGAAGACGTAGAGGAAGACGAAGACCAGCAGGAACGGCTGGACGAGTGTCCGGGCGACGAACTGCCCGAAGCTCTTCCACAGCACCCGCAGGTCCCGCCGGACGAGCGCGCCGAGGGCGGTACGGCTGGCGGCGGCCACGGAACGGCTCGGCCGTACGGTGACCGGGCGGTGCGTCGGGGACAGCGGCTGCGAGGGTCCGGCCGGTGGTGCGGTCATTCCCTCAGCTCCTTGCCGGTGAGGCTGATGAACACGGTCTCCAGGGAGCTGCGCACGATCGACAGGTCGACCAGTTCGAAGCCGCCCCGCTCGGTGCTGGCGACCACGCGCGGCAGCAGGCGTTCGTCGCCCTGGACCTGGAGTTCGACGCCGCCGTCGACCAGCCGGGTGCGGACGGCGCCCTCGATGTCCCGGGTGAGGCGGGCGGCGAGGGCTTCGTGGTCGCCACTGGCCAGCACGGTGACGATGGTGTCGGCGCCGACTCCCTGCTTGAGGGCTTCCGGTGTGTCGAGGGCGAGGATCTTCCCGTGGTCGATGATCGCCACCCGGTCGCAGAGCTGGTCGGCCTCTTCCATGTTGTGCGTGGTGAGCACGATGGTCTGGCCGTCGGCGATGAGCCCGGCCAGGATCTCCCACAGCGCGAGCCTGCTCTGCGGATCGAGACCGGCCGTCGGTTCGTCCAGGAAGAGGACGGCCGGGCGGTGCATGATCGCGCGCGCCACCAGCAGCCGCTGCGCCATGCCGCCCGACAGGTTGCCCACAGGAGAGGCGGCCCAGCGCGACAGACTGAAGCGTTCCAACGACTCGTCGGCCAGTTCGCGCGACCGTGCGGCGGAGATCCCGAACAGCAGCCCGTGGTAGTAGAGGTTCTCCCACACCGTCAGCGAGCGGTCCAGGGTGTTCTGCTGCGTCACGACCGCGATGACCTGCTTGGCCAGCGCGGGCTGCGCGACGACGTCGATGTCCCCGACGTACGCCTTCCCGCCGGTGGGGACCACGCGCGTGGCGAGCATGCCGATGGTGGTGGTCTTCCCCGCGCCGTTGGGTCCGAGGAGTCCGAAGAACTCCCCGGCGTAGACCTCGAGGTCGAGGCCGTCGACCGCCATGACGGGCGCTTTGGGATACCGCTTGGTGAGCCCGACCGTACGGATCACCGGGGGCCGTCCGCCGCCGGGGCCCGTCCGCTCCACCGCCGCCTCGACCGCCATGTCCCACCTCCCGGCTCCGCTCGACCCGCATGCCCGTCCGCCGCCCGGCCCGCGCCCGTCGGCTGCCCGATCCGTGCGCCCGCTGCTCTCGTCATCGAAACACGCCCCCGTCCGCGCGGCCCGCGACAACGGTCCGACCGGGGGACGTCGGCCGACGCGGGCGGGGGCGTTTATGATGATCGCGAAAAGCGGACCACCCGCCTCCCGGCGGGGTCCCCGACCGCCGTCGCGGGGGCTGTGAGCGGCCCGAGGAGCGGGGCCGGGGAACAGGACCGGCGCATATGCCCAATGGCCGCGGATTCCCGAAGTGGCAGTACACGGTTGCGAAGAGCCAGTAAAGGACCCATTCGGGAAACTCGTACAGGATTCAAGGGAATGACGGCGTGAATTCATTCATTCTCACACCATCCGGGTGTTCTGAACATTGATCCGGAGGCGGCCAATAGGGTCTCCGGCGGGTCCGGCCGAGGGCCGCGGGCCGGGCGGGCAGGGGGGACAGCGCATGACCGATACCCCACGGGCGGACATACCGGATTCGCAGCCGGAACGTCGCCGTATGTGACGGGGAAAGACGGACAGGACGCTACTTACGGGGAGTGTCGCGACACAAGGCGGCGGGCCGGCGCGCGGCGGGGATCGGCGCCGAAGTGCGGCCCCGGGAGGAAGTCGATGACGCACTCATGTCACACGCGCCCCACTCACCCCAGTGGCTCTCTTCGAAATCAACCATGCTGCTATGGACATCTTGATTTGTGCTGCGTCATGAATGAGAATTCGTCCAATTGAGCGGCACGGAGTACACGCAATAGAGGCCCGCCGCGCACACCGGGGCCTCGCGCGGCGGGACAGCGCACTCACCCGCTCCGTTACCGACAGTAGCCGGGGGTAAATCGTTGGAGTTCTGCATACTCGGGCACCTCGAAGTCTCGGCGAACGGGCGCCCGGTGCAACTCGGCGGTGCCCGCGAGCGGACGGTACTGGCGATGCTGCTCATCGAGGCCGGTCATGTGATCCCGGTGGAACGGCTCATCGACGCCGTGTGGGGCGACGACCCGCCGGCGACCTCGCGTGGGCAGATCCAGATCTGTATCTCCAACCTGCGGCGGCGCATCCTCGCGGGCGGCGGCGAGGACCTGATCGAGACCCGACGGCCCGGCTATCTGCTGCGGGTCCCCGCGGGCACGCTCGACCTGCACCGGTTCGAGGCCGAAGTCCACGAAGGGCAGGCGGCGTTGGCGGCCGGGGACCCGGCCGGGTCGGCCCGCATCCTGCGGGACGCGCTGCAACTGTGGCGCGGTCCCGCGCTCGCCGACGTGGACAGCACGCTGGTGCAGCAGGGAGTGGGGCGGCTCAACGAGCGGCGGCTCGCCGTGCTCGGCGAGAGCCTGAAGTCCGGGCTGATCGCGGGTGAACAGCACCGGCTGATCGGCGAGTTGACGTCCCTCGCGGCCGAGTATCCGCTGCACGAGCACTTCAGGGCGCTCCTGATGATCGCGCTCTACGCGGCGGGGCGGCAGGCGGAGGCGCTGGACGCGTACCGCAAGGTGCGTGAGGAATTGCAGAGCGAACTGGGCATCGACCCGGGCAGTGAACTGCGCGGCCTGCACCGGGCGATGCTCGCCGGTACGTTCTCGCTGCCGGGCGCGGAGCCGGACGAGACGACGTCGGGGCGTTCGACGAGCCGGGACAGCCGGGACCACGACGGTCAGGGGCGTCAGCCGCAGCACCGCGAAGACCAGCGGCGCGACGACCAACACCGGGACGACCAGCGGCGGGAGGACCAGCGGCGCGACGAACAGCGCCGGGCCGACCAGCGGCGCGACGATCAAAGGCGCGACGACCCCCGCCGGGACGACTACCGCCGGGACGAACGCCGACGCGACGAGCAGCGCCGCGACGAACACGGGCGGGACGAACACGGGCGGGACGACCCGCGCCGTGACGAATACCGCGCGGACGAACACCGGCGCGACGAACCCCGGCGCGATCCGTGGGACCGCATGGAGCGGGACCGCGACGACCGGTACGGAGACCGGGACGATCCGACGGGCAGCGCGCCCGCGGAGTCGGCCCGGCCGCCCACCTCGGCGGGCGCCCCCATGCCCGGTGCCCGCGCCGACCCGGAGGGCGCCTCGGACCAGGCGCGCGGCCAGGCCGAAGGGCAGTCGCCGCACCAGCCGCCGGCCGAGGAGCCCAAGCGGCGCGCGCCGAGCCTGCTGCCCGCCGACATCCCGGACTTCACCAGCCGCAGCGAGACCGTGAACGACATCGTGCGGCAGATCGGCGGCGACCAGCGCCACCGCAGCGACCAGGCGGTGCCCGTCTGCGTGATCGTCGGACAGGGCGGCGCGGGCAAGACGACGCTGGCCGTGCATGTCGCGCACCTGCTCACCCAGGACTTCCCCGACGGCCAGCTCTTCGCGCACCTGCGGGTCGGCGACCGTCCGGCGAACCCGTCCGACATCCTGGAGCGCTTCCTGCGGGCGCTCGGTGTCGTCGGCCCCAGCCTGCCCAAGTCCCTTGAGGAACGCGCCGAGCTCTTCCGCGACCTGGTCAGCGGGCGGCACGTACTGGTCGTGCTGGACGACGCCATGACGGAGCGTCAGGTCACCTGGCTGCTGCCCGGAAGCGCCGACTGCTCGGTGATCGTGACGAGCCGTCAGCGGCTCACCGGACTGCCCACCGCGGGCCGGGTGGAGATCGGCGCGCTCAGCGAGAGCGGGGCCGCCGCGCTGCTCGCCCGCTACATCGGTGAGGCGCGGGTGGTCGCGGAGGCGGAGAGCGTCACCGAACTCTCCCAGCTCTGCGGCCGGTTGCCGCTGGCGTTACGGATCTCGGCGGCGCGGCTGGCGGCCCGTCCGCACTGGAGCGTCGCCGACCTCGTCGACCGGCTGCTCGACGAGTCCCGCAGGCTGGACGAGTTGAACCACGGTGAGATGCAGGTCAGGGCCAGCATCTCGCTGACGTACGACAGCCTGCCGGACGACGCCCGGCTGCTCTTCCGCCGTCTCGCCCTGCTCGACGTGCCCAACTTCGCGGCCTGGGTGGGCTCCCCGCTGCTCCAGGTCGACGTGCTGCGCGCGCAGGAGGCGCTCGAAGTCCTGGCGGAGGCGTATCTGATCGACGCCACGCCAGGTCCCGGCGGCCATGTCCGCTACAGCTTCCACGACATCATGCGGCCCTTCGCGCAGGAGCGGCTGGCGGAGGAGAGTTCCGAGGAGCGGCTGGGCGCGCTGGAGCGCTGGCTCGGCGCGCTGCTGTCGCTGACCGGTGAGGCGCACCGCCGCGAGTACGCGGGCGGCTATCTGGAACGGCGCAGTTCGGCGGAGCGCTGGCGGCTGCCCGACCGTCTGGTGGAGCGGCTGCTGTCCGACCCGCTGGCCTGGTACGAGCAGGAGCGTACGTCGATCGTGGCGGCCGTGCGGCAGGCGTCGGCGGCCGGACTGGTCGAGCACTGCTGGGACCTGGCGCTCAGCTCGGTGACGCTCTTCGAGGCGTACTCGTACTTCGGCAACTGGCGTGAGACGCACGAGATCGCGCTCAAGGCGGCCTGCCGGGCGGGCGATCAGCACGGCGAGGCGGCGATGCGCTACTCGCTGGGCTCACTGCACATGTTCGAGCAGAGCACGGACCCGGCGATGCGGCAGTTCGAGCGGGCGCACACGCTCTACCACGAACTCGGCGACGAGCACGGCGCGGCGCTCGTACTGCGCAACATGGCCTATCTGGACCGGCTGACCGGTGACATCGCGTCGGCGCAGGAGCGGTGGGAGGAGGCGCTGGGCGTCTTCCAGGTCACCGGCGACCGGATCGCCGAGGCGCACGTCCTGCACAACATGGCCCAGGTGCACGTGGACTGCGGTGAAACGGCTACGGCCCTGCGGCTGTTGGAGCGCGCCGAGGCGATCTGCCACGAGGTCGGCAACCGCCGGGTCACCGCTCAGGTGCAGAACCGGCTGGGTGCGCTGCACCTGCGGGTCGGGCGGCTGGACGACGCGCATGTCGCCTACACGCGTGTGCTGGACAGTGTGCGGGTGACCGGCGACAAGGTCGGCGAGTGCTACGCGCTGCTGGGTCTGGCGACGGTCGACCTGCGCCGCGGCGAGCCGGGTTCCGCGCGGGCGATGCTGACCGAGGCGCTCGAACTGGCGGTACAGGCCGGCGCCCGCATGGTGGAGAGCCGGATCGCGCTGGCGCTCGCCGAGGCGCTGCTCACCTCGGACGTCGAGGCGGCGCCGGAGTACGTCGAGCGCGCGCTGACCGGCTTCGAGGCGATCGGCGCGACGTTGGACAAGGCGCGCGCGATGGTGCTGCGCGGCCGGGTGCACGCGGCGTCCGGCCGTCCCCAGGGCGCGCGTGCCGACTGGCAGGCGGCGGCGGGCATGCTGACCGGGCTGCGGACGGACAAGGGCGGTGTCGCGCTGGTCGAGGAGGTGCGGCGGCTGCTGCGTACGCTGGCCGACGGGGGCGCCGACGCGGGTGTCGCGGCGGCGCAGCTTCCGGCGGAGGCCGAGCTGCACAGCTGAACGGCCGAGGAGTCGCCGGGGAGTTGGGGGAACGCCAGCTCCCGGCAGGGGGCCTGCCGGGTCGGCGGTGTTTCCGGTCGGCGTGAAGGTGCGGCCGACCGGGCGTCGTGGAGCGGGGGCGCCCGCCGGTGCGGGCAGGGAGAATCCGGGCAGCCGGTAGCACCGGGTGTCACGGGATGGAAGGCGCCCAGCCGTGTGGGCGGCCCGGGGTCACGGGCGTCATCGTGCGGAGGTACCCGAGAGCGCGGGCGGGTGGGGGTGCCGGATCTCCGACGGTGCGGGATGCCCGTGTCGGCACGGGCTTCGTGGGGAGACGATTCGCCGGATCGAACCGGGGCGCCGTGAGAAAGGGCTCATCCGGCCGACCGAGCGGCGGTCGTCGTGGGGTGGAGCTGGGGAAGCGATGGTGCGCGGTGCGGTGGTACGGGGTGCCGGGCCGCGAGGGCCGCGGCGGAGGTCAGTCCCAGATGGTGTTGTCCGTGGAGGCGGTGGGGGTGGGGGTCGGCTTCGGCGTTCCGCCGTCGACACGTACGACCGAGGTGTGGCCGTTCGTGGACGAGTGCGTCGAGGTGACCGCGACGGCGACGCCGCCCGTGAGGGTGACGAGCAGGGCGGCGGCGGTGATGCTGCGGCGGAAGGCGCGAACCGTCATGATGCCATCTCCAAGTCTGTGGGGCCGCCGGTTCAGGTGTCCCGGTGGCTCGATGACTTCATGGTTCGGTGGACCGCTTTCGGTCCGTCCTCGCCCGGCTATCACGGTCGCTATCACGTCGCTCTCACCCGACCGCCGCAGGTCGGCGCGGGGCTCGGCGCGGCGGTCCGGCTCTCGCCCCGCCCTCGTTTCGCTATCGTCGGGGGCCGCCGGTCCTATCGTCCCGGGCCGCCGGAGCGATGGCGGAACGATAGGGGCATCCCCCAACGTCGTGGCCACCCAGGCGCGACACCGCAAAAGACGCGCCCGAACCCGGAGGCGGGACCCGTGAGTCTTTGCGTGCACATCGTGGACAGTGCGTTCGGCGTACCGGCAGCGGACGTCGACGTCCTGCTGCGCCAGCCCGCCGGAGACGACTGGCGTGAGCTGGTGCGCGGGCGCACCGGTCAGGACGGCCGGCTGGCGATGCTCGGTGACCGGAACATCCAGCCGGGCATCTACCAGGTGGTCTGCGACCTGGACGCGTACTACGCCGTCCTCGGCTCGCTGCCCCTGCACCCCCGGGCCATCGTCGAGTTCCGGGTGACCGAGTCCGACGCGGACATCCACCTGCCGATCGTGGTCTCCACGCACTCCTTCCTGAGCTACCGCGGCGCCTGAGGCACCGCGACTACCCCTTGGCGAGGGCCGGTTGACGCGGGAACAGATCGGCTCCCAGCTCCCCCCTCGCCCGTCCGTCGTCCAGCAGGGCGCCGACCGTGGCCTCCGGCTCGGTGGCCGCGCGCAGCGCCCCGAGCGCGATGGTCCGCAGGACGGCGGTGACATCCTCCTCGCCGAGCACGTCGGGGTCGGACCGCAGCGTCAGCTCCACCTGGTGAGCCCCTTCGGCGTTGACCCGGAGATAGAACGGGTGACCCGCCTCGCGGGCCGGGGGCGTCCAGGTCAGGGACGCGCCGGACGGGACATCGGCCCGGTCCCGCGCCCGTACGGGCGGCGGTGACGATGCCGACGGTACGTCGGCGGACGGCTCCGATTCCGCCACGTAGTTGAACCAGCAGTCGTGGACGAAGAGCGAGCCGTCCGGCCCCGGTGCCTCGGCGGCCAGCCGCGCCGCCGCGTCGACGTCGTAACTGCCGTGGCGGTAGGCCAGCAGCGAGCTGAGATGCGCGCGCTTGAGGAAGCCGGACAGCGGCGCGTCCGGGTCCACCGCGCAGAGCAGCGGCACCAGTTGGTTCATGGTGCTGACGACGGGCTGCCACAGCGGGTCGAAGCGGTTGGCGCACATCAGGCTCAGCATGATCCGGTTCCGGGACAGCACTCCGGAAAGGGCCGCGCCGGTCAGCGCGGTCAGAACGCTCTGCGGTGACACCCGGTGTGCGGAGGCGGCGTCCGCGACCAGCGCGGCGAGCCGCGGGGAGCGCAACGTCGCCTGGATGCGGCGCTCGTCGGAACCGGGCGTCCGGGCGGGCAGATTGCTCAGCGGGCCGCCCGCCAGGATCTTCTTCCAGTACTTCTCGGCGCCGCGGCGGTGGCCCGCCCAGGCGTCGCCGTGCTGGAGGACGGCCAGCTCGCGCGGCGCGGGCCCCGGCCGGCCGTCGGCCGCCGGGTCCCCGCCGCCCCTGGCCGCCAACTCCTTGAGCTGCCTTTCCAGTTCGCGGATCGCCCAGACGTCCACCACCATGTGCGACATCGACACGGCCAGATAGCGGGGGCGGCCCGCGGCGCATATCAGCGTGCCGTGCCAGCCGGGGTCGCCGACGACGGGGAAGGGCCGCGCGTACAGCTCGCGCAGCACCCGCGCGCCGTCCTGCGGGGTCACCGACGGCAGGTCCAACCGGTCCATCCGGAGCGGGACTTCGGGGTGGACGCGCTGGAAGGGCCGGCCGTCGGCATCGGTGTGGAACGTCGTCCGCAGGCTTTCGTGACGGTACGTCAGGACGCGCAGGGCACGGTCGATCGCGGGCGCCTGAAGTCCCTCGACGTCCCACAGCGCGGGGACGTTCACCTCCATCAGCCGGTCGGTGGCGAAGGTTTCTATCGATCGCCAGGTCGACAACTGGCCGAAGGTGAGCGGGGCGTCGACGGGCATGGTCCCTCCGTGGCATGAGGTGGGGCACGAGGCATGGCGTGAGGCGGTGGTCCGGCGTGGTGTGCGGCGGTGGCGCGGCGCGAGGTGAGGCGCCGACGGGGTTTCGGGGTGGCGGTCGTGCGGCAGGCGTGCGGCAGGCGTGCGGCGGTCGTGCGCCGAAAAGCGGTCGGTGATCGGTGGTCGGCGGGCTGCGGGCTCCGGGCCGCGCTACGGGTTCGCGTACGGCCCCTCCCCCCGCGCCCGTCGGCGCGGGGAGGAAGGTGACGAGCTGCGCGGAGCGTGGAACGCGACGGCTCAGCGACAGACGGTGCCGCGCGCGTGGCTCACGGCCGTGCAGACGACCCGGGTGCAGACCACCCGCGTACAGACCACCTTGCGCATTTGCTTCACCTCCTCCCGCACATCGCTCCTGACGGTTTTCCGGCGGCCCTTTCGCCGCATCACACACTTATTCATGGGTCGCTTCTCCTTGTCCATACGCGCGCGTTGGCATCAAGTTCGCGGTATTCCCTGCCACCGCGTTCGGAGCGAACTTCCTTGACCCGCCAGGGCCGTGGAGTCCACGCTTCTGCCATGCCCGGAACAGCCGGGGCCACCGGTGAAGACCACGCCGGCCGCCCCGGTCGTATTTCCCGGTCCTGAGCAGCGGAATGCGTTTACCGAACCGTCAGGACCCGCGAAGAGAAACACGAAGAAGAAATTCACGGCAATGCGGCGCGGTGCGTGCGATGCCGGGCGATGCGTTCTGGAACAGCCAATCCTCGAAAGGTGGGTCATGTCCGCTCTGACTGAACGGTCCACGGCCGCGGAGCCGGTCGCCGTCATCGGCATGTCCTGCCGGCTGCCCGGCGCGAAGAGCCCCGAGGAGTTCTGGCGGCTGCTGAGCGAAGGCCGCGAAGCGGTCGGCGAGGCCCCGGCGGACCGGCGCCAGGCGGACGGTACGGCGGGATCGACGGCGGACGGTGCCGCGGACGGCACGGGCCGGGCCGGGCGCGGCGGATACATCGCCGACGTGGACCGTTTCGACGCCGCCTTCTTCGGCCTCTCCCCGGCCGAGGCCGCGGCGATGGACCCGCAGCAGCGGCTCGTCCTGGAGCTGGCGTGGGAGGCGATCGAGCACGCCCGGATCGTCCCCTCGACCCTGCACGGCACGGCGGCCGGAGTCTTCATCGGCGCCATCACCGGCGACTACGCGCTGGTCCACGACCGGCTCGGCGGCCAGGGGATCAGCAGGCACAGCGTCACCGGCACCCACCGCAGCATCATCGCCAACCGGGTCTCGCACCTGCTCGGCCTGCGCGGCCCCAGCCTCACCGTCGACTCCGGCCAGTCCTCCGCCCTGGTCGCCGTGCGGCTGGCCTGCGAGGAGCTGCGTCGCGGCACCGCGCGGACGGCGCTGGCGGGCGGGGTGAACCTGAATCTGCTCGGCGAGAGCGACCGGGCCCTGGAGCGCTTCGGCGCCCTGTCCCCCGACGGCCGCTGCCACACCTTCGACGGCCGGGCCAACGGTTACGTACGCGGCGAGGGCGGCGGTGTGGTGCTCCTCAAGCCGCTGTCGGCCGCGCTCGCCGACGGCGACACCGTGCACTGCGTCATCCTCGGCGGCGCCGTCAACAGCGGCACAGGAGAGCACCTGACCGTTCCCGACCCCGAGGCGCAGCGCGAGGTCGTCCGGCTGGCCTGCCGCGACGCGGGAGTCGCGCCCGCCGAGATCGCCTACGTGGAGCTGCACGGCACCGGTACGGCGGTCGGCGACCCGATCGAGGCGGCCGGTCTCGGGGCCTCGCTGGAGACCGAGTCCCGGGTGGCGCACGGCGCCCCGCCGCTGCTGGTCGGCTCGGCCAAGACCAACGTCGGCCACCTGGAGGGCGCGGCCGGCATCGTCGGTCTGCTGAAGGTGGCGCTCAGCATCGGCCACCGCACGCTCCCGCCCAGCCTGAACTTCACCTCGCTCCACCCGGCCATCGCGGCCGAGCAGCAGGGCATCGAGGTGGTCACCGCCGCCCGTCCGTGGCCCGGCTCCCCCGACAGCCGCCCGACCGCGGGCGTCAGCGCCTTCGGTATGGGCGGTACCAACTGCCACCTGATCCTGGCGGCGGCGCCCGAGACCGCGCCGAACGGGACTGCGGCGCCCCGGACCGTGCCGAACGAGACCACGCCGAACGAGACCGTGGCGCCCCGGACCGTGCCGAACGAGACCACGCCGGACGAGACCGTCGCGGACGACAGCCCCGAGGTCCGCCGCGACTGCGACGCCGATGCGGCCCCGACCACCCCCTGGCTCCTGTCGGCCCGCTCCCCGCGCGGCCTGACCGCCCAGGCGGACCGGCTCGCCGCCCACCTCGCCACGCGCCCCGACGTACCGGCGCGGGACGTCGCGCTGTCCCTGCTGCGCACCCGCTCGGCCTTCGACCACCGCGCCGTCGTCCTCGGCGCGGGCCGCCCCGAACTGGACACGCTGCTCGGCGAGTTGGCGGCGGGCCGACCCCACAGCGAGGTCATCACCGGGCACACCGCGACCGGCGGCGTGGGATTCGTCTTCCCGGGCCAGGGCTCCCAGTGGTGGGGCATGGCGCGCGAACTGCTGGAGATCGACGGCCCGTTCGCCGACCGGATCGCCGAGTGCGCCCGCGCGCTGGCCCCGTACACCGACTACGACTTGCTGGACGTGGTGCGCGGTGCGCCCGGCGCGCCCGGCTTCGAGCGGCTCGACGTGGTGCAGCCCGCGCTGTGGGCCGTGATGGTCTCGCTCGCCGAGGTGTGGCGCGCGGCCGGGGTCGAACCGGACTTCGTCATCGGCCACTCGCAGGGCGAGATCGCCGCCGCGACCGTCATCGGCGCGCTCTCCCTGGACGACGGGGCCCGCGTGGTGGCCCTGCGCAGCCAGGTGCTGCTCCAGGTCACCGGCGGCCGGATGCTGTCGGTGTCCGCGCCGCTCGCCATGGTCGAGGAACGGCTGGCGGCCTACGGGGCGGCGACCCTCAGCGTGCTCAACAGCCCCACCTCCGCGGTCGTCTCCGGCCCCCTGGACACGCTCACCGAGCTGGCCGCGAGCTTCGACGCCGACGGCTTCCGCACCAAGGTCCTCAAGATCGACTACGCCTCGCACTCCCCCGCCGTGGAAGTCATCCGCGAGCAGGTGCTCGACGTGCTCGCACCGGTCCGGCCGGTCGCCGTCGACACCCCGTTCTACTCCTCGCTGACCGGCGGCCGGGTCGAGGACACCTCGGAGCTCGACGGCGACTTCTGGTACCGCAATCTGCGCCACGCCGTCCGCTTCACCGACGCCACCCGCTCCGCGCTCGCCGACGGCAACGGCCTGTTCGTCGAGTGCAGCCCGCACCCGGTGCTGCGGCACGCGATCGAGGAGACCGCGGAGGAGGCGGGCCACGAGGCCGCCTCCGTGCCCACCCTGCGCCGCGAGGAGGGCGGCCTCGCGCAGGTGCTGCGCGCCCTCGCCGGTGCCTACGTACACGGCGCCGACGTCGACTGGGCGCCCGTCGCGGCCGTACCGGGAGCCCGTACGACGGACCTGCCCACGTACGCCTTCCAGCGCGAGCGGCACTGGCTGGGCGGGGCGCCGATCCTCGGCGCGGCGGCCGGTCCCGGTGCCGCAGGCACCGCGGGCCCCTCGGACCCGGCCCCGGCGCCCGTGGCGGTCCGCACTCCCGAGGCCGTACGCGATCTGGTCACCGCGAGCACCGCCGCGGTCCTCGGGCACGCGGACGGCAGCGCGATCGACCCGCGCCGCAGCTTCAAGGACCTCGGCCTGGACTCGCAGGGCACCGTCGAGCTGCGCAACCGGCTCAAGGACGCCACCGGTCTGAAGCTGCCGACGACGCTGCTCTTCGAGTTCCCGACGCCGAAGCGGCTGGCCGAGCGACTGGCCGAGCTGACAGCGCGGTTGACGCCGCGGACGCCCGAGGCGGACGGCGCGGGCGTGCGGCCCGCCCCCAACAGCGTGACCAGCGACGGCACTTCCGCCGACACCGCCGCCGACACCGGTACGTCCGCCGGTTCCAGCGTCGACCCCGACGCGCCCGAGCCGATCGCCGTCGTCGCCATGAGCTGCCGCTACCCCGGCGGGGTCAGTACCCCGGAGGAGCTGTGGCAGCTCGTCGCGGACGGCACCGACGCGGTCACCGGGCTGCCCGCCGACCGCGGCTGGGACCTGGACGCACTGCTCGGCGCGGGCCCCGACCGGCCCGGCGCCCTGACCACCGTCGGCGGCGGATTCCTGCACGAGGCACCGGAGTTCGACGCCGCCTTCTTCGGCATCAGCCCCCGCGAGGCGCTCGCCATGGACCCGCAGCAGCGGCTGCTGCTGGAGACGTCGTGGGAGGCCGTCGAGCGGGCGGGCATCGACCCGGCCACGCTCGCCGGGCAGCCGGTCGGCGTCTTCTTCGGCTCGATGGCCTCCGACTACGGCCCCCCGCTGCACCGGCCGAACGGCGGCGGTGACGGCCACCTGCTCACCGGTACCGCGCTCAGCGTCATCTCCGGCCGGGTCGCGTACACCCTCGGCCTGCGCGGCCCCGCGCTGACCGTCGACACGGCCTGCTCGTCCTCCCTGGTCGCCCTGCACCTGGCGGTCCGCGCCCTGCGCGGCGGCGAGTGCCCGATGGCGCTGGCGGGCGGCGTGACGGTGATGTCGACGCCCGGCAATCTGGTGGAGTTCAGCAGGCAGCACGGACTCGCCGCGGACGGCCGGGCCAAGGCGTTCTCGGCCGACGCGGACGGCACGTCCTTCTCCGAGGGCGCGGGGGTGCTGCTGCTGGAGAAGCTCTCCGACGCCCGCCGCAACGGCCACCCGGTGCTCGCCGTCATCCGCGGCACCGCCGTCAACCAGGACGGTGCGAGCAACGGCCTCACCGCGCCCGACGGTCAGGCCCAACGCGCCCTCGTGCGCCAGGCGTTGGCCGACGCGCGGCTCACGGCCGACGACGTCGACGCCATCGAGGCGCACGGCACCGGCACCTCCCTCGGCGACCCCGTCGAGGCCAACGCGCTGATCGACACCTACGGCAGCGCCCCGGGCGGCGGCGACCCCGCCGCCGCGCGACCGGTCTGGCTCGGCTCGGTGAAGGCCAACATCGGTCACACGCAGGCCGCCGCGGGTGTGGCGGGCGTCATCAAGATGGTGCAGGCGCTGCGCCACGAGACGCTGCCGCGCACGCTGCACACCGACGAGCCGACGCCGCGCGCCGACTGGGACGCCGGACGGATCAGGCTGCTCACCGAGCAGCGGGCCTGGCCGCGCGGGGAGCGGGTCCGCAGGGCCGCCGTCTCTTCCTTCGGCATCAGCGGCACCAACGCCCACGTGGTCGTGGAGGAACCGGCCGCGGCCGACCTTCCCGCCGAGCGGACGGACCGTCAGGAAACTCCGGCACAGGGCCTGTTGGCCTGGCCGGTCACCGCCCGCACCCCCGAGGCGCTGCGGCACCAGGCCCAGCGGCTGACCGGCGCCGTCGCCGACAGGCGTCCCGAGGACGTCGCCCGCACGCTGGCCGCCCGTACCGTCTTCGAGCAGCGCGCCGTCGTCCTCGGCGCCGGAACCGACGAGCTGATCGCGGGGCTGCGCGCCCTCGCCGACGGCGACCCGGCCGGGCCCGGCACCGTCTCCGGTACGGCCAGGGGCCGCGCCCGGACGGCGCTGCTCTTCACCGGGCAGGGCGGTCAGCGGCTCGGCATGGGACGCGAACTGCACGCCGCCTTCCCGGTGTTCGCGGCGGCGTACGACGAGATCTGCGCGGCCTTCGACCCCTACCTCGACCGCCCGCTGCGCGAGGTGCTGTGGGCCGAGCCCGACGGACCCGACGCGGTCCTGCTGGACGAGACCCGCTACACCCAGCCCGCGCTCTTCGCCTTCGAGACGGCCGCGTGGCGGCTGCTGCGCTCCCTCGGCGTCGAGGCCGACGTCGTGGCGGGGCACTCGGTCGGCGAGTACGCGGCGGCCTGCGCGGCCGGGGTGTGGCAACCGGCCGACGCCGTACGGCTGGTGGCCGCGCGCGGCCGACTGATGCAGGAACTCCCGCGCGGCGGCGCGATGTTCGCCGTCGCCGCGAGCGAGGAGGAGATCCGCGGCACGCTGGCGGAGCCGCGGTACGCGGCGCGGGCCGTGGGCCTGGCGGCCGTCAACGGCCCGCTGAGCTGCGTGATCTCCGGCGAGGAGCAGACCTGCGAGGCCATCGCGCGGCAGTGGGCCGACGCGGGCCGCCGCACCAAGCGGCTCACCGTCAGCCACGCCTTCCACTCGCCGCTGATGGACCCGACGCTCGACGCCTTCCGGCGGGAGATCGCCGCGTCCACCCTCGCCGAACCCCAACTCCCCTACGAGGCCGCCCTGGGCGCCGACCGCTCCTGGACCGACCCCGCCTACTGGGTGGACCAGATCCGGGAGACGGTGCTCTTCGCGCCGGTCGTGGACCGGCTGGCCGCCGCCGGTACCGGCGTGCTGTTCGAGGTCGGACCGCAGGCGGTGCTCACCCCGATGGCCCGCGAGAGCCTGGCCGGGCGGCCCGGCAGCGTCGTACCGCTGGTCCGGCGCGGCCGGGACGAACAGGACGCGCTCCTGCGGGGCCTGGCCGAGGCGTTCGCCGCCGGAGCCACCGTCGACTGGGCCGCCACCGCGGCGGACGGCGCCCGTACCGAGCTGCCCACCTACGCCTTCGACCGGCGCCGGTTCTGGCTCACCGACGCGGGGCCCGACGCGGGCTCGACCGCCCGCACCTCGCTGCTGCGCCGCGCGACCACCGTCGCGGCCGACGGCGGCCACCTGCTCGGCGGACGGCTCTCGCTGCGCTCCACGCCGTGGCTGGCCGACCACGCCATCGGCGGCACCGCCGTCGTCCCCGGTACGGCGCTGGTCGAATGCGCCCTCCAGGCGGCGGAGTTGGCCGGGGCCGAGGCGGTCGGCGGACTCACCCTGCTCACCCCGCTGGTCCTGCCGCCACTGGGCGCGGTCGAGGTCCAGGTCGCCGTGGGCGGCGAGGACGCGGACGGGCGGCGCGCGCTGACCGTGCACGCCAGGCCCGCCGACGACACCGACGCGCCGTGGACGGCGCACGCCACCGGCCACCTGACGGCCTCGGCGGACGCCGCCCCCGACGACGGCTGGGCCGCGGTCTGGCCGCCGGCCGGAGCCGAGACGGTCGACCTCACCGACGTGTACGGGCGGCTCGCCGCCGCGGGGTACGGCTACGGCCCCGCCTTCCAGGGCCTCACCGGCGCCTGGCGTGCGGGCGACGACCTCTACGCGGAGGTCCGGCTGCCCGAGGACGTACGGTCCGCCGCCGCCGACTTCGCCGTGCACCCGGCCCTGCTCGACGCCGCCCTGCACATCCTCGTCCTGGAGGCCAGGAACGCCTCGTCGGCGGGCCGCCCTGTCCCCTTCTCCTTCACGTCCGTCACCGTCCCCGCGCCCGGAACCGACGCCCTGCGCGTACGGCTCACCGCGAGCGACGCCTCCGGCGACGGCACCCGGATGTCCCTGTGCGACACGGCGGGACGCCCGGTGGGCGAGGTGACGGTGAGCATGCGCAACGCCCCCGAGGGCTTCGGCCTCACGGCGACCTCGGCCCCCAAGGACATCGGCCTGTACGACATCGCCTGGGTCCCGGCCGCCGCGTCCCCGGCCCCGTCCTCCGAGGACTCAGCGCCCTGGGCGGTGCTCGGCTCCGCCGCCGCCGAACCCGTGGCCGCGGCCCTGCGCTCCTCCGGCCGCCCCGCCTCGGTACTCGCCGACCTCGACACCCCCCGCACGGGCGCGGCCCCGGCCGTCCTGGTCATCCCGGCACCCGAGGACCCGGCACACGAGGACCCGACGCCCGAGGGCCCGACATCCGACGGCCCGACATCCGAGGAACCGGCAGCGTCCGGCGGCCTCCCCTCGACCGTGCGCCGCGTCCTCGCGGACACCCTCGACCTCGTACGGCGACGCGTCGCCGACCCCGAACTGGCCGGCACCCGGCTGCTCTTCCTCGCCGACCCCGACTCGCTGACCGGCGGCCCGCTCTGGGGCCTGATCAGGTCGGCCCAGACCGAACACCCCGACGCCTTCGCCCTGGCCGACGCGAGCGGTACGGCGCCGGACGAATGGCCGCTGCTGGCAGCCGCGTTGCACCAGGCGGAGCCGCAGACGGCCGTCCGCGACGGCGCCCTGCTGGTCCCCCGGCTCACCCTCCGCGAGACCGAGACCGAGACCGAGACCCAGACCGAGACCGAGACCCACACCCACACCGGCACCGGCACCGACACCGGCACCGGCACCGAGCCGGTCGACGGCGCGCGGACCGTGGACACCCCGGACACCGGAAGCGCCCTCGGCACCGGCACGGTCCTGATCACCGGCGGTACCGGCGGACTCGGCGCGCGCCTCGCCGCGCACCTCGTGGCACGGCACGGCGTGCGGGACCTGCTCCTGGTCTCGCGGCGCGGCCCGGCGGCCGAAGGGGCCGACGAGCTGGTCGCCGCGCTCGAAGCGCGCGGCGCTGCCGTACGGGTCGCGGCCTGCGACGTGGCGGACCGGGCGGCGCTGACCGCGGTGCTGGACTCGATCGCGGACGACAAGCCGCTGACCGCGGTGGTGCACACCGCGGGCGTGCTCGACGACGGCGTGGTCGCGCGGCTCGACGGTGAGCGGCTGGGGAATGTGCTGCGGCCCAAGGCGGACGCGGCGTGGCTGTTGCACGAGGCGACGGCGGACCTGCCGCTGGCGGCGTTCGTCCTGTACTCGTCCGTGGCGGGCGTGCTCGGGACCGCGGGGCAGGCGGGTTACGCCGCCGCCAACGGCTTCCTGGACGCGCTGGCCGTCCACCGCAGGGCGGCGGGGCTGCCCGCGACCTCGGTCGCGTGGGGCCTGTGGTCCGCGGAGGCCGGGATGGCCACGGCGCTGAGCGCGGTGGACCAGGCGCGGCTGGCACGGATCGGCACGCTGCCGCTCGGCCAGGAGGAGGGTCTGGCGCTCTTCGACGCGGCGCTGGCCGCCGACCTGGCGGGCGGCCGTACGGTGGCGGCCCGTTGGGACCTGACCGGACTGCGGGCCCGCGCGGCCTCCAGCGGGTCACCCGTACCGCCGCTGCTGCGCGGCCTGGTGCCGGCGCCGC
Source organism: Streptomyces sp. NPDC003300 (assembly GCF_040610915.1). Classification (NCBI taxonomy): domain Bacteria; kingdom Bacillati; phylum Actinomycetota; class Actinomycetes; order Kitasatosporales; family Streptomycetaceae; genus Streptomyces; species Streptomyces sp. NPDC003300. Next base: position 39,606 of record NZ_JBEXNE010000013.1, on the reverse strand, counting down.
GCCCGGCCCGCCGGACGGCCTCCGTCCGGCCCGCCGCCGCGACCGGTGCGACGGCGCCCGCGCCCGCCGCGGGTCAGGGCGGACTCGCCGGGAAGCTGGCGGGGCTCGACCGGGAGGCGGCGCACGCGGTGCTGCTCGACCTGGTCAGGGAGCGCGCCGCGCTCGTCCTCGGGCACGACAGGGCCGACCGGATCGAGGTCGACCGGCCGTTCACGGAGCTGGGCTTCGACTCGCTGGCCGCCGTGGAACTCCAGGAGGGCCTGGGCCGGATGACCGGCGTGCCGCTCCCGGCGACGCTGACCTTCGACCACCCGACCGTCGCGGACGTGGCGGCCCGGCTCGCCGCGGACTTCGCACCGGCCGAGCCCGTACCGGTGGGCGACCGGCTGTGGGGCACCCTCGGCGACGCGCTGTCCGCGCTGCTCGACGGCGGCGCCGCGGCCGAGGGCCCGGCCGATCCCGACGAGCGCGACCGCACCGAGGCGCTGCTCCAGGCGGCGCTGAGCCGGCTGCGCGACGGCGGCGAGGGACCGGGGCGGCTCCTGAGCCCGGCACTGCCGGGCGGCGGCCTCGAAACCGTCTCGGACGAGGACCTCTTCGACTTCATCGACAACCAACTCTGACATTCGCGACAACCCGACTTCGTACTGGAGGACACGGCTATGACGAGCGAAGAGCGGCTTCGCGAATATCTGAAGAAGGTGGTCGGCGACCTGACCGACGCCCGGCGCAAGCTGAGCGAGGCCGATGACCGCGAGCACGAGGCGGTGGCCGTGGTCGGCATCGGCTGCCGCTACCCCGGCGGGGTCGAGGCACCTGACGACCTGTGGGAGCTGGTGGACTCCGGCACCGACGCGACCAGCCCGTTCCCGACCGACCGCGGCTGGGACCTGGAGAAGCTGTACGACCCGGACCCCGACACCCCCGGCACCAGCTACACCCGGCGCGGCGCCTTCGTGCACGACGCGGGCGACTTCGACGCCCCCTTCTTCCGGATCAGCCCCCGTCACGCGGTGAGCACCGACCCGCACCACCGGCTCTTCCTCGAAGCGGCCTGGGAGTCCTTCGAGCGGGCCGGCATCGACCCGGCGACGCTGCGCGGCAGCAGCACGGGCGTGTGGGCCGGGATGATGTACGAATTCTACTCGGCGCGTTTCCTCGGCGCCGTTCCCGAGGACGTCGACGGCACCCTCCTGGTCGCCAGCACCCCGAGCATGCTGTCGGGCCGGGTCTCCTACAGCTTCGGTCTCGAAGGTCCCTCGGTGACCCTCGACACCGCCTGCTCGTCCTCGCTGGTCGCGGTCCACCAGGCCGTACGCTCCCTGCGCAGCGGCGAGTGCACGCTCGCGGTGGCGGGCGGGGTGACCGTCATGGCGGAGCCCGACATGTTCGCGGAGTTCTCCCGGCAGCGCGGCCTGGCCCCCGACGGGCGCTGCAAGCCGTTCTCCGCCGACGCCGACGGCACGGTGTGGGGCGAGGGCTGCGGTGTCCTGCTGCTGGAGCGCCTCTCGGACGCTCAGCGCAACGGCCGGCCGATCTACGGCGTGATCCGCGGCACGGCCGTCAACCAGGACGGCGCGAGCAACGGGCAGACCGCGCCCAACGGCAAGGCGCAGGAGCGGGTGATCGCCCAGGCGCTGGCCGACGCCCGCCTGACGCCCCGTGACATCGACGCGGTCGAGGCGCACGGCACGGCCACGCCGCTCGGCGATCCGATCGAGGCCAACGCGATCCTGTCCGCCTACGGCAAGGACCACACGCCGGAGCGGCCGTTGCTGCTCGGCACGATCAAGTCCAACATCGGGCACACGCAGGCCGCCGCGGGCATCGCCGGAATGATCAAGATGATGCAGGCGATGCGGCACGGCAAGCTGCCGCGCACCCTGCACATCGGCACCCCGACCTCGCGGGTCGACTGGTCGGCGGGCACCGTACGGCTGTTGACCGAAGAGGAGCCCTGGGAGTCGCGCGAGGACGCGCCGCGCCGGGCCGCCGTCTCGTCCTTCGGGATCAGCGGCACCAACGCGCACGTGATCCTGGAGGAGCCGCGACCGGCCCCCGCCGCACCGGAGTTGGAGACCGGGACGGGTTCCGAGACCGGGACCGACACCGGCTCCGACACCGGGACCGGCGCCGCGTCCGACACCGGGTCCGGCATCGCGTCCGACACCGGCAACGCCCCGCTCGCCTGGGTGCTCAGCGCCCGCAGCGCCGACGCCCTGCGCGGCCAGGCCGACCGGCTCGGCCGCCGCGTCGCCGCTCAACCGGCGCTGCGCCCGGTGGACATCGCCTGGTCGCTGGCCGCCACCCGCGCCCGCTTCGACCACCGCGCGGTCGTCGTCGGCCGCGACCGCGCCGAACTCCTCGACCGTCTCGACGGTTTCGCGCAGGGCAGGGACGGCTCCCCGGTGACCACCGGCGTGGCGTCCGGTACGGCCAGGACCGTCTTCCTGTTCACCGGACAGGGCGGGCAGCAGCCCGGCATGGGGCGTCAACTGCACGCCGCCTTCCCCGTCTTCGCCGCCGCCCTGGACGAGGTGTGCGACGCGCTCGACCCGTATCTCGACCGGCCGCTGCGCGAGGTGATGTGGGCGGAGCCCGGCACGCCCGAGGCCGCGGAGCTGGACCGCACCTACTACACGCAGCCCGCGCTCTTCGCCTACCAGGTCGCCGCCTTCCGGCTGCTCGGCTCGCTCGGTCTGGTCCCCGACAAGGTCGCCGGGCACAGCGTCGGCGAGATCGCCGCCGCCCATGTGGCCGGTGTCTGGGACCTGGCCGACGCGGCCCGGATGATCACCGCCCGCGCCCGGCTGATGCAGCGACTCCCCTCCGGCGGCGCGATGTTCGCGATCTCCGCCACGGCGCGGGAAGTCGCCGTCACGCTGGCGGGCAAGGAGAGCCTGGCGCAGGTCGCCGCCGTCAACAGCCCCGCGGACGTGGTGGTCTCCGGTGACGAGGAGACCTGCGCCGCCGTCGCCGCCCACTGGGCGGAGCAGGGCCGCCGCACCAAGCGCCTCACCGTCAGCCACGCCTTCCACTCGCCGCTGATGGAGCCGATGCTCGACGCCTTCGGCGCCGAACTGGCCGCGCTGACCTTCCGTCAGCCGACGCTGGACAGCGCCGTCAACCTCGGCGCCGACCGGAGCTGGACCGACCCCGGCTACTGGACCGACCAGGTCCGCCAGGCCGTGGGCTTCGCCGACATGACCGCGCGGCTGGACGCGGCGCGCACGGACGTCTATCTGGAGATCGGGCCGCGCCCGGTGCTCTCCGGGATGGTCCGCTCCTGCCTGCCGGACGCAAAGGCCGTGGTGACCGCCGTGTCCCGGCGCACGCTGGCCGAGCCCGAGGGGCTGCTGACCGCGCTCGCCGAGGCGTACGCGGCCGGCGCGTCCGCCGACTGGAGCGCCGCGGCGCCCGGCGGACAGCCCGTCGAACTGCCCACGTACGCCTTCGACCACACGCGCTACTGGCTGCTGCGGACCCCGCCGCGCGGCGACGCCGACGCGCTCGGCCTGACCGAGCTGCGGCACCCGCTGCTGGGCGCGGCGGTCGCCGTCGCCGACGGCGGACTGGTCGCCACCGGCAGGCTGACCGCGGACGACCTGCCCTGGCTGGCCGACCACTCCGTGGGCGGCGCGGCGATCGTGCCCGGCACCGCCCTGCTCGACATGGTCGTCGAGGCGGCGGTGCAGGCCGGTTACGACCGGGTCGAGGAGCTGACGTTCGAGGCGCCGATGCCGCTGCCGGTGACCGGGTCGCTCGACCTCCAGGTCGCCATCGGCGGCGACGGCTCCGTCGGGGTGCACGCCCGGCGCGGCGGCGAGGAGAGCTGGACCCGGCACGCGTCGGGCAGCCTGGCCGCGGGCCCCGCGGAGCCCGACGGCTGCGCGTGGGCCGCCACGTGGCCGCCGCAGGGGGCCGCACCGGTCGACCTGGACGCGGTCTACGAGCGGCTGACGGAGCGCGGCTACGGCTACGGCCCGGCCTTCCGCGGGCTGCGCGGCGCCTGGCGCACCGACGGTGAGCTGTTCGCCGAGGTCGAGGTGCCCGAGGGCGCGGAGAACGACGGCTTCGGGCTCCACCCGGTGCTGCTCGACTCGGCCTTCCACCCGTACGCCGCCGAGGGCGAAGGGGACGAGCTGCGGCTGCCGTTCGTCTTCCGCGGGGTGCGGCTGACCGCGGTCGGCGCGTCCGCCCTGCGGGTCAGGATCGTGACCGAGGGCGCCGACCAGTTGTCGCTGACCGCGGCGGACGAGAACGGCGGACTGGTCCTGGACGCCCGCGACATGCGGGTCAGGGCGGTGCCGGCCGCGGCCATGCGGGCGCTCGCCGGAAGCGCGGCCTCGCCCGAGGGCTACTACGGCCTGGAGTGGACCGAGACGACGCTTCCCGCGGTGAGCCCCGGCAGTTGGGCCGCGCTCGGCACCCCGGTCGCCGCGCTCCCCTTCCACACCGGCCCCGACGCGCTCGCCGCGTCCGGCGTCCGGCCCGACTACGTCCTGCTCGACACCGAGGCACTGGACACCACCGTGGGCGCCGAACTCCCGCAGCGCGTGAGCGAGTTGACCGGGCAGGTGCTCGGCCTGCTCCAGCGGTGGGCCGACGACGCGGCCTTCGCCGCCTCCCGGCTGGTGATCGCCACCGACCCCGACTCGCTCCGCACGGCGGGGGTTTGGGGCCTGGTGCGGGCGGCGCAGGCCGAACACCCCGGCCGGTTCCTGCTGGTGGGCGCCCGCGGCGGCATCAGCGCGGCCCTCGCGGGTCCCGGCAGGGCGGTGGCGCTGCTCGCCGCCGCGGCCGAGGCCGACGAACCGCAGGTGCTGCTGGAGGACGGCCGTACGCTGCTGCCGCGGGTCGCCCGCCGGGTGCCCGCACCCGCCGTCGAGCCGGCCTTCGGCGACGGCACGGTCCTGGTCACCGGCGGCACCGGGGCGCTCGGCGCGCTGGTCGCCCGGCGGCTGGTCGAACGCTTCGGCGTACGGCACCTGTTGCTGACCTCGCGGCGCGGTCTCGCGGCCCCCGGGGCGCGGGAGCTGGCCGACGAGCTGACCGAGGCCGCCGGACCCGGCGCCACCGTACGGATCGAGGCGTGCGACGCCGCCGACCGCGGCGAGCTGTCGGCGCTGCTGGCCTCGGTGCCGCCGGAGCACCCGCTGACCGGTGTGCTGCACGCGGCCGGTGTCCTGGACGACGGCCTGCTCGCGGGCCAGTCGCCGCAGCGCCTGGCGGACGTGCTGCGGCCGAAGGCGGACGCGGCCTGGCTGCTGCACGAGCTGACCGCGGACCTGCCGCTGGCCGCCTTCGTCCTGTTCTCCTCCGTCGCGGGCGTGCTCGGCAACGCCGGGCAGACCACGTACGGAGCCGCCAACACCTTCCTGGACGCGCTGGCCGTCCACCGCAGGGCGGCGGGTCTGCCCGCGGTCTCGGTGGCCTGGGGACTGTGGTCGACGGCGGGCATGGGCTCGACGCTGACCGCGGCCGACGAGGCGCGGCTGGCCAGGATCGGGGTCGCGCCGCTCGACGAGCGGCAGGGCCTCGGGCTGCTGGACACGGTGCTGACCGACCCCGACGTCGAGGCCGCGGTCGTGGCCTCCCGCTGGAGCCTGAGCGGCCTGCGCGGCGCGCAGGACAGCGGCGAGCGGATTCCGCAGATCCTGCGCGGCCTGGTCCGCGCGGGGCGGCGGACCGCGGAAGGCGGCGGCGCCCGGCAGTCCGGCGCCAACGCCGCGGGCGGCCTGGCCAAGAAGCTCGAAGGACTCACCGGTGACGCCGCGAAGTCCGCGGTCGACACCGCCGTACGCCACCACGTGGCCGCGGTACTGGCCCATGGAGCGCCCGAAGCGCTCGACCCCGACCTGCCCTTCATCGACCTCGGATTCGACTCGCTGACGGCGGTCGAACTGCGCAATCGGCTCCAGACGGACTCCGGTCTCGACCTGGCCCCGACGCTCGTCTTCGATCACCCGACCATCGGCGCCCTGGCGGAGCACCTGGCCATCGCGCTGGTCCCGGCCCCGAAGGATGACGTGACCACCATGGAAGAAGCCCTCGCCCGGATCACCGGCGAACTCAGCTCGTCCGCACCCGCGCTGCGGGACCGCATGGTCGTGGCCCTGCAGGACGCCCTCAACCGACTCGGAGTCCCGATGGACTCCCCCACCGCGGTGCTCGACGAGGCCTCCGACGAGGAGATCTTCGCCTTCATCGACGCCCAGGCGTAATCCCGCGCCGGGCGCACGGCCCGGCCACCGAGGTACAGCGACTCCCCGGCACTCCCACCGGCACTCCCCCGGCACATCGCCGGCGCACATCACCGGCACCACCGGCTCCCGGCACCGGGCAGTCCGTCACCACACCACGAATCGGCAGAGGGCAGGAAGATGGCAGGCGAGGACAGACTCCGCGAATACCTGAAGAAGGCCACGGTCGACCTGGGTGACGCCAGGCGCAAGCTGGCCGAGGCCCAGGCACAGACGCACGAGCCGATCGCAGTCGTCGGCATGTCGTGCCGCTTCCCCGGCGCCGGTTCCGTCGACGCCTACTGGGACCTGCTCGACCAGGGCAGGTCCGCGGTCCTCGACGAGGTGCCGGGCGGCCGGTTCGACCTCGCCCCGCACGTCGAGAACGACGGGGTCTACACCACCCGCGGCGCCTTCCTCGACGACGTGGCGGGCTGGGACGCCCGGTTCTTCGGCAGCTCCCCGCAGGAGGCGCTGCGGATGGACCCGCAGCAGCGGCTGCTCATGGAGCTGACCTGGGAGGCGCTGGAGGACTCCGGTACGCCGCCGCCGAGCCTGGCGGGCAGCCGTACCGGAGTGATGATCGGCTTCTCCGACGTCCTCCAGTACCTGCGCCTGGAGCAGGCCGAGGAAGGTCTGGGCGTGCTGCACGACCCGTACGGCGGCCAGGGCGGTTCCGCCAGCGTCGTCGCGGGCCGGCTCGCGTACCACTACGACCTGCGCGGCCCCGCACTGACCCTGGACACCGCCTGCTCGTCCTCGCTGGTGGCCGTCCACCTCGCCGGTACGGCGCTGCGCCGCGGCGAGTGCGACCTCGCGGTGGCGGGCGGCGCCTTCCTGCTGATGCACACCGACATGTACGTCAACGCCTGCTCCACCTCGATGCTGTCCCCCGACGGCCTGTGCAAGACCTTCGACGCCCGCGCCGACGGCTATGTGCTGGGCGAGGGCGCCGGGGTGGTCGTCCTGGAGCGGCTCTCCGACGCGGTACGGCGCGGCCACCGGGTGCACGCGGTCATCCGCGGCACGGCCGTCAACCAGGACGGCCGCAGCAACGGCCTGACCGCGCCCAGCCGCAGCGCCCAGGCCGACGTCATCCGCCGCGCGGTGTCCGCTGCCGGGGCGACCCCCGACGACATCGCGTACGTCGAGGCGCACGGCTCCGGCACCAAGCTCGGCGACGCCATCGAACTGGGCGCGCTCACCGATGTGTTCGGGCGCCGCAGCGAGGAACGGCCGCTGCACGTGGGCGCGGTGAAGACCAACATCGGCCACACCCAGGCCGCGGCCGGGATGGCCGGTCTCATCAAGGCCGTCCTGGCCGTCAAGCACCGCACGGTGCCGCCGAATCTGAACATGACCGAGCCCTCGGAGACCGCCGTCGCCGCGGGCGCCGTCCGCCCGGCCTCCGAGTCCCGCCCCCTCCCGACCGACGAGGCGTCGCCGCAACTCGTGGGCGTCAGCTCCTTCGGCTGGTGCGGCACCAACGCCCATGTCGTCCTGGCGGCGCCGTCGCCCGCGGCGGCCGGGACGGGCACGGCGGCGGGCGTCGGCGGCCCGGTCCGCGCCGGTCTCGCCACCACGGGAGGCACCTCGGCCGACGGCACCGCCGAAGGTTCCGTCGAAGCCGCCCAGGCGCCCGGCAGGGCCGAGCTGCTGCCCGTCTCCGCCGCCGACGACGGCGCGCTGACGGCGCGGCTGGACGCGCTGGCCTCGGTCGCCGGACGCACCGGCCTCGACGACCTGGCGTACACGCTGCAAAGCGGCCGCGCGGCGCTGGAGTTCAGGCGCGCGGTGGTGGCCGCCGACCCCGAGGACGCTGCCGCCGCGCTGGCGACCGCGGCGCGGGCCACCGGGGTCCGTACGGTCAAGGGCCGCCCCAAGCTGGCGTATCTGCTGCCGGGCACGGGCGACCACTACCGGGGCATGGCGCGCGATCTGCACCGTACGGAACCGGCGTTCGCCGAGGCCGTCGAGACGTGCCTGGCCGTCGCCGAGGAGCGCTGCGGCATCGACCTGCGGGACACGCTGCTCGGTGAGCCCGCGCAGGCGCCGGCCGACGCGGGGGCGGGCTTTCTGGCCAGGCCCGGCAGCGGGGCCGACCTGGCGGACGACCCGGACAGCCACGCGGAGATCGCGCACCTGTCGCTGTTCACCGTCGAGTACGCGCTGGCCAGGCTGCTGGCCACGCACGGCGTCACGCCCGACCTGCTGATCGGCTACAGCCTCGGCGAGTACGTGGCCGCGACCCTGGCCGGTGTCTTCGAACTGCCCGACGCCCTGTGGCTGGTGGCGCGGCGCGCCCGGCTGATCGAGGCGGCGCCCGAGGGCCGAATGCTGGCGGTCGCCGCCGACGCCGACCGGGTGCGCGCCGAACTGGCCGCGTGCGGCGCGGCGGTGGACATCGCCGCCGTCAACGGCCCGGCCATGACCGTGGTCAGCGGAGCGCCGGACGCCGTGGCGACCGCCGCCGCCCACCTGGCCGAACAGGGCCTGGCGGCACGGCAGTTGCGCTCCGCGCACCCCTTCCACTCGGCGCTGCTCGCCCCGGCCCGCGCGGAGCTGGCCAAGGCCGTGGCCGCGGTGCCCCGGCACGAGCCGCGCATCCCGGTCGTCTCCAACGTCACCGGCGCGCCGCTGACCGCCGAGCAGGCCACCGACCCCGGCTACTGGGCCGACCACCTGACCAGCCCCGTGCGGTTCGCCGACGGTCTGGCGGCCTGCGCGGATCTGGGCGTGGACGGCTATGTGGAGCTGGGCCCCGGCCAGACCCTGGGCGGCCTGCTCCGGCAGAACGACCGCAGCGGCGCCAACCCCACCGTGCTCGGCACCGTCCCCGCGCAGTGGGCGGCGGGCGGCCCCACCGACGGCCGCTCCCGGCTGCTGGAGACCTTCGGCCGGCTCTGGGAGCTGGGCGCCGACCTCGACTGGACGTCGCTGCGCGGCGCACGCCCCGGCACGCTCACGGAACTGCCCGCCTACCCCTTCCAGCGGACCCGCTACTGGCCGCGCACGGGCACGGGGACGGCCGCCGCGACCGGCACCGGCTCCACCGGCGGCGACGTCCGGCCCGACGACTTCTGCTACGCCCCCGCGTGGCAGCAGGACGTGACCCTGCCCGCGCCGACCGCCGTGGAACCGGCCGCGCCCCTGGTGGTGTTCGCCGACGGCGACGGTGTCGGGACCCGGCTGGCCGAGCTGGCCGCGGCCTGCGGCGCACCCGTCACCGAGGTCGTGCCCGGCGGCGCCTGGCGGCGCGACGGACGGCGGGTCGTCATCGACCCCGCCGACCCCGAGCACTACCGCAGGGTCGTCGCGGAAGCGCTGGCCGGGACCGCGGGACCGCTGCGCGTCGCCCACCTGTGGAGCCTGCGCGACCCGGCCCGCACCCCGCTGTTCGCCGAGGACGCCGAGCTGGTCAGGGCGGTCCGGCTGGGCTTCGACAGCCTGCTGCTCACCGTCCAGTCGCTCGCCTCGGCGGCGGCCGAACGCGGCGTGAAGCTGCTGACCGTGACCGCGGGCGCCGCCCAGGTGCACGGCGGCGACTGCACGGCCCCCGACCGGGCGCTGGCCCACGGCTTCGCGCGGATCGCCCACGCCGAGCAGCCGGGTACGGCCTGGCGCGGCGTCGACCTGGACCCGTCGGCGCCCGCTGATACCTGCGCCGCCCACCTCGCGGAGGAGATCGGCCACCGCGCCTGGCAGCACGACGACCCGGCCGCCACCCCCGCGCTGATCGCCTGGCGCGCGGGACGCCGCCTGCTCAAGGACTGGCGCCTGGTGCCGCTCCCCGCGGCCGACGGCGCGACCGGCTTCCCCGTACGCCCCGACGGCGCGTATCTGGTCACCGGCGGCACCCGCGGTCTCGGCCTCGGGCTCGCACGGGAACTCGTACGCTCCGGGGCGCGGCGGCTGGCCCTGGTCGGCAGGACCGATCTGAACGCCGCGGCTGCCGCCGACCCCGAGGGGCGGGCCGCCCAAAGCCTGCGCGACATCGCCGCGTTGGAGGCGTCAGGCGCCGAGGTGCTGCTGCTCACCGCCGACGTCGGCGTACCGGAGGACCTGCGGCGCGCGCTGCGCGACTGCCGGGAGCGGTTCGGAACGCTGACCGGCGTGCTGCACGCGGCGGGCGTCCCCGCGGGCGGCATGGCCGTCCGCCTGACGCCCGGCACGGCCCGTACGGTGCTCGCGCCGAAGGTGCTCGCCATGGGCCCGCTCGCCGAACTCGTCGGCCCCGGCACCCCGGAGGCCGACCGGCCGGAGCTGCTGGTCCTGTACTCCTCGGCGGTCAGCGTCTTCGGCGGCCTGGGCGAGGGCGACTACAGCGCCGCCAACACCGTCCTGGACGCGTACGGCGCGGCGCTGGCCGACGCCGCCGCGGCCACCACCAAGGTGCTGAGCGTGGCCTGGGGCCCGTGGCAGCACGACGACTGGCAGGCCGAGGCGTCCGGCGGCGCGCTGGCCGACCGGGTCCGCGAGCACCGCGCCCGCTACGGCTTCTCCGAGTCCGGCGGCAACGCGCTGCTGGGCAGGCTGGCGGGCGCCGCCCGCGGCAGCCTGCTGGCGGTGCGGATGCCGATGGCCGAGGGGCTGCGCGAGTGGGCGGCGCTGACCGACCTGGACGCGCTCGTCGCGGCCGGCGCCCCCGCCGACAGCGAACGGCCGCGCTTCCCCCGGCCGTTGCTGCGTACCGAATACGCGGCCCCGCGCACCGAGTTGGAGACGGTCATCGCCGACAGCTGGGGCCGGCACCTCGGCATCGACGGCATCGGCGTCCACGACCCGTTCTTCGACCTGGGCGGCAACTCCCTGGTCGGGATGTCCATGGTCGCCGACATCGAGAAGCGGCTCGACCGCAGGATCGCCCCGGCCGTCCTGTTCGAGCACCCGACCGTCGCCGCCTTCGCGGCGGCGCTCGACGGCGGTCCCGCCGGGACCGCCACCACCACAGCACGCGACTCCGGCCTCGCCCGGGGCGAGAGACGGCGCCGCGCCCGCGGTGCCCAGCCTTCCATCACCCGGAACTAGGAGGACGGATTCATGCCGCGCATACCCACCGAGGTGTCACCGATGGACATCGCCATCGTCGGCCTCGCCGGGCGCTTCCCCGGCGCCACCGATGCCACGGAGCTGTGGTCGGCGCTCCGCGACGGCCGCTCGGGCATCACCCGCTTCACCGACGACCAACTGCGCGCCGCGGGCGTGCCCGACGAGCTGATCGACGACCCCGCGTATGTGAAGGCGGGCGCGGTGATCGACGGGATCGACCGCTTCGACGCCGACTTCTTCGGGATCAACCCGAAGGAGGCGCAGATCCTCGACCCGCAGCACCGGCTCTTCCTGGAGCACAGTTGGCACGCGCTGGAGGACGCGGGCTGCGACCCGGCGAGCTTCGACGGCTCGATCGGTGTCTTCGCGGGCTGCGCGATCAGCACCTATCTGACGCGTAACGTCGCCCCGTCCGGGATCGGCCGCAGCGTCGGCGAGCTGACCGTGGGCCTGGCCAACGACAAGGACTCGCTGACCCTGCGCGTCGCCCACACGCTGGGCCTGTCAGGGCCCGCGTACGGCATCCAGAGCTACTGCTCGACGTCCCTGGTCGCGGTCTGCGCCGCGGCCACCAGCCTGGCCGGTTTCGAGTGCGACCTGGCCCTCGCGGGCGGCGCCGCCATCGCGGTCCCGGACGACACCGGCTACCTCTACCAGCCGGGCGGCATCAGCTCGCCCGACGGCGAGTGCCGCGCCTTCGACGCCTCCGGCCGGGGCAGCCTGGTCGGCAACGGCGTCGGCGTGGTCGCGCTGCGCCGCCTGGTCGACGCGCTCGCCGACGGCGACCAGGTGTACGCGGTGATCCGCGGCTGGGCCGTCAACAACGACGCGGGCCGCAAGGTCGGCTTCACCGCGCCGGGCGTCAGCGGCCAGGCCGAGGTGATCGCCGAAGCGCTCGCCGCGACCGGTCTCGAGCCCGAGGACATCGACTACATCGAGGCCCACGGCACCGGCACCGCGCTCGGCGACGCCGCCGAACTCGCCGCGCTCCAGCAGGTGTTCGACGGCAAGGAGGTCATGATCGGTTCGGTCAAGACCAACCTCGGCCACCTGGACCGCGCGGCCGGTGTGACCGGTCTGATCAAGACCGCCCTGTCGCTGCACCACGGCGAGATCCCCGCGACCCGCAACTACACCGCGCCCAATCCCCAACTGGAGTCCGGCGACGCGCGGTTGACGGTCCTCACCGAGCGGCACCCGTGGCCGCGCGGCGACCGTCCGCGCCGCGCCGGGGTCAGCGCCTTCGGCATCGGCGGCACCAACGCCCACGTGATCCTGGAGGAGGCCCCGCCGGTCGCCGCCCGCAGCACCGGCTCGGGCCGCCGCAGCGAACTGCTGGTGTGGTCCGCCCGCACCGAGGCCGCCGCCGACGAGGCCACCGCCAATCTCGCCGCGCACCTGGACACCATGGACGACGCGGACACCACGGTCGGCGCGGGCATCTCCGACGTCGCCTACACCCTCCAGAGCGGCCGTCGGCTCTTCAGCCACCGGCGCGCCCTGGTCGCGGACTCGCTGAGCGGCGCGGCGCGCGAGCTGCGCGCCGGGTCCGCCCTCGGCCGCGCCGACGGCACCGCCTCCCGGCCGGTCGCCTTCCTGCTGACCGGCGCCGCGGAGCCGTACCCCGCCGCGGCGGCCGAACTCTACGACGCGGAACCGGCGTTCCGTACCGCGCTCGACGAGTGCCGCGCCGCCGCCCAGGCCGTCGGCGGCGCCCCGCTGGCCGGACTGCTCTCCCCCGACCGCACCAGCGGCCACGACCAGCACGGGCACCGCGCCTTCGCCTTCGGATACGCGCTCGGCACGCTCCTGCGCTCCTGGGGCATCCAGCCGGACGCCCTCCTCGGGCACGGCGTCGGCGAGTACGTCGCCGGGTGCCTGGCCGGGGTCTTCTCCCTCAAGGACGCCTTCGCGCTGCTGCACCGCCGCACGGAGACCGAGGGACAGCCGCTGACCGACTGGGCGGCGGGCCACATCACCTTCGGCGAGCCCGGAACCGTCCTGTACTCCGCCGCGACCGGCGGCCGGCTGACGGCGGCCGAGGCCACCGACCCCGCGCACTGGACCGCGGCCCTCACCGGCCCGCCCGCCGACCCCGGCACCGCGCTCGGCGCGCTGCTGGAGTCCGGGAACCACGCCCTGCTGGAGATCGGCGACGGCGCCCTCGGCGCCCACCGCGCCCTCACCGAAGGGCACGCGGACCTGCTGATCCCCGCGCTGCCCGGCGACGACGACCCGCGCGAGGCGGGCACGGTCCTCACCGAGGCCGTGGGCCGCCTGTGGCTGACCGGCGTCGACATCGACTGGTCCGGCTACCAGCACGGCCGTGACGTCCTGCGCACGAAGCTGCCCGGATACCCCTTCCAGCGCTCCCGCTACTGGATCGACGCGCCCGCCGCCGCCAAGCCCGAACTCCCCTCCGCGGCAACGGAGTCCGCCGACTCCGGCGCCGAGGAGCACGTACAGGTCATGAGCCGGGTGTGGAGCCCGGACGCGAACGGCGGCACGGGTACGGCCACCGGCCGGTTCCTGCTGTACGCCGACGCCTCCGGGGTCGGCGACGCGCTGGCCGAGCGGCTGCGCGGCGCGGGCGCCGAGGCCGTCACCGTACGGCCGACGGACGCGCCCGACACCGCCGAGGTGCCCGGCGACGGGCCGCTGACCGTGGTCGTGCTGTCCGCGCTGGACGCGGACGGGCCCGACGCGGACCCGGCCCGGGCCGTCCTCGACGTCTCCCGCGCCGTGTCGGCGTGGGGCGACCGGGCCGGGACCGGGGGTGTCGTCGTGGTCACCCGCGGCGGCCAGAGCGTCACGGCCGCCGAGCGGAGCCTCCCGGCGCAGGCCGCGGTCGCCGTCCTGCCGGTCGTCGCGGGCCAGGAGTACCCGGGCCTCGACGCCCGCGGCGTCGACCTGGACCCCGCGGCCGACACGGCGGCCTCCGCCGCCCTGCTCGCCGCCGAACTGGCCGCCGCCGAGGGGCCGGTGCTCACCGCCTTCCGCGCGGGCAGCCGCCTCACCCCGCGGTACCGCCCGATCGACGCGCCCAAGGCGCACACCGACGAACTGCCCGTGGTCCTGCCCGGCGAGAGCTACCTCGTCACCGGCGGCCTGGGCGACGTGGGCCTGATGGTCGCGGAGCACCTGATCCGCGGCGGCGCCGGGCGCGTCGTGCTCGCCAGCCGTACCGGACTGCCCGCCGACCCGGCGGACCCGCGCCGCCAGGCGGTCGTCCGGCTGCGCGCGCTCGGCGCGGACGTCGAGGCGCCCGCGCTGGACGTCACCGACGCCGCCGCCGTACGCGCCCTGTTCGGCGCGGAGCGCTTCGACGGCCTGGTGCACGCGGCGGCCGACACCTCGGAGGACACCTTCCTGCCGCTGGGCGCGCTCCAGGAGAGCACCGTCGCACGGCACTTCGCCGCCAAGTACGAGGGCGCACGCGTGCTGCGCGACGCCGTCGGCGGGCTCGCCGGGGACCGCGCGCCGCGTTGGGGCCTGCTGTTCTCCTCGACCTCCGCGCACCTGGGCGGACTGGCCTTCGGCAGCTACGCGGCGGCCAACGCCGCGCTGGCCGCGCTCGCCGGGGCGGGCCCGGACGACGGCACCGCGCAGACCCGCTGGACCTCGGCCGCCTGGGACACCTGGGCGCCGACGCTGGCCAAGGTCGACGCCAGGACCGGCGCCTCGATGGCCGCGCACGCGATGACCGCCGAGCAGTCGCTGACCGCACTCGACCGCGCGGTGACGCAGCCGCTGCCCGCGGTGGTCGTGGTGGCCGGCGGTCTGGCGGGCCGGCTCCCGAGCCGTCCGCAGGCGGTCACGGCGGGCGCCGGGAGCACGTCCCCTGTGGCGTCCTTCCCGCGGCCCGACCTGCCGCAGCCGTACACGGCGCCGCTGACCGCCACGGAGCGCGAGCTGTGCGCGCTGTGGACCGACACCCTCGGTGTCGACCCGGTCGGTACCCGTGACAACTTCTTCGACCTGGGCGGCAGTTCGCTCTTCGCCCTCCAGATGCTGGCCACCGTGAAGTCGCGCTTCGGTGTGACGGTGCCGACGGTCACGCTCTTCGAGGCGCCGACCGTGCACCGGCTGGCGGCCGTCCTGGACGAGCAGAGGCCCAAGGCCGCCGGGGGGCCGAGCCCGGCACCGGTCCGCGCCCCGGCGGCGCCCCGTACCCCCGCGGCGACCGTCGTCCCCGCGCCCCGACCCGCCCCCGCGCCCGTACCCGTCGCCGCTCCGGCGCCGCGTCCGGCCGTGGCCGCGACCCCGGCCGTCAGCGCGGTCACCCAGCACACCGAGCGCGCCGAGGACACCGAACCGGAGAGCACCGAACTCGACCGGCGGATCGCCATCGTCGGCATGGCGGGCCGCTTCCCCGGCGCGGGCGACGTGGCCGGCTTCTGGCGGAATCTGTGCGAGGGCGTGGAGTCGATCCGCTTCTTCACCCCTGAGGAGCTGATCGAGGCGGGCGTCGACCCGGACATGGTCCAGGACCCGGAGTACGTGCCCGCGCGCGCCGTGCTGGACGACATCAGCGGCTTCGACGCCGGATTCTTCGGGATGAGCCCGCGGATGGCGGCGCTCACCGACCCGCAGCAGCGGCTCTTCCTTGAGGTCTGCTGGGAGGGTCTGGAGCACGCGGGGTACGCCAACGAGGCGTACCGCGACCGGATCGGCGTCTTCGGCGGCTCCAACCTGTCCACGTATCTGTTCGGGATGACCTCGCAGCTCGCCGCGGGTGACATCAGCCCGTACGAGATCATCATGAGCAACGACAAGGACGCGCTGACCACGTCCGTCTCCTACCTGTTCGACCTGCGCGGACCGAGCGTCGCGGTGCAGACCTTCTGCTCGACGTCGCTGGTCGGTGTGCACCTGGCGGTGCAGAGCCTGCGCGGCGGCGAGTGCGAGATGGCGCTGGCGGGCGGTGTGTCCATCAGCGTGCCGGACCGGGTCGGCCACCGCCGCCAGCAGGGCGGCATGGAGTCGCACGACGGCCATGTGCGGACCTTCGACGCGCAGGCCAGCGGTTCGATGTTCGGCGACGGCGCGACCGTCGTGGTCCTCAAGCGGCTCTCGGACGCGCTGCGCGACGGCGACACCGTGCACGCGGTCATCCGCGGCTCGGCGATCAACAACGACGGCGCCCTGAAGGTCGGTTACACCGCGCCCAGCGTCGCCGGGCAGGCCCGTGTGGTGCAGGACGCGATGGCCGACGCACGGGTAAGGCCGGAGGACTTCGGCTACATCGAGGCGCACGGCACGGCCACCCCGATCGGCGACCCGATCGAAGTCACCGCGCTGAGCCGGGCGTTCGGCACGGCGGGCGGTCCCGGCAGCATCCCGATCGGCGCGGTGAAGACCAACATCGGTCACCTCAACCACGCTTCGGGCACCGCGGGCCTGATCAAGACGGTCCTCACCGTCCGCGAGCGGATGGTCCCCGCGACGTTGCACTTCACCGCCCCCAACCCGCAGATCGACTTCGCCGACAGTCCCTTCTACGTCAACACCCGGCTGACCGAGTGGCCGGCCGAGGACGGCAGGCCGCGGATCGCCGGACTCAACTCGCTGGGCATGGGAGGCACCAACGTGCACGTCGTCGTCGAAGAGCCGCCGGCCCGCAGGGCCGGCCCCGACACCCCGCAGGGCGGCAGGCGGCACCACTTCCTGCCGGTCTCGGCCCGAACCTCCGACGCCGCCGACCAGGCCGTGAGCAACCTCGCCGAGCACCTGGCCGCGACTTCGGGGGCGAGCGTCGCCGATGTCGCCTACACCCTCCAGGTCGGCCGCAAGACCTTCGAGCACCGCCGCGCCACCGTGGTCTCCAGCGGTGAGCAGGCCGTGGCCTCGCTGGCCGGTACGGACGAGGACGCGCCGCTGTCGGCGCGGGTGGAGACCGCGCACGGCCGTCCCGTCGCCTTCCTCTTCGCCGGGGTCGGCGAGCAGTATCCGGGTCTGGTCGGCGACCTCTACCGGCACGAGCCGGTCTTCCGCGCCGAACTCGACCACTGCCTGGGCCTGCTGGCCGCGCACCTGCCGGACACCGACCTGATGGGGCTGCTGACCGGGGACCGTCCCGGCGGCGGCATGGACCTGGCGGCGCTGCTGGGCCGGGCGACCGGCGCGGCCGACGACCGGGAGGCGGAGCTGGAGCGCACCGAGATCGTCCAGCCGCTGCTGTTCGCGGTGGACTACGCGCTGGCCTCGACACTGATGGTGTGGGGCGTGCAGCCGTCGCTGATGCTCGGCTACAGCCTCGGCGAGTACGTCGCGGCCTGCCTGGCCGGGGTGCTGTCGCTGGAGGACGCGCTGGCGCTGGTGGTGCACCGGGCCCGGCTGATCTCCGGGGTCGAGACGGGTTCCATGGCCGCGGTGCCGCTCGGGCCCGACGACCTGCGCGACCGCTACGGACTTCAGGCGCGCGGCCTGGACATCGCCGCGGTCAACGGCCCGCAGACCGTGGTGGTCGCCGGTCCCGCCGACGCGCTGGCCGGCCTCGCCGCCGACCTGGAGCGCGACGGCGTCCCCAGCCGGGGGCTGCGCACCACGCACGCCTTCCACTCCCGGATGCTCGCCCCGCTCGCGGACGAGCTGACCTCGTGGGTCGCGGAGAACATCCGGCTCAACCCGCCGCGGCTGCCGTACCTGTCGAACGTCACCGGCGGTGTCGCCGACGCCCGGCTGGTGCGGGACCCCGCCTACTGGGCGGAGCACATGTGCCGTCCCGTGCAGTTCGCGGCGGCCGTCGAGACGCTGCTGGCCGACCCCGAGCTGGCGATGGTGGAGATCGGTCCCGGACAGTCGCTGGGCACGATGGTGCGCGGCGCGGGCTGCGCTCCGCAGCGCTGGGCGACGATCACCGCGACGCTGCCCGCGCAGAGCGACCCGCGTCCGGCCGACCGGGTCCTGACCGAGGCCCTGTCGCGGCTGTGGCTGACCGGTGTGGACCTGGACTGGGCGGCCTACCACGGCCGCGCCGAGCGGACCGCCGAGCTGCACCGGGGCTTCGCGCCCGGCAGGGTGCCGCTGCCCACGTACCCCTTCCAGCGGCAGCGCTACTGGATCGAGCAGACCCCGCTGATCGGCGCCAAGCCGGCCGCGCCCGCGGCTGCGACGGCGCCGGGCACACCGGGTGTGCCCGCCAGCTTCGAGGACATCGACCGGGTCCCGAAGCTGCCGGAGGAGCAGTGGGTCTGGCAGCCGGTGTGGCGGCAGACCGCGTCCCCGGCGACGGCGGGCGCGCAGCCCGCGAGCTGGCTGGTCTACGCCGACGGGTCGGAAGCCGACGGTGTGCTCGACGAGTTGGTGCGCGCGGCGGCGGCCGACGGCGCGACCGTGACCGCGGTCCGTCCCGGCGGCGGCTGGAGCGCCGACCCGGCGACCGGCTACACCGTACGGCCGGGCCACTCGGGCGACGCCCAGGCGGTCCTGCGCGATCTGCGCAAGCGCGGGCTCGCGCTGGAACGGGTGGTCCATCTGTGGACGCTCGCGGAGCGGCCCGACGACGAGTCGATCGCGTTCGGTCTGCACACCCTGGTGGCACTGGCCCGTGCGGCCGGTGAACTGGGCTCGGGCGACTGGCAGTTGGACATGGTCACCGCGGGCGCCCACCAGGTGCTCGACGGTTCGGAGGTACGGCCCGACGCCGCCACGCTCATCGGCCCGACGCTCGTGGTGCCGCTGGAGTACCCCAACGTCACCACCCGGCTGCTCGACGTCGAGCCGGACACCCCGGCCGCCGCCGTCGCCGCCGAACTGCGCCGACCGCGGACCGACGCGGCCGTCGCCCTGCGCGGCAGCAGGCGCTGGGTGTGCGGTTACGACATGCTCCCGGCGGCGGACGACGAGAGCGCCGCGGCGGTGCTGCGCGAGCGCGGGGTCTATCTGATCACCGGCGGTCTGGGCGGCATCGGTCTGGGCATGGCGGAACACCTCGCACGGCAGGTCGGCGCCCGGCTGGTGCTCTTCGGCCGCCGCGGGCTGCCGCCGCGTGAGCGGTGGGAGGGCATCGCCGCGGGCACCGAGGCGGCCGACGAGGCGCTGCGGGCCAGGGTGAGCCGTGTCCTGGGCATCGTGGAGCTGGGCGCGGAGGTCGAGATCGTCACGGGTGACGTGGCGAGCGCGCCCGACGTCCGGCGCGCCATCGACCTGGCGCAAGAGCGTTTCGGCGCCCTGCACGGCATCCTGCACACCGCCGGCGTGCCCGGAACAGGTCTGATCCAGTTCAAGCAGTCCGACGACTCCGAGCTCGTTCTCGCGCCCAAAGTTGCCGGCGTACAGGCCCTGGACAAAGCACTGCGAATCGGCCACGCTGATGAGACCGCGCTGGACTTCCTGGTGCTGTTCTCCTCGATCACCGCGGCCACCGGCGGCGGCCCGGGGCAGGTCGACTACTGCGCGGGCAACGCCTACCTCGACGGCTACGCGGCACGGCAGGCGGCCACCGGCCGCCGGGTCCTGTCGGTCGACTGGGGCGAGTGGACCTGGAACGCCTGGGACTCCGGTCTGTCGGGCTACGACGAGGGCTTGCAGGCCTTCTTCCGCTCGCACCGGGAAGCCTTCGGCATCACCTTCGCGGAGGGCTGGCGCTCGCTGCTGCGGGCCCTGGCCTCCGGCGAGTCGCGGGTCGTGGTCTCCACGCAGGACCTGCCGACGATGGTGAGCTACAGCACCGGCTTCACCGTCGAGGCCGTCATGGCCCCGGCGGGCGGCGGCTCCGGCTCCGCCGACCGGCACCCGCGGCCCGAACTCCTCACCCCCTACCGGGAGCCCTCGGGCCCCGTCGAGGAGCGGCTGGCGGAGGTCTGGGGCGACATGCTCAAGCTCGAACGGGTCGGCGCCCGTGACAACTTCTTCGAACTCGGCGGCAACTCACTGCTCGGCATCGCCCTGCTCGCGGCCCTGCGCCGGGCCTTCCAGGACGCCGAGCTCCCCCCGCACATCCTCTACGAGGCCCCGACCGTCGAGGCCCTCGCCAAGGTCGTGGACGGACCCGCCGCGGACGCGGCGCCCGTCCCGGAGCCCGACGGCCAGGAGCAGGCGCGACTGCGCAGGTCCGGCCTGAAGACCGCCGCCCGGCGGCGCAGGAGCTGATCCCGCGTCAGCGGCACTCCGCACCACGCGACACCCCACGCCCCAGGCGTGGTTCAGCACACCCACAACAGCCAGCACCACCCACCAAGGAATCGGAGAGATCATGACCGTCGTAGGAGTTGTCGGTGCCGGGGTCATGGGCATCGGAGTCGCGCACAATCTGGCCCAGTCCGGTTACGAGACCGTCCTCGTCGACATCGACGAGCGGATTCTCACCGACGCCAAGGCGGCCATCAGCCGCAACTGCCGGCTCAGCCGCCTGATGGGCGGACCGGCCCTTGACCCCGACGAGATCCTGGGCCGGATCACCACCGCCGTCGGCGTCGAGGCGCTCGCCAAGGCCGACTTCGTGATCGAGAACGTCACCGAGAACTGGGAGATCAAGCGCGAGGTGCACGCCGAGCTGGACCGCGTGCTCTCCCCCGAGGCGGTCGTGATCGTCAACACCTCCGCGATCCCGATCACCCGCGTCGCCGCGGTCGGCACGCACCCGGAGCGGGTCGTCGGGGTGCACTTCATGAACCCGGTGCCGGCCAAGCCGGTCGTGGAGCTGATCCCCGGCTTCCACACCGCGCAGGAGACCGTCGAGGTCACCCGCCAGCTCCTCAGCGGCATGGGCAAGAAGGCGGTGGACGTCAAGGACGCCTCCGGCTTCGTCTCCAACCGGGTGCTCATGCTGACCGTCAACGAGGCCGCCTTCCTCGTCCACGAGGGCGTCGCCACCGCGGAGTCGGTGGACGAGGTGTTCCGCGGGTGCTTCGGGCACCCGATGGGTCCGCTGGAGACCGCCGACCTGATCGGCGTCGACACGATCCTCTACAGCGTCGAGGTGCTCTACGAGCACTACGCCGACAGCAAGTACCGGCCCTGCCCGCTGCTCAAGCAGATGACCGACGCCGGACTGCACGGCCGGAAGACCGGCCGTGGCTTCTACACCTACGACAACAAGGGATGACGACCATGTCCGAGAACACCACCGCCCAGACCAGCATCCTCTCCTTCATCGAGGCCCGCTTCCCGCAGGCCAGCATCGCCACCGACCAGGACATCTTCTCGCTCGGCTACATCAACTCGCTCTTCGCGATGGAGCTGGTGATGTTCATCGAGAAGACCTTCGGCCTCACCATCCCCAACGACGAACTGCGCATCGACAACTTCCGCACCGTCGAGGCCATGGCGGACCTCGTCGCCCGCCGGAGCGTCCCCGTCTCCGTCGACTGAGGAGCCAGACCATGACGAGCTTGACCACGGCGCCGCCCCTCGCGGCGGCGCCGGCGGGGGCCCGGATCACCCGGGACTCGGCACGCGCGTTCGTCGACACCCACATCATGCCGGTGGCCGACGTGTACGACCGGCGGGGCGCGGTCCCCGAGGAGTTGCAGGAGCGGATCGGCGAGGCGGGCCTGTGGGCCCCCTTCTACCCGGCCGCGCTGGGCGGCCAGGACCTTGACCTGGTGACGCTCGGTCAGGTGCACGAGGAGGTGGGCCGGGGATGTTCCTCGGTCAGGTCCCTGCTCACCGTGCACACCATGCTGTCGTGGGCGCTGCTCCGCTGGGGCAGCCCCGCCCAGATCGAGCAGTGGGCGCCGTCGCTGGCCACCGGCGCGGTGCGCGGCGCCTTCTGCCTGTCGGAGCCCGCAGGTGGCGGCAGCGACACCGCGGGCATCCGTACCACCGCCGTCCAGGAGAACGGCGGGTGGCGGCTCAACGGCCGCAAGAAGTGGATCACCGGTGGCCAACGGGCGGACCTGTTCCTGGTGTTCGCCCGCACCGAGTCCAGCGTGATCGCCCTGCTCGTACCGCGCCGGTCACCCGGCGTGCGGGTGATACCGGTGGAGGACGTGCTCGGCACCCGGGCCTCGCTCATCGCCGAGCTGGAGTTCGACGATGTGCGGCTCGATTCCGACGCGCTGTTGGGGCCCAGTTCGTTCGCCTCCGGCATGGTGCTCAGCGGAACCCTCGACCTGGGCCGGTTCTCGGTCGCCTCCGGTTCCGTCGGAATCGTCCAGGCGTGCCTGGAGGCGTCGGCGTACTACACCGCGCAGCGCACGGTCGGTGGCAGCAAACTCCGTGAACTCCAGCTCATCCGGGCGAAGTTGTCGGACATGGTCACCGATGTGCGGGCGGCCAGGCTGCTGTGCCACCAGGCCGGTGTGCTCAAGGACGCCGGGGACCCGGCGACCATCATGGCCACCTGGGTGGCGAAGTACTTCGCGTCCACCGCGGCGGCCCGGCACTCCACGGAGGCCGTACAGATCCACGGCGCCAACGGAATGAGCGCCGACTTCCCGGTCGCACGGCTGTACCGGGACGCGAAGGTCATGGAAATCATCGAGGGCAGCAACGAGATCCAGCGGATCACGATCGCTGACGAGGCATACCGGGAGTGGGCACTGTGAGCACGCTGACGCAACCGCCGGCCACCGCGCCGGCCACCGGCCCGGCGTCGCCGCCGGACGGTCCGTACCGCAAGCCCGCGCAGGGCAAGATCAAGTGCGTGGTGTGGGACCTGGACAACACGCTGTGGGACGGGGTGCTGCTGGAGGACGGCGAGGTCACCCTGCGCCCCGGCGTGGTGGAGCACATCCGCCGGCTGGACGCGCTGGGCGTCCTGCACTCCGTGGCGAGCAAGAACGACCACGACACGGCCATGGCGAAGCTGCGCGAACTGGGCCTTGAGGACCTGTTCCTGTACCCGCGGATCGGCTGGAACGCCAAGTCGGAGTCGGTCCGGCAGATCTCCGCCAAGCTCAATCTGGGGCTCGACGCGTTCGCCTTCGTCGACGACCAGGACTTCGAGCTGGCCGAGATGGAGTTCTCCGTCCCCGAGGTCACCCGGGTCAACGCGCTCGACATCGACACCGAGCTGAACCGGATCGAGTTCCGGCCGCGGTTCGTCTCCGACGAGTCGGCGCAGCGCCGGGCGATGTACCACAGCCAGCTCGCGCGGGACGAGATCGAGAGCGATTTCGTCGGCACCAACGAGGAGTTCCTGGCCAGCCTGGGCATGACGTTCACCATCGCCCCGGCGGCCCGCGAGGACCTCCAGCGCGCGGAGGAACTGACCATCCGCACCAACCAGCTCAACTCGACGGGCCGCACGTACTCGTACGACGAGCTGGACGCGCTGCGCGAGTCGCCCGACCACCTGCTGCTGGTGGCCACCCTCACCGACCGGTTCGGCTCGTACGGCAAGATCGGCCTGGCGCTGGTGGAGACCGGCGACCCGAACTGGCAGCTCCACATGATGCTGATGTCGTGCCGGGTGATGTCCCGCGGGGTCGGCTCGGTGCTGCTCAGCCACATCATGGAGCGGGCGCGGGAGGCCGGTGCGGGCCTGCGCGCGGACTTCGTGGAGACCGGCCGCAACCGGATGATGCAGATCACCTACGCCTTCAGCGGCTTCCGCGAGGTGGCCAGGGAGGGCGACCGGCTGGTGCTGGGGGCGGACCTGGACCAGATCCAGCCGCTGCCCGGCTATGTCGAGGTCGAGGTGACGCGATGACGACCGTGCTGGAGGCGGCGCCCGCCGCCTCGTGGCTGCCCTTCGCGGAGCAGCCCGGCTGCGCCGGCGTGCGGCTGTACTGCCTGCCGCACGCCGGGGGTTCGGCCTCGGCGTACCGTTCCTGGTTCGGCAGGCTGGGCCCGGTGTCGGTGCGCCCGGTCCAGCCGCCCGGCCGGGAGACCCGGCTGCGCGACACCCCGTACGACCGGATGGACCGGCTGGTGCCGGACCTCGCGGACGCCGTGCTGGCCGACACCTCCCCGGAGGGGGAGACGCGGCCGTACGCGGTGTACGGGCACAGCCTCGGGGCGCTGGTCGGCTTCGAGCTGGTGCGGGAGATCAGGCGCCGCGGCGGGCCCATGCCGGTGCACCTGTTCGTCTCCGGGTGCGCGGCGCCCGGCTCGCCCGACGACGGCGACCCGCCGGTGGCGGGGATGACGCAGGACGAGGTCGTGGCGCTGCTGCGGCGGATCGGCGGCACCCCGGAGTGGATGCTGACCGACCCGACGGTGCTGCGGATGATCCTGCCGCCGTTCCGCGCGGACTTCGGGGTCAGGGACTCCTACGAGTACCGGCCGCAGGCTCCGCTGAGCGTGCCGATCACGGCGCTCGCGGCCACCGACGACCCGCGCGCGGGCATCGCCGACGTGGCGGGGTGGCGCGACCAGACCACCGGGCGCTTCACCTCGCACACCCTGACCGGCGGGCACTTCGCGGTGCTGGAGCAGGCCGCGGTCACCCACCGCTACATCGACCGGGCGCTGCGCGGCACCTGGGGCCCGCAGCTTCCGGGCCTCGCGCCCATCCACCCGCAGGAGGCATCCGTTGTTCACCACTGAACCCGCGCGCCTGCCGTCGCGGCCGGGCGGGCCGCGACGGGAGGCCGGGGACCGGCCGCCGGGGACCGCGGGCGCCGCGGTCCCGGCGGGCCGGACCCTCACCGACTGGTTCCGGCACGGCCTGGCGCTCGACGGCGGGGCCGAGGCGCTGCGCGTCGGCTCCACCGCCGTCGACTACACGCGGCTGGACGCCGCCGCGCGGGCGCTCGCCGGGACCGTCGTCGCGGCGGTCCCCGGCGGGCGGCCCCGGCGGGTCGGCCTGCTGGCCTCCCGTACCGTGACCGCCTACGCCGGTCTGCTGGCCGCGCAGTTCGCGGGCGCGGCCGTCGTGCCGCTGCACCCCGGCTTCCCCGCCGACCGCACCGCCCGGATGATCACCGCGGCCGGTCTGGACGCGCTGATCGTGGACGAGCGCGGCGCCGCCGTGCTGCCGGAGCTGGCCGGGGTCCTCGACGGCGTCCCCGTCGTCGGGGAGCCGGTCGGGGAGCCGTTGGAGCAGCCGCTGCCGACGACGCCCGACGACATCGCGTACATCCTGTTCACCTCGGGCTCCACGGGCACGCCCAAGGGGGTGCCCGTGCTGCACCGCAATGTCGACGCCTATCTGCGCTTCGTGCACGGCCGGTACGGCTTCCACAGCGGGGACGTGTTCTCGCAGACCTTCGATCTCACCTTCGACCTGGCGATGTTCGACCTGTTCACCGGCTGGGGCAGCGGCGGCACCGTGGTGAGCGTGCCGCCGACCGCGTACGCCTCGCTGGAGCGGTTCGTCGCCGAGCAGGGCATCACGGTGTGGTTCTCCGCGCCGAGCCTGGTGTCGCTGCTGCGGCGGCGGCCCCGGGGGCTGCCCGCGGGCAGCATGCCGAGCCTGCGCTGGAGCCTGTTCTGCGGGGAGCCGCTGCTGGCCCACGACGCGCGGGAGTGGGGCGCTGCGGCGCCCGGCTCGGTGGTCGAGAATCTCTACGGCCCGACCGAGCTGACCATCTCGTGCAGTGTGCACCGCTGGGACCCGGTCACCTCACCGTCGTCGTGCGTCAACGACGTGGTGTCGATCGGCCGTCTGCACCCCGGTATGCGGGCGCTGCTGCACGAGCCCACCGAGGACGGCGACGGTGAACTGTGCGTCACCGGCGACCAGATGTTCCCCGGCTATCTCGACCCGGCCGACGACGAGGGCCGGTTCCTGGAGCACGGCGGCGAACGCTGGTACCGCACGGGCGACTTGGTACGGCGGCTGCCCGGCGACGCCTTCGCGTATCTGGGCCGGCGCGACCACCAGGTGAAGATCCACGGGGTGCGCGTCGAACTGGCCGAGGTGGAGTGGGCGTTGCGCCGCGTCGAGGGTGTGAAGGAGGCCGTAGCGGTCGCCGTGGACGGCGAGTTGACGGCCTTCCTGCTCGGTGAGCGGCGGCCTCAGGCGGCCCTGGCCGAGGAGCTGGCGGCCTTCCTGCCGCGCGCCCTGGTCCCCCGCCGCTTCGTCCAGGTCGAGGAGTTCCCGCTCAACGCCAACCGCAAGATCGACCGCAAGGCCCTCACGGCGCGCGCCGCGGCGGCCGACCGGTGACGGCGCCCCGCCACCGGGTGGCGGAGCCGGGCGTGCCGCACGGGACCACCGCGCGGACAGCACGCGCGGGGCGGCCGACGCGGAAGGTCCGCGACGGCCGCCCCTGGCGGTACGGGTGCCGGTACGTGCCGGTGTCAGCCCTCCACGAAGGACGCCAGACGGCGGACGGTGAAGTGCTCCAGCAGGTCGGTCGGGGCGAGGTCGCACGAGAGGGCCGCGCGGATGCGCGCCGAGAGCTCGACGGCGACGAGCGAGTGACCGCCCAGTTCGAAGAAGCCGTCATCCGCGCCGATTCCCTCCACCGCCAGGACCTGGCCCCAGATCTCCGCCAGCGCCGCCTCCGTGCCCTCGGCGGGCTCGGCGTACGGGGTGCGCAGCTTCGGCCGCGCGTGGCGCTGCCCGTCGTCGGCGGCCCGCTGCTCCGCCGACGTGCCGTCGCCGGTGACCCACTGGGCGAGCCGCGGGGCGAGCGGCCCGGAGGAGATCACCACGTGGGCGAGCCGGTCGGCCGCCGCCAGCGCGCGCTCCAGCAGGGTCAGGCCCTCCGGCACCGTCATCTCGTAGGCCCCGGCGGCCGGATCGCCGTGCGCCTCACGGCGCTCCGCGTCGGTCGCCCAGGTGTCCCAGTCGACGGTGATCCAGCGGCCCTCGCCGCGCAGCCGGGCCCTGCGGGCGTACGCGTCCAGCGCCGCGTTGGCCGCGGCGTGCGGACCGAACGTGACGCCGCCGAGCACCGCGGACAGCGAGGACACGGTGATCCTGCGGTACTTGGCACGGTCCCCGAGGACCGCCTGGAGGGTGTGGAAGCCGGCCACCTTGGGGTGCAGGTGCGCGGCACGGTTCTCCCGGTCGGACAGGTGGGCGATCTCGAACCGGCTCGGGTCCCGCGTACCGGCCGCGTGCACCACCGCGTCGATGCCGCCGAACCGCTCGTCGGCCGCCCGGACGACGGCCCGCATCGCCTCCTGGTCGCCGACGTCCGCGCCCATGGCGATCACCTCGGCGCCGCGCGCTTCCAGATCCAGCACGTTCCTGATGTGCCGGGCGACCCGGTCGTCACCGGCCGACAGCTCCGGCCAGCGCTCACGCGGCGGGAGTCCGCCGCGCGAGGTCAGCACCAGACGGCAGCCGTGGCTCTCCGCGAGGTGTCGGGCCAGGGCCAGGCCGACGTCGCCGAGACCGCCGGTGATCAGCACCGTCTCGCCGTCGCCGAACACCGGACGCGCGGGGTCGGTCTCCTCCAGCGGGTGCGGCTGATAGGTCCGCGCCCACAGGTCGCCGGCCCGGACGGCCGAAGGCCCTTGGTGCGGGTGGACGATCGCGGCCAGCGTCTGGTCGACCGCCGCCGGTGTGCCGGCGCCCTCCGCCGGGTCCAGGTCGAGGTGACGGCACGACAGATGCGCGTTCTCCTGGCCGATGGTGGGGGCCAGCGCGGCGAGCGCCGCGTGCTCCGGATGCCGCAGATCGGTGCCGGTCACGGAGACGGCCCCGGCGGTCAGCAGGGTCAACTCGGCCTGCGCGGGCTCGGATTCGGCGGCCAGCACGCCGACCAGGCCGAGCGCGGAGTGCGTTCCCCGCTCCTGCTCCGCGGTGAAGTGGCCGGCGCCGTCGCCCTCGGGTGAGGCGAGCGAGAAGCCGTGCACGAGCGTGCGGGGCGCGACGAATTGCAGGGCCAGCAACTCCCCCAGATCCTCCGGGTGTTCGACGCGTACGGTGAAGTCCCCCGCCGCGTCCTGCCCGAACTCCCCGCCGGGCCTTGCCGTGACGACCTCGGCGCCGGCCACCGCCAGTCGGCGTACCAGCGCCTCGGCGCGCTCCTCGGCGGCCAGCACCAGCCACGGCCCGGCCGCGCGCAGCCGCTCGTCCAGATCGCGGGTGGGCAGCGGGCGTTGCCGCCACGCGGGCAGATACGACCACTGCGCGAGGTCGTCGACACGGCCCTCGGCCGGCGGCTTCTCACCGCGGGCTCCCGGCCGCGCCTCCACCCAGTGGCGGGTGCGGCGGAAGGGGTAGGTGGGCAGTTCGGCCCGCCGTCCCTCGCCCTTGTGCAGCGCGGCCCAGTCGATCGCGGCGCCCGCCAGCCACAGTCGGCCGACGGTGGTCACGAGCCAGCGCGCCGCCGACCCGGAGGGAGCGTCGGCCTCGGGGGCGACGGTGACGGTCTCGACGTGCCCGGTCCCGGTGTCACCGGCGGCCCTGATCCGCACGCCGATCGCCCGCAGCCCCTGTTCCAGGACGGCGGAGACGGCAGGGGAAGCGCCGCCCTCGGGGGTTCCCGGCAGCAACGAGGCCGCCGCGGCGGCCAGTTGGGACCGCCAGTCGGCCGGTGCCCGCTCCTCCTCGGCCAGCACCACGGCCGGGTCGTGCCGGGTGGTCTCGCCGTCCACCCAGCGGCCGGGGTCGCCGAGCGCGGCGACCGCGTCCTGGAGGTCGTCGCAGACCACGAAGCGGCGCAGTGCGAAGTGCCCGCGCGAGACCTGGAGGGTGTAGGCGACGTCGGCCGGGTCCAGTTCGGGGTGCGCGGCCAGGTGGCCGCGCAGCCGCTCGGTGACCTCGTCGAGCGCGTCCTGGTCGCCCGCGGAGAAGGCCAGCAGGTGCGGTCCGGGGACGGCGGCGCGGGCGGTACGCGGCGGGGCCTGCTCGATGACGACGTGCGCGTTGGTGCCGCCCATGCCGAAGGAGCTGACTCCGGCCCGGCGCGGCTCGGGTCCGGCCGGCCACGGCTGATTGTGCGGCAGTACGGTGAAGCGGTCGGAGGCGGCGGCCAGCGCGGGGTTGGGCTTCTCGAAGCCGGGGATGGCCAGCCGTACGCCGTCGCGGACGCCGAGCGCGGCCCGGATCAGGCCGGTGACGCCGGAGGCCCGGTCCAGGTGGCCGACGGCCGGTTTGGCCGAGCCCAGCACGATCGGTGTCTGCGGTGTCGTCTGGAACACCCGTGACAGCGCGGTCAGTTCGATGCCGTCGCCGAGCGCGGTGCCGGTGGCGTGGCACTCCACGTAGCCGACGGACTCGGGCTTGACGTCGGCGACGTTCAGCGCGGTACGGATCACCGCGGCCTGTCCCTCGACGCCCGGTGCGGAGTAACCGACGCGCTCCTGACCGTCGTTGTTGACCGCGGAGCCCAGGATGACCGCGTGGATCACGTCGCCGTCGGCGAGCGCGTCGGTCATCCTGCGCAGCGCGACCACGCCGACGGCCGCGCCCATCACCGTTCCGTCGGCCGCCGCGTCGAAGCTGCGGACCGTGCCCTGCGGCGAGGTGATGCCGCCCGGGTGGTACATGTACCCGGTCGGCTGCGGCAGCGGCAGG
Source organism: Streptomyces sp. NPDC003300 (assembly GCF_040610915.1). Classification (NCBI taxonomy): domain Bacteria; kingdom Bacillati; phylum Actinomycetota; class Actinomycetes; order Kitasatosporales; family Streptomycetaceae; genus Streptomyces; species Streptomyces sp. NPDC003300. The sequence continues at coordinate 10,005 of NZ_JBEXNE010000013.1, read as the reverse complement.
AAGGCGCCGCCGGCCAGGGCCAGATCGCTCTCGAAGGTCAGCAGGCTCTGGCAGGCCAGGTGCACCGCGACCAGCGACGTCGAGCAGAAGGTCTGCACGCTCAGGCTCGGACCGCGCAGGCCGAGCTTGTACGCCACCAGGCTGGTGAGCGAGTCCCGTTCGTTGCCGACCGCGACCAACTGGCCGCCGCCGGGTTCGTCCATGACGTGCGCGACGTTGTCGAGCAGGTAGTCGGGGAAGGCGGAACCGCCGAAGACGCCGACCTGTCCCGGCGGGGCCACCGGCGGGTAACCGGCGTTCTCCAGCGCTTCCCAGGAGCACTCCAGGAAGAGCCGGTGCTGCGGGCCCATCGTCTCCGCCTCGCGCGGCGAGAAGCCGAACGCGGCGGCGTCGAAGTCGGCGATGCCGTCGACCGGCCCGCCCACCCGTACGTAGTGGGGGTTGGCGGCGGTCCGCGCGGAGACGCCCGCCGCGGCCAGTTCCTCGTCGGTGATCTCGCGCAGGCCGCTGACACCGGCCAGCGCGTTGCGCCACAGCGTGGCCACGTCCGGGGCGCCGGGGAAGCGGCCGGCCATGCCGACCAGGGCCACCGCGGAATCGTAGGCGTCGTACGCCTCGTCGGTCTCGTCCGTCTCGTCGGGTATGTCAGACACGATGTCTCCTCACAGCAGGTGGCTGCGGCCCCAGCCGCGAGAGAGCCGGTAGGTGGCGAAGGCGCCGCAGGCCACGCCGATCGCCAGGCAGACCAGCGCCGGGCGCAGCATCCGCGAGGCGTCGCCGTCGATGGCGGCGTGCAGCAGGGACATCGCCCAGTAGCCGGGCGAGGCCGGGGCGATGTGCTGGGCCCAGGCGGGCATCAGGCTGACCGGCACCAGGGCGCCGCCGAGCGCGCTGACCAGCATCGCGCCCAGGTCGGAGACCATGCCGAGGTCGCCGCGGCTGCGGACGACCGTGGCGAGCGCCGTGCCGAGGGCGAGCAGGGTGAAGCCCCACACCGCGACGGCCAGCATGATCCAGCCCAGGGTCGGCGGGACCGGCAGCCCGATCACCAGGCAGCCGAAGATCAGCAGCACGCTCTGCTGGAGCAGCAGGATCACGAAGGCCGGTACGGCCTTGCCCAGCAGGAGCTGGGCCCGTGAGGCGCGGGTGACGCGCAGCCGGTCCCAGGTGCGCCACTCGCGCTCGACCATGATCGAGTTGCCCACGATGGAGAGCGCGAAGACCGAGAACATCACCAGCGGCCCGGTGACCGCCTGGAGCGTGCCGGTCTTGAGCGCGGTCACGTACAGCGGTTTGAAGACCAGCATCAGCAGCATCGGCATCGCGATGTAGCTGATGAGCTGTCCGGGGTCGCGCAGCCGCAGCAGGGCGTTGTACTTGGCCATCAGGCCGGACCGGTAGAGGGATTCAGTCGACATCGAGCACCGCCAGGGATCGGTAGAGGTCGTCGAGGTCGGGCTTGCGGACGTCGACGGAGGTGACCGGCTGCCGCGCCTCGTGGAGCAGCCGCACCAGGGCGGCGGTCGGGTCGGTGGTGGACTCGTGGAGTTCGCTGCCGTCGGCCAGGACCACGCGGACCTCGCCGGGCAGGCCCTCAAGGAGCTGCGCGCTGGTGCCGCGGGCGACCACCCGGCCGCGCTTGGCGACGGCGATGGTCGCGGCCAGTTCGGTGAGTTCGGTCAGGTAGTGGGTGGTGTAGACGACGGCGGCGCCGTCGGCGGCGCGGAGCTTGACGGTGTCGAGCAGCGCCTGGCGGGTCTCCGGGTCGGCGCCCGCGGTGGGCTCGTCGAGCAGCAGCAGGTCGGGGCGGTGGATCATGGCGACGGCCGCCTGCGTACGGCGCTGCTGGCCGCCGGAGAGCACACCGGCCGGGCGGTCGAGGAATTCGGTCAGCCGCAGCGCGGCGGACAGTTCGTCGATGGCGGACGTGAGGGCGCGGCGGCGCAGCCCGGACAGGCCGCCGAAGAACTTCATGTGCTCGCGGACGGACAGCGGCGGGTAGAGGGCGATGTTCTGCGGGGAGACGCCGATCCGCCCGCGCGCCTTGGTGGGCTCCTCGCCGCCGATGCGGACGCCGCCGGAGTCGGCCCTGATGAGCCCGGAGACGATCTCGACGAAGGTCGACTTGCCCGCGCCGTTGTGGCCGACCAGTCCGACGATCTCGCCGCGGTGCGCGGTCAGTTCGAAGCCGTCCAGCGCCTGGACCTCGCCGTAGCGCTTGCTGAGTCCGGTCACTTCGAGCATGGCCCGGTCGCTGTCCTCACCGCTCCTGGCGGCCTGCCGGTCCGGCTTCCGCGACGGTTCGTCCCGCACTCCCGCCGGCGGCGAGGGGGTCCTCAAGCTCATTGCTCCTCCTGGGAATCGGTGTGCTGCCAGTGCAGAACGCGGTGGTCAGGACCGGTGGGCGCCGGGGCGGGGCACCCGTACCGCACGGGGTGGGGCGCCCGCGTCACTGCTCCTCCACCGATTCGGTACGCCGACGGGTGGGGAAGGAGGCCGCCGGGCGGTGACGGGGGGCCGTGGAGCGGGGGGCCGGGGTGGTACGGGCCGCGGGGGTGCCGGAGCCGCCGGTGCTGGCGGCCAGGCCGTAGCGGCGCTGGGTGGCCGGGACGCCCCAGGCGGAGGTCTCGACCGGCGTCGCGGGCGTCGAGCCCGCGCCGCCGCGGCCGGGACGCGGGGTCCTGCCGTCGGCCGCTGCCCCGGTCTCGCGGGCCAGCCGCTCCAGCGCCTTGCCCGCCGCCTCGCGCCAGGAGTCGGCGCCGAGCCGTTCGAAGGCGCCGAGCGCGCCCCGCAGCCGGGCGGTGGCCTGCTCGTACCGGCGCTCGCGCAGGTCGAGCGTGCCGAGCGAGAACAAGATGGCGGCCTCGCCGAGGGAGTCCCCGGCGCGCTGCGTGGCGCGCAGCGCGTCGGTGCCCGCGGCCCGCCAGTCGTCGTGCGCCCGCTGGACCGCGGCCAGCGCACCGACCGCGACCGCCAGGTGCCAGCACGCCTCGGTCTCGTGGACGTCGGCCGCCTGCCGTACGGCGGCCAGCAGCGACTCGCGCTCGGTGCCGTACCACTCGCCGGGGTCGCTCAACACGGCCCGGAGCATGGGCAGTTCCATCGGCCAGCGGGTGGGGTGGTGGAGTTCGGCGGCCGGGGTGCCGCCCTGGCGCAGCAGCGCCTCGTCGGCCAGCGTCAGCCACGCGCCGAGCAGCCGCCGCCGCGGGGCCGACTCGTCCTGGTCCTCGGCCAGTTCCGCCAGGCACTCGGCGGCGTGCAGCCGGGTCAGGCCGCGCAGCCGGTAGCGGGCGGTGACGCCGCTGCCGCCGACCGGGTCGACCAGCCGGGCGTCGACCAGCGTCTCCAGCACGTCCACGGCCGACGCGGTCGCCACGTCGAGCAGCGGGGCCGCGGCCCACGCGGGGAACTCCGCCGTGGGCAGTCCGCCGAGCCGGGCGAAGAGCTGCCGTGCGGGCGCGGCCAGTTGCTCGTAGGTGCCGCGCAGCGCGGCCCGGACGTCCAGGCCCTGGTGGAACAGCTCGTCCAGCCGGCGGCGTTCGTCGCGCAGCCGCGCGGTGAGCTGGGCCAGGCTCCAGTGCGGGCGGGCGGACAGCCGGGCGGCGGCGGCGCGCAGCGCCAGCGGCAGCCCGTCGCACAGCTCGGCCAGTTCGATCGCCTCGCTGGGCTCGGCCGCCACCCGCTCGCGGCCGGTCATCGCCGCGAGCAGTTCCACGGCCTCGGGGATCTGCGGCACTTCCAGTTCGACGGTGTACGTGTCGGCGGGCGCGGACAGCCGGGCGCGGCTGGTGACGAGCAGACCGCAGGTGGGGGTGCCGGGCACCAGGGGGCGCAGCAGCGTGACGTCGGCGGCGTCCTCGACGACCACCAGCATCCGGCGCTCGGCCAGCGCGCTGCGGTAGAGCGCGGAGCGGCCGTCCAGGGACTCCGGTACGGCGGCGGCGGTGAAGCCGAGCGCCCGCAGGAAGCGTTCCAGGACGTCGGAGACCTCGCGGGGACCTGCGCCGACCGGCAGCCGCGCGTACAACTGGCCGTCAGCGAAGGCCGGGGCGAGGGCGTGCGCGGCCTCGACGGCGAGCGCGGACTTGCCGACGCCCGCGCAGCCGGTGATCACGGCCATCGGCGCCGAGGGCGCGGACAGCCGGTCGGTCAGTTCCGCCAGGACGTCGGCGTGGCCGGTGAAGTCGGTGATCCGGGCCGGGAGCATCCGCGGCAGCGGCAGCGGCGCGGTCGCGTTGACGGTGGCGGGGGCGGCGGTCTGCGGGAGGTCCAGGTCGCCGGAGCCGTTGAGGATGGCCAGCTCCAGCTTGAGCAGCACCGGCCCCGGCTCGATGCCCAGCTCCTCGATGAAGGTGCGCCGCACCTGGTGGTACGCGGCCAGCGCCTCGGCCTGCCGCCCGCAGCGGTACAGCGCGGTCATGAGCTGCACGGCGGGGCGCTCGCGCAGCGGGAATTCGGCGGCCAGCGCGCTGATCTCGCCCAGCACCTCGTGGTGCAGGCCCAGACGCAGCTCGGCGTCCAGGCACTCCTCCAGCACCTCGAAGCGGCGCTCGGAGATCCGTACCAGCTTCGTCTGCACCACGGGGCTGTCGACCTCGGGCAGCGGGTCGCCGTTCCACAGGTCGAGCGCCTCGCGGAAGGCGGCGCGGGCGGCGGCGGGCCGCCCGTCGGCCGCGGCGGCCCGGCCGCGGGCCGCCAGCTCGTCGAAGACGTGCAGGTCCAGCTCGCCGGGGGCGAGGTCGAGGGTGTAGCCGAGGCCGTGCATGCGGATGCGCTTGCCGAGCCCGGCGCGCTCCATCCGCTGGCGCAGCGCCGACACGGCGGTCTGCACCTGGGAGCGGGCGGTCGCGGGCGGGGTGCCGCCCCAGACCGCGTTCACCATCGTTTCGAGTCCCACACCGCGGCCGGTCTCCAGCAGCAGCAGCGCCAGCACGATCTGCTGCCGCCGCGCCGTGACCGCCACCTGCTGCGAGCCGCGCACCTCGAGGGAGCCGAGTACCCGGAACCGGACCGCGGTGCCCACCGGGGCGGCGGGCGCCTGCCCGTCCACGGTGGGCTCACCCGTCAGGTCCGTTGTCGAGTCCGATGTCGAGTCCGCGGGCGGGTTCGCAGCCGGGTCCGGCGTGGGGTCCGCCGTGGCTCTGGCGGGGAGGGGTGATGCGATCGCCATGTCCGTCAGCCTTCCTTGCAACGTGAGGCTCGCGGGGCCCGGTGCCGCCGCGGCGGGTGGGTTCAGATCAGGACTTCGTGCGGTGCCGGATGGCCGAGGAAGCCGACCGGACTGGCCGTCAGGCCGTAGGCGCCCGCCTGGAACACCGCGATGAGGTCGCCGATCTCCGCGTGGGGCAGTGACACGTCCTTGCCGAGCAGGTCGAGCGGGGTGCAGAGGCAGCCGACCACGTCGACCGTCTCGGTGGCCGGGGCGACGGCGGAACCCACCACCGCGATGGGGTAGTTGCGCCGGATCGCGCGGCCCAGGTTGCCGGTGGCCGCGAGCTGGTGGTGCAGACCGCCGTCCACCACGAGGAAGGTGGTGCCGCGGGAGATCTTGCGGTCCACGACCCTGGTCAGATAGACACCGGCCTCGCCGACCAGATAGCGGCCGAGTTCGATGACGGTGCGCGCCTGCGGGAGCGCGGGGCGGATGACGGTGTCGAGGAGCTTGGCGAGGTTCTCGCCGATCGGCCCCAGGTCCAGGGCGCGGTCACGGGCGGCGTAGGGGATGCCGAAGCCGCCGCCGAGGTTGAGGTAGCGCACCGGTCCCGGCGCGTGCTCGGCCAGTTCCGTGACCAGTTCCACGGTGCCGCGCTGGGCGGCGCAGATGCTCTCGGCGTCGAGGTTCTGCGATCCGGCGAAGACGTGGAAGCCCTGGAAGTCCAGCCCGGCCGCGCCGATCCCGGCGAGCAGTTCCGGCGCCTGTTCGGCGTCCACCCCGAACTGCTGCGGTCCGCCGCCCAGCCGCATGCCCGAACCGCGCACCGCGAAGGGCGGGTTGACGCGCAGGGCGACGCGGGCGGTGATGCCGAGCTGTTCGCCCGCGAGCCGGACCCGGGCCAGTTCCGTGGCCGACTCCAGTTCCACGATGACGCCCGCGGCGACGGCCTGCCGGATCTCGATCGAGGTCTTGCCGGGTCCGGCGAAGCCGATCCGCTCGGCCGGGACGGTGGTGTCGAGCGCGGTGAGCATCTCACCGGCCGACGCCACGTCGAGGCCGTCGACCAGCGTGCTCATGTGGTGCAGCAGCGCGGGCATCGGATTGGCCTTGACGGCGTAGTTCAGCTCCACGCCGTCGGGCAGCGCCGCCCGCAGTTCCGCGACGCGGCGGCTGAGCAGGGAACGGTCGTAGGCGAAGAAGGGGGTGGAGCCGACGCGTTCGGCCAGCCGCCCCGCGGGCACCCCGCCGACGGCCAACTCGCCGTCCACGACGGTGAACCGGCCGTGCCGGCCGAAGCCGCCGAAAGCGTCGGCGCCCTCCGCGCCCTGACCCGGTGCCGCGCCGCTCATCGGTTGCCCTCCACGGTCCTGCGCAGCTCGACCCGGTCGAATTTCCCGTTCACCGAACGCGGCAGTTCGTCCAGGACGACCGTGCGGCGCGGCAGCATGTACGGCGGCAGCTCGCGGGCGAGCGCCTGGTGCAGCCGGGCGGTGTCGCAGGCCCCCGCGACAACCAGGACCACGTGCTGGCCGAGCCGTTCGTCGCCGACGCCGAGCGCGACCGCCTCGGTGACCAGGCCGCTGGCGTACACGGCCTCCTCGATCTCGGTGGGGCTGATCCGGTAGCCCGACGACTTGATCATGTCGTCGGTGCGGCCGACGAAGTACAGGAAACCGGCCTCGTCGCTGTAGACGGTGTCGCCCGACCAGACCGCCAACTCGGTGCCGCCGTACGGGACGGCGCCCGGCACCGGGCGGAAGCGTTCGGCGGTGCGCTCGGGGTCGTTCCAGTAGCCGAGGGCCACCAGCGCGCCGCGGTGCACCAGTTCGCCGTGCTCGCCGGGCACGCACGGGGTGCCGTCGGGGCGGAGCACCAGGATCTCGGCGTTGGGGATGGCCTTGCCGATCGAGTCGGGACGGCGGTCGGTCTCGTCCGGGTCGAGGTAGGTGGAGCGGAACGCCTCCGTGAGCCCGTACATCAGATACGGCCGGGCCTGCGGGAAGATCTCGCGGAGCCGGCCCAGGGTGGCGCGGGGCATCCGGCCGCCGGTGTTGGCGAAGTACCGCAGCCGCGCGGTCGCCTCCCGCGGCCACTGCTGGGCGGCCAGTTGCAGCCACAGCGGTGGTACGCAGGTGAGCGCGGTGACGCCGTGGCGGGCGCAGAGCCGTACCACCTCGCGCGGCAGCAGGTAGTTGGTGAGCACCAGGTGGGCCCCGGCGATCAGGGTGGTGGTGAGCTGGCTGAAACCGGCGTCGAAGCTGAACGGCAGCGCGGCCAGCACCACGTCGTCCTCGGTGTGCCCGAGGTAGGAGGCGACGCTCTCGGCTCCGGCGAGCAGATTGCGGTGCGAGAGCACCACGCCCTTGGGGCCGCCGGTGCTGCCCGAGGTGTAGAAGACGGCCGCGACGTCGCCGTCCACGACGGCGTCGGCGCCGGGCACCGGCAGCGGCCCGTGCTCGCGCAGCCGCTCCCACGGCACCGCGGTCCAGCGGTCGTCGGCCGGGAGTACGGTGCCGGTGTCGCCGATCAGCACCAGGTGGCGGACGGTGGTGTCCGGCGGCAGCGCCGCGCGTACGGTCTCCAGCCGCTCGGCGGTGGTGACCAGCGCGGTGACCGCGCAGTCGGTGGTGATACCGGCCAGGTGGCGGCCCTTGAAGAGCGGGTTGACCGGGACGAAGACGGCCCCGGCCGCGGAGACCGCGAGCATCGACACGACGGTCTCGACGCGCTTTTCCGCGTAGACGGCGACGCGGTCGCCGCGCCGCACGCCCAACCGGTGCAGGCCGTAGGCGACTTCGGCGACCTGCTCGGCGAGTTCGCCGTAGCTGACGGTGCGGTCCTTGAAGGTCAGCGCCGGGCGGTGGGTCGCGCCGCGCGCGATCAGCCGGTCCAGGCGGGTCAGCGGCGGGGCGACCCGGCGGGCGGCCACCGCCGCCCCGTGGGGCGCCGTGCCGTTCGTGGACGGCGCACTTGTCGCCGTGCCGTTCGCCGCCGTGCCGTTCGCCGCCGTGGCGTGTGCTGTCGTCCGGCCCGTCGTCGGTTCGCTCACCGCCGACGCGCTCACCGTCGGCTCACTCATGGCCGGCCGCGAGTTCCGGCGTGACGAAGTCGGCGACGGTCGCCCACAGCGAGCCGACCGTGGCGAAGGTCTCCTCGGTCAGCAGCTCGTCGTCCAGCTCCACCCCGAAGTGGTCCTCCAGGTCCGCGAGAAGCTGCACGACGCCCATCGAGTCCAGCCCCAGCGCGGCCAGATCGGCGTCCGCCGTCAGCTCGTCGCCTTCCGCGTACGGCAGGCGGGGCAGCAGGACGTCCTGAAAGGTGCGCGGTATCTCCCGCGTCGTCTCGGCCATGGTGATCGGTCCCCTTGTCTTCGTCCGGTCTTCGTCTTCGTCCGGGGCGCGGGACCCACCCGCGCACAGATGTCACTTGACCGCCGGCCGCTCTCGAACCGCCATCGCAGCGCTCTCGCCCGGCCCCTCGGACGAGGTGACGCGGGTTCCCGGGGCGATGGCGCGGCCCCCGGCGGCGGTCCCCGGACAGTGGGCCGATAGCGGATCGATAGCGCGCCGGGAGCCGGTATCAGGGGGCGGTGAGCGGAACGAGGGCGGCGTGATGGCGGCCCGACGCACCATGGGCGGAGCACGAACGGAACCTGACCCGCCGCGGCACCGCATTGATCCACGAAGGGGAGGCACCCTCCATGCTCACGGGGATATCCGACCTCGCGCCGACACCGGACCGCCCGCCGGAACACCCGCGTCCCGCGGGATACGACCGGCACCCGGCCGGCGGCCACGACAGCGGCGATCTCGTCGCGGTCTACCAGTACGCGACCCGCAGCGGCGCCGTCACCCCCGGCTCGATCGACCTGGTGGCGCTCGAACTCGGTCTGTCCGCGGGGGAGGTGTTCGCCGCCGCCGCACGGCTGGTGGAACTGCGGCTGCTGCGCACCGACGAGACGACCGGCACCGGTCTCGTACCGGTGGACCCGCACTCCGCGGCGACCCAGCTCACCTCGCCGATCGAGCGGGCCATCCTCCAACAGCGCGAGCTGGCCGACCGGTTGCGCGCCAGGATCGACTCCATCGCGGGCGGTCCGGGCGGCGCGGAAGGGCCGCTCGGCGTCATCGACACCGTCGAGGGCGAGGCCGAGATCCGCGGCCTGCTGCGGCTTGCGGCCGGTGACTGCGCCACGGAGGCGATCGTCCTGCGCCCCGGTCACGACGCGCGGATCGCCCCGGACGACCTCTTCGACGCCTGCTACGACACGCTCGGCACGGAGATCGACGTACGGGTGCTCTCGCCGCACCGCGACCGCGCCGACTTCGCCTCCCGCGCCCGCGCCAAGAAGCTGACGGAACGCGGCGCGTCGATCCGCACCATCCGCTCCGTGCCGCAGACGGCGGTGGTCTTCGACCGCGCGCTGGCCGTGGTGGTCACCGCGGGCGAGGCGGGCGGACCGCCCACCGCGCGGCAGGTCCGCGACGAGACGATGATCCGGTGCATGGTCGACATGTTCGACCTGCTGTGGGACGGCGCCGCGCCCTTTGCGATGGAGGAGGCGGGCTACGCGGAGGACATCAACGACGACCTCCAGCGCTCCATCGCCCGGCTGATGGCCCAGGGCCTCACCGACGAGGTCGTGGCCCGCCGCCTGGACATGTCGGTCCGCACCTGCCGCCGCCACATCGCGGCCCTGCTGCGCAGCCTGGGCTCGGTCAGCCGCTTCCAGGCCGGCGTCCAGATCGCCCAGCGCCTGTCCCTGGAGGAGGCCGCCTGAACCCGCCCCCCGCACACCCGTCCCCGACCCGCACGGCGGCGGCCGACCCCCCCCCCGGGGGGGGCCCCCC
>NZ_JBEXNE010000012.1:0-233656 GCF_040610915.1 Streptomyces sp. NPDC003300 | reverse complement strand
CCCCGCTCCGCCCCCACCCCCCCACCCGCCCCCCCCCCCCCACCACCCCCCCCCCCCCCCCCCCCCCCCGCCGCGGGGGGGGGGGCGGGCGGGGGGGGGGGGGCCCCCCCCCCCGCGCCGGTACGGATCACGCCCGATCCCCGCCCGCTCGGCAGCCCCGATCCCACGACGGCGGCCATCGGCCCGCACGGACACCCGCACCCCCGTACGGAAACCGCCCGCCTGGGACAATGACCCCGTGAGCCACACCCCGGAGGACCCGCCAACCGCCCCAGAAGAGGCCCCCGCCCCCGAAGCGGTCCCCGTGATCCGCCCCGTGGACTTCGGGGAAGCCCGGCTGATGCCGGACGTGGACCGGCCACGGGGCTGGCTGTTGACGGTGGACGGGGCACCGCAGTCGTATGTGGACCTGGACGATCCGGAGTGCCTGGAGTTCGAGTACGTGCGGCGGATCGCGTACGCGCTGGAGGCCGGGAGCGCGCCGGGGGAGCCGGTGGCGGCCGTGCATCTCGGGGGCGGCGGGATGACGGTGCCGCGGTGGCTGGCGTGGGCGCGGCCGGGTTCGCGGCAGGACGTCGTCGAGGCCGACCGGCGGCTGGCCGCGCTGGTCGCCGAGCATCTGCCGCTGGCCGACCCCGCGTCGGTGACGGTGCACACGGCGGACGCGCGCGCGTGGCTGGCCACGGCGGCCGAGGCGAGCGCGGACGCGGTCGTGGCGGACGTCTTCGGCGGCGCGCGCGTGCCCGCGCACCTGACGTCGGTGGAGTTCGTACGCGCCGCGCGCCGCGTCCTGCGCCCCGGCGGCGTCTACGTCGCGAATGTCGCCGACGCGGCCCCCTTCGCCTTCCTGCGGTCCCAACTGGCCACGGTCCGCGCCGTGTTCCCCGCCCCCGCCGAGATCTGCCTGCTCGCCGAGCCGGGCGTGCTGCGCGGCCGTCGCTTCGGCAACGCGGTGCTCGTGGCCAGCGCCGCGCCGCTCCCGGTGGACGCGCTCGCCCGGCTGTGCGCCGCCGACGCCTTCCCCGCCCGCGTGGTGCACGGCGCCGCGCTCGACCGTTTCACCGGCCGCGCCCGCCCGGTCTACGACACGTCGGCCGCGCCCTCGCCGACCCCGCCGGACGGCGCCTTCACCGTCGGCTGAGCGGGAACGGCGTCCGCGTGCGCTACGCTGCTGCCCGCCACCACCCCGTGCCCGCCGCCCGTACGCCGTTCCAGCCGTCGTACGTCCGGCAGCGTCAGCACGGCGCCCGTCAGCAGCACGACCACCGCGGAGCAGCCCCACAGCGCCTGCGTACGGCCGAAGAGGCTGGCGGCGGGACCGGCGAGGGCCAGGGCGATCGGTGTCACGGCCACCGAGCCGAACCAGTCGTACGCCGACACGCGTGACATCTTGTCCTCGGCGATCTCCTGGTGCAGCGCGAGCATCCAGCCGACCGCGAAGACCTCGATGGCCACGCCCGTGATGAACATGGCGAGCGCCAGGATCCACAGCGGGGAGGCGAGGGCGAGCGTGGCGCTCGGCAGGGCCAGGGGGAAGACGCCGAGGGCGCCCGCGAGCAGCATGCGGCGCGGTTTCCAGCGCATCATCAGCAGGCCGCCGCCGACCGTGCCGACACCGAAGGCGGCCATGGCCAGGCCCCAGGGTCCCGCGCCGCCGAGATGGTCGCGGGCGACCAGCGGCCCGTACACCGCTTCGGCCGCGCCGACCACCGCGTTGACCACGGCGAACTGCACGACGATGCCCCACAGCCAGGAGCGGGAGACGAACTCCCGCCAGCCCTCGCGCAGATCGCCGACGATGCCGGACGCCCGCGCCGGGCGGTCGCCCGCGGCGACGTGCAGCCGGGAGCGCATGGCGGCAGCGGCGGCGAAACCCAGCGCGTCGATCGCCAGCACCCAGCCGGGCCCGAACGCGGCGACGAGCGCGCCGCCGACGGCCGCGCCGCCGATGGTCGCGCCGTTCATCGACATCCGGAAGACGGCGAAGGCCTTGCCCGCGTGCGCGGACTCGACCGTGGAGAGCACCATGCCCTCGGAGGCGGGGGAGAAGAAGGCGTGCGCGCCGCCGCCGACCGCGGTCAGCAGCGCCATCTGCCACAGCGCGGCGTGCCCGGCCAGGACGAGCACCGCGAAGGCGGCCTGCGAGAGCGCGTTGACGAGGTTGGCCGTCACCATCACCCGCTGACGCGGGATGCGGTCCGCGACCGCGCCGCCGATCAGCAGGAAGACCACCATGGCCAGGGTCCTGGCGGCGGCCACCAGACCGACGCCGGTGGCGCTGCCGCCGGACTCGATGACGGCGTAGGCGGCGGCGATGAGCGCGCCGGAGTTGCCGAGGTTGGTGATGAACGAGGCGGTGACCAGCAGTTGGAAATTCCGCCCGGCCCAGGACGGGAGGCGGCTCCTGGGATCCCGAGAACGCGGGCCGGGCGGGCGGGCGTCGGAGGGGCCGCCGCTGCGGGCCGTGTCGTTCGAGGTCACCCGGGGGACTATGCCCGCAGTCCGTTTCCTCTCGCAAACGGATTCCGGCCGGTCCGGGAGCGGCGGGCACCCGCCGCCCGCTCGCTCCCCGCCGCTCCTTGCTACTTCTTCAGCGGCCGGATCGTGCTCTTGATCTTGTCGATCACCGAATCCGAGAGCTGGTCGGGCACCCCGCGGTCGGCGTAGAGCACCCACACCACGAGCTTCTTGGCGGCGTCCGTCTGCGTCGGGTCGCTCCAGGCGACGGTGTACGCGGCGCCGTCCGCCGAGCACTTGCTGCTCTTCGGGATGTTGGCGGCGGTGGCCGACGCCTGCCAGCCCGAGATGCCGTGCGCGTTGTGGAACGCCTTGCTGTTCTGCACCTTGGAGAAGGTGCCCTTGCCGTTGTCCTGGTAGGCCCAGTACGCCCACGACACGGCCTGCACCTCGGCGGCGTTGCGCACGCTCTTCGCCCCGTTGGCGCCCTTGGTGCCCACGGCGGCGCGGTCGGCGCTGCTGTTGCCGTTCTTGCACCAGTCCTTCTTGTAGTACGCGGGCGCGCTCATCGCGACGGCCGGGTCGCCGTTCTTGTCCTCGAAGCCGATCGTCATGCCCTCGCTGTCGACCGACCAGTCCGGCGGTACGTCGAAGGCGACATTGCGCTCGCTGCGGATGACGACCTTCCAGCCCGGAATGACCGGCTTGACGTCGAGCGCCGCCGGGTCGCCGCGCGGCGAGTCGCCCGTGTCGGCGTTGCCGCCCGTGGCGGTGGAGGTGGGCGCGGTGGTGGACGGCGTGCCCGTGGGCGACTGCGGCGCCGACGCGGTCGGACTCCCGTCCTTCGCGTCCGTCTTCTTCTTGTCGTCACCGGTGAGGTAGACCGCGCCGACGACGACCGCGGCGATCACCGCGACAGCGGCGGTGATCGCGATGCCGACCGTCAGCCCCTTGCGGTCGCGCTGCGGCGGCTGGCCACCAGGGCCGCCGGGACCGCCGGGACCGCCGGGCACGGGCGGGCCCCAGTTCTGCGGAGTCGGGTAGCCGCCGGGCGGCTGCTGCCCGTAGCCGGGCTGGCTGTACGGGGACGGGGTGCCGTAACCGGGCTGCCCGTACGGCTGGGTGGGCGCCGCGGACTGGTTCGGCGGCGCGGCCTGGCCAGGTCCCGAGGGCGGCTGGCCGTAGGGCGGGGCCGGCGGATGCTCCGGCGGCTTCTGGAAGTTCGGCGGACCGGACTGGGCGGGCTGGTTCGGTTGCTGCTGGTAGCCCGGCTGAGCGTACGGCGAGGGCGTGTCGTAAGGCGTCGGCCGGCCGTACGGTCCCGGCGGATTCGGCGGGGGGGCGCCCTGCGGGTTCTGCTCTCCCCCGTTGTGCTGTTCTCCTGGCCACATGGCTGGAAACACTAGGGGAGTGGGCCCGACGGTTCCACGCCGGATACCGCTACTGGCTGGTAACATCGCGCCATGTCCGAGACCTTGCCTTCCATTGGCGACATGATGGCGGCCACCGTGCCGATGGCCCGCACCCTCAACCTCGAGTACATCGAGACCACGGCGGAGCGCGCCGTCGTGCTGCTGCCCGACCAGCCCGACTTCCACAACCACGTCGGCGGTCCGCACGCGGGCGCGATGTTCACCCTCGCCGAGTCCGCGAGCGGCGCGATCGTGCTCGCCGCCTTCGGCGACCAGCTCGGCCGGGCCGTGCCGCTCGCCGTCCGCGCCGAGATCGCCTACAGCAAGCTGGCGATGGGCCCGGTGACGGCCACCGCCGAACTGGGGCGGCCCGCCGCCGACGTGGTCGCCGAGCTGGACGCGGGGGAGCGCCCCGAGTTCCCCGTCGAGATCTCCATCAGCAGGGAGGACGGCGCCGAGACCGCGCACATGACGGTGGTGTGGACGCTCCGGCCGAACCGGTGAACCGGGCACTTCACGCCGGTCGCGGAGCGCCGCCCCGGACGGCCCGCCGATCGGCTTGTTTGACTCGCTCTTGACCGGACTTTCGCGGCGATCGGTCCGTTAGGCTTCGGCGGTGTGCGCCGCGTGCGCGCAACCCACCGTTGTCCAGGGGAGGAACCCCGCTGTGCACGTCCAGGAGTGGCTCGACGGCATCCCGCCGATCCTCGTCTATCTGATGGTCGGTCTGGTCGTCGGCGTCGAGAGCCTGGGCATCCCGCTGCCCGGCGAGATCGTCCTGATGAGCGCCGCGCTGCTGTCCTCGCAAGGGCACGTCAACCCCTGGCTGGTCGGCACCGCCGCCATCATCGGCGCGGTCGGCGGCGACTCCATCGGCTACTCGATCGGGCACCGCGGCGGCCAACCGCTGCTCGACCGGCTCGGCCGCAGATTCCCCAAACACTTCTCACCCGGCCATGTGGCCACCGCGGAACGCTCGTTCCAGCGCTGGGGCATGTGGGCGGTCTTCTTCGGCCGCTTCGTGGCCCTGCTGCGGATCTTCGCCGGGCCGCTGGCCGGTGTCCTCAAGATGCCGTACTGGAAGTTCCTGATCGCGAACCTGCTCGGCGGCATCGTCTGGGCGGGCGGCACCACCGCGGTCATCTATTACGTGGGTGTGGTCGCCGAACCCTGGCTGAAGAGGTTCGGCTACTTCGGACTCGCCGCGGCCGTGCTCTTCGGCATCGCCTCGTTCCTCTTCGTGAGGCGGCGCGCCGCCAAGGCGCAGGCGGAGTTCGAGCAGCAGGAGGCACCGGCGGCGCCCGGTGTCGCGGTGGCGCAGGGCGAGTAGGCCATACGACACTGCGCGGACGGCGGGCCCCGGACCTCCGGGCCCGCCGTCCGCGCGTCCGCCGTCAGCCCAGCGACTCCCGGTGCGCGTCGGCCAGCGCCACGTAATGCTCGGCGTTCAGCCGTACCGTCGCCTTCTCCTCCTCGGTCAGCTCCCTGCGCACCTTCGCGGGCACGCCCGCCACCAGTGATCCCGGCGGCACCCGCATCCCCTGCGGGACCAGCGCCGCCGCCGCGATGAGCGAACCGGTGCCGATGTGCGCGCCGTTGAGCACCGTGGCGCCCATCCCGACCAGGACGTCGTCCTCGATCACACAGCCGTGCAGGACGGCGTTGTGCCCGACCGTGACGCCCTCGCCGACGACGGCGGGGAAGCCGGGGTCGGCGTGCACCGTGCAGTTGTCCTGGATGTTGGAGCCCGCGCCGACCGTGATCGACTCGCAGTCGCCGCGCAGCACCGCGTGGTACCAGACGCTCGCGCCCGCGCCCAGCGTGACGTCCCCGAGCACCACCGAGCCGGGAGCGGTGAACGCGGTCGGGTCGATCTCCGGTGCGCGGCCCAGAATGTCCGCGATCAGCGGTACGGGGACGCCGCCGCCCGCCGTGCTCCCGCCCTCCGCGCCTGCCGCGCCCGCGCTCCGCGTAACCGCCGGGTCCGTCATGCCCACCGCCCTCGTCGTCGGTCCTGTGGTCTCCACCCGGCACCGTATACGGTGGGCCCGTGCCGAAGAACGAGAACGTGTTCTCCTCCGCGACCGCCGCCGCCACGGCCTGGCGTCGCCGCGTCGGATCGCGGATGGTGCACCGCGGCTGGCGCTGGGTGCAGAACGCGGGCGCGGTCACCGCCGCGCGCCCGGGACCGCTGCGCTTCGGCCGGATCGGCGAGGGCACCCGGCTCGCCTTCCCGCAGGGCACCGTCTTCGGCGAGCCGTGGATCCACCTCGGCGACCACTGCGTCATCGGCGAGCAGGTCACCCTCACCGCCGGGATGATGCCGGGCCTCGACCTCGGGCCCGACCCCGTCCTGCGCCTCGGCAACGGCGTCGTCCTCGGCCGCGGCAGCCACGTCGTCGCGTCCGTACCGGTGGTTTTCGGCAACGACGTCTACTGCGGCCCGTACGTCTACGTCACCAGCGACAACCACTCGTACGACGACACGACCCAGCCCGTCGGCAAGCAGTGGCCGCGCACCGCGCCGGTCGAGATCGGCAGCGGGAGCTGGCTCGGCTCGGGGTGCGTGATCCTGCCCGGCGCGCGGCTCGGCCGCAATGTGGTCGTGGCGGCGGGCGCCGTGGTCCGCGGCGAGGTGCCCGACTTCGCGGTGGTCGCCGGAGCGCCGGCCCGGATCGTACGGCGCTGGGACCCGGACACCGGCTGGCAGCCGCCCCTGCGCACCCCGCCGCCGCTGCCGGTCCCCGAGGGCGTCACCCCCGAGCAACTGCTGGCGCTGGCCGATCTGGAGGACCGGCCCTGAGCGCCCGGCCCCGGCGCTCGCCCTGAATCTCCGCCGCCGTGCGGGCATTTGTTACGTTGCCCGTATGCGCGCACCGATCGGCAACTTCGACGAAGCCCACCCCGCCACCGAGCGCCGCGACCTGCTCCCGCCGCCGGTCGCCGCCGCCGTGACACCCGACATGCTCTACGTCGACACGGACCCGGAGAAGGCCGACACCGCCGTCTTCGTCGAGACCTACGGCGACGACCTGCTGACCGCCTCGGCGAACTGCGTGGTCGTCGCGGGCAAGCGCGGCCAGGACGTCACGCTCGCCGCGTGCCTGGTGCTCTCCACCACGCGTGTCGACGTCAACGGCGCGGTCCGCCGCCACCTGGGCTCGCGCAAGGCGTCGTTCGCGCCGATGGACACCGCCGTGGGCGAGACGGGCATGGAGTACGGCGGCATCACCCCCGTCGGTCTGCCCGCCGACTGGCCGCTGCTCGTCGACGCGGCCGTCGTGGAGGCGCCGCACCTGGTCATCGGCAGCGGCGCGCGCCGCGGCAAGCTCATCGTGTCGGGCAAGGCGCTGGCCGCGCTGCCCGGAGCGGTCGTCCTCGAAGGACTCGGCATCTGACGACGCGCGGCTACCGGGCCGCGGAGCCGCAGGTCACGAGCGGTCCTCCAGCCTGCGGTGCAGGGCCCTGCCGCCCGCCACCACGGCCGTACCGACCGCCACGCCGGCCAGCACGGCGAAGATCTTCCACGCCCCGGACAGCACACCCATCAGCGCCACGAGCACGACCAGACCGAGGACGAAAGCCAGCACCGGCAGCGCGTAGTACCAGAGCTGCGCATACGTCCGCTCGTCGAGTCCGAACGGCGGCGGCGGAGCTTTGCGTCCCATACCCCCACCGTAAACCCACAGGTCAGGGCAGGCGCGGGATCTCGATCGCCGGGCAGCGGTCCATCACCATCTCCAGGCCGGCCGCCCGCGTGCGCTCGTACGCCGCCTCGTCGATCACGTCGAGCTGGAACCACACCGCCTTCGCGCCCACGGCCACCGCGTCGTCCGCGACCCCACCCGCGAGCGAGGAGTTCACGAACACGTCGACCACGTCGACCGGGAACGGGATGTCGGCCAGCGAGGCGTACCCCTGCTCGCCGTGCACGGTCTCGGCCTTCGGGTGCACCGGCACGACCCGCTTGCCGAACCGCTGGAGCACGCCCGCGACTCCGTAGGCGGCCCGTGAGGTGTTGTTCGACAGCCCCACCACCGCCCAGGTGTCCCCGGTACCGGTCAGGATCTTCCGCACCGTCTCCGCGTCGCCGTACACGCCGTCCTCCAGCCGCTCGCCGTCACATCGTCCACGTACTGCCGTCGTGCCTGGTCAAACACGCCTCCCGCGCCCGCCATTCCCGGTCGCGGCCCGTAGGCTGACCGGATGGTGGACCGGTATCTGACGGTGGCGCGGGCGGGGGTCTGCGAGAGCGAGATCAAGCGCTCGCGGTTTCTGTGCGCGCTCGCGCCCGTGGCGAGCGAGGAGGCGGCGCAGGACTTCATCGGCCGCGTCCGCAAGGAGCACGCCGGGGCCAGCCACAACTGCTTCGCGTACGTCATCGGCCCCGAGGGGCGGCTGCACCGGGCCAGTGACGACGGGGAGCCGGGCGGGACGGCGGGCACACCGATGCTCCAGGCGCTGCTGGGCCGCGAGGTCCGGGACACGGCGGCCGTCGTGACGCGGTACTACGGCGGTGTCCAGCTCGGGGCGGGCGGACTGGCCCGCGCGTACGGGGGCGCCGTCACCGCCGCGCTGGACGAGATCGGCACGGTCGAGCGGCGGCGGCTCGTCCTGGTCACGGTCACCGTGGACCACCAGCGGGCCGGGCGGCTGGAGAACGAGCTGCGCGCCGCCGGACACGCGATCCGCGGTGTCGCGTACGCCGCCGCCGTGACCATCGACCTGGGCGTACCGCAGGCGGATCTCCCCGGCTTCCGTTCCTGGCTGGCGGACGCCACATCGGGCGCCGCCGAGGTGACGGTGGGCGGAAGCGCGTATGTGACCGTGACGCCCTAGGAAATGTCCGACTTTACGGACACGCCCTAGCGCCCTCGGGCGCGCTCTGCGAGGTCGGTGCGCAGGCGGGTGAGGCGGTCGATCTCGGCGTCCAGGAGGGCGAGCCGGCGGTCGACGACGTCGGCGAAGGAGCCGGGCCGGTCGGCGGAACCGTCGCAGGGGGCGGGCGGGTCGGCCGCCAGGAGGTGGAGGCGGTCGGCGCGGCTGCGCAGATCCTCGACGGTCAGGCCGAGGGCGAGCAGCTCACGGATCACGCGCAGCCGGGCGACCTCGGCGGGACCGTAGTCGCGCTGGCCGGAGTCGGTGCGGGCCGGTGGCGGCAGCAGGCCGCGCTGCTCGTAGAAGCGCAGTGCGCGCGGGGTGGTTCCGGCGGCTGCCGCCGCTTCGCCGATCCGCATCCGTCCCCCTGACCGTCCTCGTACGGCTAGCCCATCCCTACTCCAGCTCCACTATCGCAGCCCCGAAGTGCCGCCCGCCGATCAGATCCGGCAGCGCCTCGGGCGCGCGATCGATGCCGGTGACCGTCGTGTAAGGGAAGCGGATCTCGCCCGAGCGCAGCCAGCCGCCGAAGCGCGCGGTCCACTCCGCCTCGACCTCCGGGTGGTCGGTACCGCTGTAGCCGCGCAGGGACAGGCCCTTGACGACGAGCCGGTACGAGTCGATCTCGACGGGAGCGCTGCCGCCCGCCCGGTCCGCGGAGAGCTGCCCGGACAGCGCGCCGATCAGCGCGAAGCGCGCGCCCTGGTTGGCCGCGCCGAGAGCCGCGGCCAACTGCTCGCCGCCGACGGTGTCCAGCACGACGTCCACACCGCCGGGCGCCGCCTCGGCGAGCTGACGCGCGAACGGCCCGGAGCCGCGCAACACGACCGCGTCGTAGCCGAGTTCGGAGCGCAGCCGGTCGGCCTTCCACGGCGAGCCCGTACTGCCGATCACCCGGGCCGCGCCCAGCAGCCTGGCGATCTGCCCGGCCAGTGTGCCGACCGCCCCCGCCGCGCCCGTGACGAAGACGGTGTCGCCCGCCCGCACCTGGGCCAGCCGGGTGAGCGCGCCGTACGCGGAGGAACCCTGGGCGAGATACGCCACCGGGTCGGGCAGCGTGTCGTCCAGCACGGCGCACTGGGCGGCGGGCACCAGCGCGTACTCGCGCCAGCCGAGCAGGTGCAGCACCGTGTCACCGGGACGCGGCCCGTCGCCGTCGGGCGCGGCGACCACCTCGCCGACGGCGGGCCCGAAGAGCGTGTCGCCGTGGCGCAGCGGCGGCAGCGGGACGCCGTCGGTCTCACCGCCGAGCAGGGTGCGCAGGCCGGGGAAGACGAGGAAGTGCCGGTTGCGGACGAGGACTTGGCCGGGGTCCGGCTCCGGGAGCGGCGTCTGCACGACGGCGAAGTCCCCGGGCGAGGGCAGTCCTCGGGGGACGGCGACGATCCGCACTTCGCGGCTGGTGCGGGGCAGGACAGAGGGGCTTGCCTGAGGGGTTACCGGTGGCGTTGCGGACATGGACGGGTCTCCTGAGGACGCGCGGATTCGGGGCGGCGGTGTGGTGCGGTGCCGTCGGCCGGGGCGCGGTGACGTTAATCCCTGACCCGCGCGTCAGGGTCAAGCGGTGTGCCCTTTTAGGGGAGTTACTAATGAATTACAGGGTCTTACACCAGTTTCCTGGCTTTTCGGCGACCTGATCACCGATCTCCACCGCCTGCCGGGCGGCGACCTTCTACACTCCATGACCACCGCCGGTGAGCCACGGCGCACGGGCCGCGAGCCCGGATGAGAAGATCGCAGCGGTACGGATCGGGCGCCGGCAGCGGCGCGGCACAGGTGCCCGCGGAAGTCAGTTGAAGTCGTCTGACGCCCGCGGGAGTCGAGGAACGGCGAGGGTGAGCGTGCGGGTCGGAGCGGTCGCGTGAGATTTCTGCACACCTCGGACTGGCACCTGGGACGCTCCTTCCACCGCGTCAGCCTGCTCGACGCCCAGCGCGCCTTCCTCGACCACCTCGTGGACACCGTCCGCGCCGAACGCGTGGACGCCGTCCTCGTCGCCGGGGACGTCTACGACCGCGCGGTCCCGCCGCTGTCCGCCGTCGAACTCTTCGACGACGTACTGCACCGGCTCGCCGACCTGGACGTGCCCACCGTCATGATCTCCGGCAACCACGACTCGGCCCGGCGGCTCGGCGTCGGCGCCCGCGTCATGGGCCGCTCCGGCATCCACCTGCGCACCGACCCGGCGAGCTGCCACCGGCCCGTCGTGCTCACCGACGAACACGGCGACGTCGCCGTCTACGGGCTGCCGTACCTCGAACCGGCCCTGGCCCGCGAGGAGTTCGCCGCCGACAGGGCCGACCACACGGCGGTGCTCGGCGCCGCCATGGACCGGATCCGCGCCGACCTCGCCGAGCGCCCCGCGGGCACGCGCAGCGTCGTGCTCGCGCACGCCTTCGTCACCGGCGCCGCGCCCTGCGCCAGCGAGCGCGACATCACCGCGGGCGGCGTCGAGGCCGTACCCGCCGAGGTCTTCGACGGCGTCGACTACGTGGCACTCGGCCACCTGCACGGCTGCCAGACCCTCACCGAGCGCGACGCGACGGGCGAGCCCCTGGCCGAAGGCCAGGGGAGGATCCGCTACTCCGGCTCGCCGCTCGCGTACTCCTTCTCCGAGGAGCACCACCGCAAGAGCATGTGGCTGGTCGGCCTCGGCCCCGAAGGCGCCATCGACGCCGAACGGGTCGACACGCCCGTGCCGCGCGCGCTCGCCCGGATCCGCGGACGTCTCGACGACCTGATCGCCGACCCGGCGCTCGACCGGCACGAGGACGCCTGGGTGGAGGCCACCCTCACCGACCCCTTCCGCCCGCACGAGCCGATGGCCGCGCTCGCGAAACGCTTCCCGCACGTCCTCAGCCTCGCCTTCGAGCCCGAGACCGGTGACGACGACCCGCTCGCCTCGTACGCCAGGCGGCTGCGCGGGCGCAGCGACCAGCAGATCGCCGAGGACTTCGTCGCCCACGTCCGCGGCTCCGCGCCCGCCGCGCACGAGAGCGCCACGCTGAGCGCGGCCTTCGACGCGGTACGGGCGGACACCGTACGGACGGAACGCGCCTGATGCGACTGCACCGCCTCGAACTCACCGCCTTCGGCCCCTTCGCGGCCACCCAGCGCGTCGACTTCGACGAACTCTCCGCCGCCGGGCTCTTCCTCCTGCACGGCCCCACCGGCTCCGGCAAGACCTCCGTCCTGGACGGCGTCTGTTACGCCCTCTACGGCCAGGTGCCCGGCGCCCGGCCGGTGACGCGGCTGCGCAGCGACCACGCGGCGGCGGGCACCGCCACCGAGGTCGTCCTCGAACTGACCGTCGGGACACGGCGGTTGGAGATCACCCGGCGGCCCGAGCAGCCGCGGGCGAAGAAGCGCGGCACCGGCACCACCATGGACAAGGCCGTCACGCTGCTGCGCGAGCACAAGGACGGCGGATGGCAGGCGCTGTCCAAGTCGCACCAGGAGATCGGCGAGGAGATCAAGCAGCTCGTCGGCATGAGCTGCGAGCAGTTCTGCCAGGTCGTGCTGCTGCCGCAGGGCGAATTCGCCACCTTCCTGCGCGCGAGCGCCACCGAAAGGACCGCACTGCTCGGACGGCTCTTCGACACGCGCCGTTTCAAGGCCGTCGAGCACTGGCTGCGCGACCGCAAGCAGGACGCGGCCGGGCGGCTCGCCGCCGGTGACAAGGGGCTGGTCCACCTCGCCGAGCGGATGCGCCAGGCCGCGGGCGGCCTGGCGGCCGGGGCCGTTGCTGACGGAGCGCCGGACGAAGGCCCCTTGCCCGAAGGGCTGTTGGAGTGGGCCGCGGTCCTGCGCTGCGACGCCCGCGAGGCCGCCACGATCGCCGCGCAGGCCCTGCGGCACGCCGAGGCCGCCCACCACGCCGCCGCCACCGGCTTCGACGCCGCCCGCGACCTCGCCGCCCTCCAGTCCCGGCACGCCGAGGCCCGCCGCCGCGCCGCCGCCCTCGACGGTGAGCGCGCCCACCGCGCCGCCGCCCGCGACCGCCTGGCCCGCGCCCACCGCGCCGCGACCGTCGAACCCGCCCTCGCCCTGCGTGACAAGGCCGCCCTCCAACACCGTGAAGCCGTCGCCCTCGAAGGCCGCGTCCTCACGGAACTGACGGCCGCGGGCGAACAGCCCCCGACGCCCGCCGTACCGCACCACCGATCCCCGGTGGAGGCGCCCGCCCGGCAGGCGGCCGGTCCACTGGCGGCCGACGCGCCGGGCCTCCGACCGGCTTCCGGCCCGGCCGAGCCCGGCCGGTCCTCGGACGGCCAAGACGCGGGGCCCGGTGGCCAGTTGCCGCTCGGCGGGCCCGGCGAGCAGCGGTCGGCCGGTGGGCCCGCCGATCGGGCGTCGATCGGGTACGGCGAAGAGCGGACCGTCAGCCCGACCGAGGTCAGGTCCGTGGACCGTCAGGACGTCAGGCTCGGCGAGCAACGGAAGGCCAGCCGGGACGAGAGGGCACCCGAATCCGCCTCTGTGTCGCTCAACAGTCCGGCGGAGCACGGGTCTTGGCGCGCCGAGGCGCTGGCGGGACGCGCGGGGGAGCTGCGGGAGGAGCTGGGCGGCCTCGCCCGCGCCGGAGAGGCCGAGCAGCGCGTGCGGGAGATCGCCGAGCGGCGCGCGGCGCTCGACCGGGAGGAGCGCGCGGACGAGGGAGCCGTACGCGAGGCCGACGGATGGCTGGAGGAGTGGCCGACGCTGCGCACCGCCTTGCAGACCAGGGCGGACGGCGCGGCCGAGGCCGCGACCAGGGCTGCGGGCCTGGCGGCAGAGCTGGAGACCGCACGCCGCCGCAGGGACGCGGCCGACCAACGCGACCGGCTGGCGCAGGAGTTGACGCGGGCTCAGGATCGGGCGCGGGACGCGCGGGACACGGCGGCACGGGCCAGGGAGACGTGGCAGGACCTGCGGGAGGCCAGGATCGACGGCATCGCCGCCGAATTGGCCGAGCAGTTGGCGGACGGCGAGCCCTGCCGGGTGTGCGGCTCGCCGGAACACCCCGCCCCCGCGCGGCCCGCCGCGCAGCAGGTCACCCGCGCCGACGAGGACGCGGCGGGCGCGGCCTACGAACGCGCCGCGGCCGGGCACGAGTCGGCGCGTACCGAAGCCGACCGGATCGGGGCCGCGTGGGAGGCCGCCGCCGCCACGGCGGGGGACGAGCCGCTGGCCCGGCTGACCGCCGCCTGCGCCGTACTGGAGGCCGAACACTCCACCGCCGCAGGCGCGGCGGCCGACGTGTCCGAGGCGCGCCGGGCGCTGGAGCGCGCGGAACAGGAGCGCGACCGCCGCACGGCGCAGCGGCACGAGGCACAGAGCAGGACCGACGTACGCACCTCGCGGCGGGAGGAACTGGACGCGCAGCAGCGCCGGTTGAGCGCCGAGTTGGACCAGGCGCGGGCCGGGTACGCGAGCGTCGCGGACCGGCGGGCCCGGCTGTCGGCGCGGATCGCGCTGCTCGACCGGGCGGCGCACGCCGTACGCGACCGGAGCGACAGCCGGCAGCGGCTCGCGGAGGCTGACACGGCGCTTGCGGAGGCCGCGACGCGCGCCGGTTTCGCGGCGCCCGCCGACGCCGAGGCCGCGCTGCTCGACCCGGAACGGCTGTGGCGCGCCGAGCGCGAGGCCGAGGCGTGGGCCAAGGAGGAGGCCGCCGTCGAAGCGGACCTCGCCGCGCCCGAACCCGCCGCGGCGGCCCAACTGCCGCCCGCGGACCCGGCAGCCGCGCAGGCCGCACTCGCCGCCGCGACCGACCGGCTGCGCGCCGCATCGGCCGCCGAGTCCGCCGCCGCGACCCGCCGCGCCGAACTCGACCGGCTGTCCGCGCAGGCCGCCACCCGTACCAGGGAACTCGCCCCGGCCCGCGCGGAGTTCGACGCCATCGCCCGGCTCTCCGACCTCGCCTCCGCCACCACCGCGGAGAACCGCTACCGGATGGAGCTGGAGACGTACGTGCTGGCGGCGCGGCTGGAACAGGTCGCCGCCGCGGCGGCCGTACGCCTCCAGCGCATGTCCTCGGGCCGCTACACCCTCGTGCACACCGACGCGCGCGGCGGCGGCCGGGCCAAGTCGGGGCTCGGCCTGATGGTGGTCGACGCCTGGACCGGCACCGAACGCGACACCGCGACGCTCTCCGGCGGCGAGACCTTCTTCGCGTCACTGGCCCTCGCGCTCGGCCTCGCCGATGTCGTGACCGACGAGGCGGGCGGCGCCCGCCTCGACACCCTCTTCATCGACGAGGGCTTCGGCAGCCTCGACGACCAGACCCTCGACGAAGTGCTCGACGTCCTCGACGGCCTGCGGGAACGCGACCGCGCGGTGGGCATCGTCAGCCACGTCGCCGACCTGCGGCACCGCATTCCGGCCCAACTGCGGGTCGTCAAGGGCAGGGACGGATCGAGCGTGCGGATGCGGACCGGGGCACCGGCCGCCGCCGGAGGCGGGCCGGTCAGAGCGTGAGGGGGCGCCGCTCCAGCGGTGAGGAGTAGACGATGCTGGTCGTGACCGCGCCGAGCCCGGCGATCCGCCCGGTGGTCTCCTCCAGATGCCGCATGGACCGCGCCGCGACCTTCATCACGAAGCAGTCGTCCCCCGTCACGTGATGCGCCTCGAGCACCTCGGGGGTGGTCGCCAGCATGTCGTGGAACGGCCGGTAATTGCCGGTCGGATAGCGCAGCCGGACCATCGCGAGGATCGGCAGCCCGATCCGGTCGTGGTCGATCACCGCCGAATATCCGGTGATCACCCCGGCCTCCTCCAGGCGCCGGACCCGCTCCGTGACGGCGCTCGGCGACATCGAGACGGTACGGGCCAGCTCGGCGTAACTGGCCCGGCCGTCGCGTTGCAGGGCCTCCAGCAGCCGCCAGTCGGTCGGGTCGAGGGAATAAGCGGTCATGCACGAGGGATAGCAGGGGAAAGCCCGGCCGATCAAGGCATTTGCGGGGGAAGCGCACTTCCGGCAAGCCGGGCGCGACCGTAGATTCTGCGCCATGACACAGCGGACATCCCAGCTCAGCGCCACCCCTGCCACCGCCGTCGGCCCGGTCCTGCGGGTGCCGCCGGCAGCCCCCGCTGACGCCGCCGCGTACTTCGCGGCCTCCCTGGCCTTCCACACCGACGTCTCCGATGTCGCCGCGGCACTGGAGGCGGCCCGCGCCACGGGCGGCGACCCCGGCTTCGTCGTGCTCGACTCCCGCTCCACCGAGTCCTGGGACCAGGGCCACATCCCCGGCGCCGTCCACCTGCCGACCGCGCGCGTCCCCGAACTCGCCGCCGTATTCCTCGACCGCGACGTCCCGGTCGTCGTCCACTGCTGGGGCCCCGCCTGCAACGGCGCCACCCGCGCCGCCCTCGCCCTGGCCGGCCTCGGCTACCGGGTCAAGGAAATGCTCGGCGGCATGGAGTACTGGATCCGCGAGGGCTTCGCGTACGAGACGGCCGACGGCCCCGCCCGGCGCACGGCCGACCCCCTGACCGCGCCGGTCGGCGCCGACGACTGCGGCTGCTGACCCCGACGTCCGCCTGTTCGGCCGGTCAGTCCGGCAGCGACGTCAGCTCGTACGCCCACAGCTCGCCGCGGTCCGCGACCCGCACGAAGCCGACGCGCTCCAGAACGGCCTGCGACGGGCGGTTCGCCGGTTCCGTGGTGGCGAGCACCACCAGCACACCCGGCTGCGCGAGCGCCCACTGGCACAGCACCCGCGCCGCGTCCGTGGCCCAGCCCGCGCCCCGCCCCGACTCCGACAGGTCGTACCCGATCTCCACCGCGCCGCCGTCCGGCGGCCCGTGGAACCCGGCGCCGCCCAGCGCCACCAGGTCGTCACTGCGCTGTATCGCGAAGACGCCCCAGCCCGGCCGGTAGACGCCCGCCGCGGCGGCGGCCACCGTCATCGAGGCCGCGCCCACCGTGCCGTCCCCCGGCACGCCGTCGACCCACACCAACCCGGCGGGCTTGCCGTCCGCCAACAGCGCCGCGTCCTCCGGAAGCTGCTCACGCAGGGTCAACCGGCCCTGCGTCAGCACCAGCCGTCCACCGTCATGGGAAGCGTGCAACGTCATCGAGCCGTACCGCCTTCTGCGAGCTGTCGTCCCGGCGTCGAACCGGAAGGCAGCAGCGTAACCGCCCCGCGCGGCGACTCCGTGCCGAGGGCCGCGCCCGGCTTTTCCGCGGGCGGGGGGAACCGCGCGACCGGCCCACACGGGGCCGCGGGCACAGGGTCGCCCCGGTGGGGCAGACGCTGTTTCGCGACCACCGGACCGGTGGGGGCCGAGCGCGCGGTTCCCCCCGGCGCGCCTTCGGGGCACAGGTCTCCCCGGGCGGCGAGGCGGGGCTCGCGTCACCGGGAAATGCCCCGACCGGAGGTCAGAGCGCCGAGATCTCCGCCACCAGGTCGTCGAGTCCCAGCGACCCGAGCGACAGGGCCGCCATGTGCCACGCCTTGGCGTCGAAGGCGTCGCCGTGCGCCGCGCGAGCGGTCTCGCGGCCGGTGAGCCAGGCACGCTCGCCGAGCTTGTAGCCGATGGCCTGGCCGGGCATGCCGAGGTAGCGGATGAGCTCGCTGTCGACGAAGTCGGCGGGCCGGCCGCTGTGGAGGCCGAAGAACTCGCGGGCCAGCTCGGGCGTCCAGCGCTCGCCCGGGTGGAAGGGCGAGTCGGCGGGGATGTCCAGTTCGAGGTGCATGCCGATGTCGACGATGACGCGGTTGGCCCGCATCATCTGGGCGTCCAGGTACCCCAGGCGCCGCTCGGGGTCGGTGAGGAAGCCCAGCTCGTCCATGAGGCGCTCGGCGTACAGCGCCCAGCCCTCCGCGTTGGCGCTGACCATGCCGACGGTGGCCTGGTAGCGGGACAGGCTCTCGGCGACGTGCACCCACTGCGCGATCTGGAGGTGATGGCCCGGCACACCCTCGTGGTACCAGGTGGAGACCAGGTCGAAGATCGGGAAACGGGTCTTGCCCATCGTCGGCAGCCATGTACGGCCGGGACGGCTGAAGTCCTCCGAAGGACCGGTGTAGTACGGGGCCGCCGCGCCGCCGGGGGGCGCGATCCGGGACTCGACGCGCTTGACCCGGTCGGCCAGCTCGAAGTGCGTACCGTCCAGCGCCTGGATCGCCTCGTCCATCAGGCCCTGGAGCCAGTCGCGTACCTCGTCCACGCCCTCGATGGCGGTGCCGTGCTGGTCCAGGTGGGCCAGCACCTCCCAGGGGGACTTGTCGGGCAGGATCTTCGCGGCCTCGGCGACCATCTCGGCGTGGATGCGGTGGTATTCGGACCAGCCGTACGCGTACGCCTCGTCCAGGTCGAGGTCCGTACCGTTCCACAGCCGGCACCAGCGGGCGTAGCGCTCGCGGCCCACGGTGTCGGACGTGCCCTCGGCGGCGGGGGCGTACGTGTCGCGCAGCCAGTCGCGCAGGGCCGCGTAGGCGGCGGTGGTCTCGGCGGCGGCGGCGTCCAGCTCGGCGCGCAGCTCCTGCGGCCCCTCGGCGACGAGCGCGGTGAACCAGCTCTCCCCGCCGTCGTCGCCGATCCACTCACCGATCTGGCCGATGACCGTCGACACCTGGCGCGGGCCCGCGTACAGCTTGCGGGACATGCCCTCGGCGAGCGCGGCGCGGTAACTGTCGAGCGCGGCCGGGACGGCGCGCAGCCGGGCGGCGAGATCGGCGTAGTCCGCCGCGGAGTCGGTCGGCATGAGGGTGAACGCGTCCCGGACGCTGTGCGCGGGGGAGCTGAGGTTGCTCACCGCGCGCAGGTGCTCGTCGGCCGCGTGCACGGCGAGTTCCGCGCTCAGCCGCTCGCGCAGCAGCCGCGCGCACCGCCGCTCGGCGTCGCTCTCGCCACCGGGCCGCGCCTCCGCCTCGGTCAACCGGTCCAGCGTGGCACGGGCCAGCGCGGCCAGCGCGTCGGCGCCGGCCGGTGAGAAGTCCGGCAGGCGGCGGGCGCTGCCGGGGGCGCCGAGGTAGGTGCCGAGGACCGGGTCGAGAGCGAGGAGATCGTCGACGTAGGTGTCGGCGACCTGGCGGGGCAGAGGGCTGCTGGTGATATTGGACATGGCGCCATCCTGGTACGAGACCGGCCCTCGCGTCACCACCATTGTGTGCGTGGTGCCTTACGCCTGGGGCGTACGCCGCAGCTGGGGGCGTGTTCCCCGGCCCTCGCGCCCCGCGGAACAGCCCCGCCGGGCCCGTACGGATCGGACCGTCCGGGTCACGGCGTGGGCGGCAGCAGCGGGCCGCACGCCCACTGCTGGAAGATCAGCCGCGTCTCGACCCGCGCGACCTCCCGCCGTGAGGTGAACTCGTCGATCACCAGCCGCTGGAGATCGGTGGCACCGGTCACCGCGACATGCACCAGATAGTCGTCGGGCCCGGTGAGGTGGAACAGGGCGCGGGACTCCGGCAGCGCGCGGACGCGGTCCACGAACGGTGTGATCAACTCCCTGCGGTGCGGCCGTACCTGCACCAGAAGAAGCGCCTCCAGACCGCGGCCCAGCTTCGCCGGGTCCAGCCGCAGCTCGTGCCCGAGGATCACGCCGCCGCGCCGCAGCCGGGCCACCCGGTCGAGGCAGGTCGACGGCGCCACACCGACGGCCGCCGCGAGGTCGCGGTACGTGGTCCGGGCATCGTTCTGCAGCAGCCGGAGAATCTCCAGATCCACCGGATCCAGCGCGACGGAATCAGACATCGGGCGAACGTAGCACGGGCGTTCTCCCACGACGCCCGGCGAGCGTTCAGCCTGGAGCACATGGAGACGACAGCAGCAACGACACCGTCCCGGCCCCGCCTGACCCTGGCCACCGAGGCCGTGCACGCCGGGCGCGAAGACCTCGCGGCCCTCGGCGTGCACGCCGTGCCGCTCGACCTGTCCACCACCTACCCGTCGTACGACAGCCGCGCCGAGGCCCGGCGGATCGACACCTTCGCCGCCACCGGTGAACAGCTCGAAGGCCCGCCCGTCTACGCCCGGCTGGACAATCCCACCACCGCCCGCTTCGAGACCGCGCTGGCCCGGCTGGAGGGCACCGAGGCCGCGGTGGCCTTCGCCAGCGGGATGGCCGCGCTGACCGCCTGCCTGCTGGCGCGCGCCGCCGACGGGCTGCGCCATGTCGTCGCCGTCCGGCCGCTGTACGGATGCAGCGACCACCTGCTGACGGCCGGACTTCTCGGTACCGAGGTGACCTGGACCGACCCGGCGGGCATCGCGGACGCGATGCGGCCCGACACCGGTCTCGTCATCGTCGAGACGCCCGCCAACCCGACGCTCGCGGAGGTCGATCTGCGGGCCGTCGCCCACTCCTGCGGCACCGTGCCGCTGCTGGTCGACAACACCTTCGCCACGCCCGTACTCCAGCGGCCCGCCGAATCCGGCGCCCGGATCGTGCTGCACAGCGCGACCAAGTACCTGGGCGGCCACGGCGACGTGCTCGGCGGCGCCGTGGCCTGCGACGAGGACTTCGCGCGGCGGCTGCGCAAGGTGCGGTTCGCCACCGGAGGCGTCCTGCACCCGCTTGCCGGCTACCTCCTGCTGCGCGGGCTCTCCACGCTTCCGGTACGCATGCGGGCGGCCTCCGCGACCGCCGCGGAACTGGCCCGGCGCCTCACCGCCGATTCCCGCGTGGGCGCCGTCCACTACCCGCGGATCGGCGGCGCCATGATCGCCTTCGAAGTCCTCGGCGACCCCCACGCCGTCATCGGCGCCGTCCGCCTCATCACCCCGGCCGTCAGCCTCGGCAGCGTCGACACCCTCATCCAGCACCCCGCCTCCATCAGCCACCGCATCGTCCCCGAGGCCGATCGCTCCCGCTCCGGCGTCAGCGAACGGCTCCTCCGCCTTTCGGTCGGCCTCGAAGACGTCGACGACCTCTGGTCCGACCTGACGCTCGCGCTCGCGTCCTCCACCACCTCGGCCGCACCCGGCGTACGTCGCATCGACGTCTGACCGCGGTCTCCGCTGACGCAGGAGGGTAGGCCGTGTTTTTAGGGGCGCGGGGAACTGCGCGCTCAGCCACGATACTGGCGGGCCTTGAAAGACCGGCCCCGGAGGGGCAGTTGCTGTCGTTCTCGGGCTGACAGCCCGGTGGGGGCGGGCCGCGCAGTTCCCCGCGCCCCTGGAGAGCAGGCCCTGCGCGACGGCAGTGCACCCTTCCCGCGCCCCTTCGGGGCGTGACCCGAGGCGTCAGGTGCGGTCCTGGGTGGTGCGGGGGAGGGGGGAAGGGGCGTCGGCAGACGCCAGGGTGGCGGTGATGACGAGGGTGCCGTCCTCGACCTGGTAGTCGAGCGGCAGCGCAAGCTCGCGCATGGCGGCGACCATGCCGGTGTTGGTCGACTGCGTGACAGCGTAAACGCTGTCACGCCCGGCCTCGGCGGCCATGGCGACCAGCTTGCGCAGCATGGCCGCACCGATGCCGCGCCGCTGCCAGCCGTCCTCGACGAGGAGGGCGACCTCGTTCTCGTCGCCGTCCCAGAGAAGGTGGCCGAGGGCGACCAGGCGGCCGGAGGCGGTCTCGACGGCGAGGGACTGGCCGAAGCGGGGGCTGAGCAGGTGGGCGAGGTAGCGGTCGGCGTCGCCCACGGGGCCGTGGTAGCGCAGGGCGAGAGTGCCGGGGGAGCAGCGCTCGTGCATCGCCAGGGCGGCTTCGCGGTCCTCGGGCCCGGCGCGGCGGATCGTGATCTCGTTGCCCTCGGGGAGCGTCAGGACGTCCTTGGTGTCGGGCGTCCTGGCCCCGAGGCGCGCGCCGAGCCGCGCGTCGAGTTCCAGCAGGGCCCGCGCCCTGGCGAACTCGGTGGGCGTGAAGGGGAGATGGTCGCGCTGGACGGTGATCGTGCCGCCCGACGGGTCGCGCAGCCGCATCACGGTTCCGTCGAGCGCGTCCTCGGCGTGAGCGGTGGCGTCGGCGGGCGCGGGCGTCGAGCGGATGGTGCAGCGGCCGAACAACTGCCGCAGCGCGAGCGGCAGTTCCGCCGCGTCGAGCGCCGTACGGGTGGCCAGGGTGAGCATGCGGGTCGGGGTGTCCACCAGGTCGTGGGCGTCCGCCCGCTCCGTCCATGTGTCGGTGCCGCCCGCGGCGGTGACGGTCCGGGCGAGCGCCGTGGCGGGCAGCGCCGCAGGGGCCCGTAGCAGGAACTCGTCCACCGTGCCGTCGGCCAGCGGGTGCGTCTGAAGGGTGACGATGTCGACGCGGCTGCCCGCGAGCGCCGTGCACACCGCGCCCAGGCTGCCGGGGGCGTCGCGCACGGTCGTCCGCAGCCGCCACAGCGTCGTCTCGCCGTCGGTACGGTCGCCCGCGCGCTCGGCGCCTGCCTCGTCGGCGGATGCGTCGGCGCGTCCGTCCTCGCCCGACCGCGGCGCGGCGGCCGGTGGCGCGTGGCCGCGCCCGCGTGCCCACCAGGTGTGGAAGCCCGCGACCGCGAGCAGCGCCGCCGCCGACATGACCAGCAGCACCCGGCCGTCGGGTCCGTGCCCCACCGTCTCGGCGATCAGGTCGGCGGTGGCCATCGCCGTGAACAGCGCGGCCACTTCGACGAATTCGCGGCGCCAGTGATGCTGACGGGATCCGGGATGGGCAGGAGTCGACTGAGACATACGTCTACCATGCCTAAGGTGTGTTGCGTGATCACGAACGTTCCGTGACCGGCCGGTAAAGGACGGATCTTTTCGGTTAACTTACGTTTTCAACGTTTTTGCCGAATGCGCCCCTCTCGCGCCGGAGTGCGGCATCCATGGCCCCATGGTCAACGAGCCCCCGCGCCGCCTACGATGGCCCGACTTCACCCCGCCGCGGACCACCCGAGCCGCCCTACCCGCGCCGAAGCAGCTACCCCCACCGGCGCAGCGACGATGACTGCAGAACAGACACCGCACACCTTCCAGGTCGATCTGCGTGGCCTGGTGGATCTCCTCTCCCACCACCTCTACTCCAGCCCGAAGGTCTACCTGCGGGAACTTCTGCAGAACGGCGTCGACGCGATCACCGCCCGCCGCGCGCAGGACCAGGACGCGCCCGCCCGCGTCCTGCTGCACACCGAACCCGGCGCGCTGCGCGTCGAGGACAGCGGAATCGGCCTCACCGAGGCCGACGTGCACAATCTGCTGGCCACTATCGGACGCAGCTCCAAGCGCGACGCGCTGGAGAACGGCATCGCCTCCGCCCGCACCGAATTCCTCGGCCAGTTCGGCATCGGCCTGCTGGCCTGCTTCGTCGTCGCCGACACCATCCGCGTGGTCAGCCGCTCCGCCCGGACCCCGGACGCGCCGCCGGTCGAATGGTCCGCGCGCGACGACGGCTCGTACACCGTACGCACGCTGCCGGATGACGCCAGGACCGAACCCGGCACCACCGTGCACCTCACCGCGCGGCCCGGCGCCGCCGACTGGTTCACACCCGAGCGGGTCACCGCCGTCACCCGCGACTTCGGCTCGCTGCTGCCGTACGACATCCGGGTGGACGACACGCCCGTCACCGACCGGCCGCCGGTCTGGGAGCGCCGGCACGCCAGCGCCGGGGCCCGCCGGGTGGAGTTGGCCAGGCACTGCCAGGAGCAGTTCGGCTTCCTGCCGCTGGACGCCATCGACCTCGACGTGCCGGTCGCCGGAGTGCGCGGCATCGCGTACGTCCTGCCCTCGGCCGTCAGCCCGGCCCAGCGCGCGGGCCACCGCGTGCACCTCAAGGGCATGCTGCTCACCGACCGCGCCGACGAACTCCTCCCGGACTGGGCCTTCTTCGTCCGCTGCGTCATCGACACCGACAGCCTGCGGCCGACCGCGTCCCGCGAACACCTCTACGCCGACGAGACGCTCGCCGCCGTCCGCGACGCGCTGGGCGAGCGGATCAAGGAGTGGCTGACGACGCTGGCCGCGGGCGAGCCGGAACGCCTCGGACACTTCCTGTCCGTGCACCACCTCGGCGTGAAGACGCTCGCCCGGCACGACCCCGACCTGCTGCGGGTGATGCTGCCCTGGCTGCCGTTCGAGACCACTGACGGGCAGCAGTCGCTCGACGAATTCGCCCGCCGCCACCCGACCGTGCACTTCACCCGTACCGTCGAGGAATTCCGCCAGGTCGCCGCCATCGCCGCCGCCCAGGGCATGGGCGTGGTCAACGGCGGTTACACGTACGACGCCGACCTGGTCGGGATGCTCCCGCGGGTACGGCCGGGCACCCCGGTCGTGGAACTGGACGCCGACACCGTCACCGCCCACCTCGACACGGTCGACCCGGCCGAGGAACTGGCCCTGTCGGGCTTCCTCACCGTCGCCCGCGCCGCACTCGACCCGCTGGGGTGCGACGTCGTCCTGCGCACGTTCCACCCGCTGACCGTCCCCGCGCTGCACCTCGATGACCGGTCGGCCCGGCACGAGCGCGCCCGCGAGGAGGAAGAGGAACAGGCCGACGACCTGTGGGCGGGCATCCTCGGATCGCTGCGCGGCACCGCGCCCAGGGCCCGGCTGGTCCTCAACCACCTCAACCCGCTGGTGCGCAGGATCGGCGCGCTCGGCGCCCGCGACCTGGTGGCCAGCTCCGTCGAAGCGCTGTACGGGCAGGCGCTGTTGATGGCGCAGCGGCCGTTGCGGCCCGCCGACACCGCGCTGCTCAACCGGGCCTTCCTCGACCTGCTCCAGTGGGCCACCGACCACCCGGCCGGGCAGGAGGAGGGCCGATGAGGACGACGTGTCCGACCGGGCCACGGCGCGGCGTCCCGGGGAGCCCACGATGACCGGCGAGCCCACGACCGCGGCGGATCTGCGCCGGGCCATCCAGGAGAACGCGGCGGAGCCGGAGGGCGCGGCCCGCAACGCCCGCGCCGAGCGCATCGCCGAGGAGGCCGACCGCACCGGTGACCGGCCGCTGATCATCGAGGCGCTGTTCAATCTGCTCACCGCGTACAACTACAGCTCCGAGTCCGACAAGAGATTCGTGCCCTTCGCGAAGGCGCTGCGGATGTGGGACGAACAGCCGGGCGACTTCGACGAGTTCAGCGCCAAGAGCCTGCACTGGTACTTCAAGTGGGTCTCCAGCGGCATGCTCGATCAGCCGCACATCCCGCTGGCCGCCATCGAGAAGTGGCAGGCCGAGATGGAACACCGCTACCGGCTCGCCGGATACTCCGAACGCGCCGTACGGCAGGGCCAGTTCAGGATCGCCCGGCACATCGGCGACCTGCCGCGCGCCGAGGCCGCCTTCGCCGCGTGGCTGGCCGCCGACCGCGACGTGATGAGCGACTGCCACGCCTGCGAACTGCACGCCCAGGGCGGCTGGCGGGTGCGCCTCGGCGACGACCGGCGGGCGCTGGAGAGCTGGCAGCCGGTACTGGCGGGCGAGTTGACGTGTGCGCACGAGCCGCACGGGGTGCTGGCCTCCTCGTTGCTGCCGCTGCTCAGGACCGGCAGCGCCGACCTGGCCCGCGCCAACCACCTGCGCGGCTACCGGATGGTCCGGTCGATGGAGAGCATGCGGTCCGCCGTCGCCCAGCACATCGAATTCTGCGCGCTCACCGGCAACGAGGCGCGCGGCCTGGAGATCCTGGCCGCACACCCCGCGCACTTCACCGCCGCGGGCGACCCCGACAGCCTCATGGACCACCACGCCGTCACCGCGCTGCTCACCGCCCGGCTCACCGCGCTCGGCCACGCCGACCGCCCGGTGCCGGGACCGGCGGGACGCGACTGGACCGCCGCCGACCTGCACACCCATGCCCGCACCCGCGCCCTGGAGTTGGCGCACAGCTTCGACGCCCGCAACGGCACACGGGCCGTCTCCGAGGCCGTACGGGAGCGGATGGCGCGCCAACCCCTGCTGGAGCGGCTGCCGTTGGGAATTCGGGCGGCGCGGCTCGGCGAGGCGGCTGGCACGGAGGCGGGACCGGCCCTTCCCCCGCCGCGGGCCGACTCCGTACCGGCAGAACCCGGCGCCGACGACCTGCCGGACATGGTCGCCGAGGCGCGGCGGCTCAGCGGCGGCGGCGACCCGCGGGCCCACCAGGCGTGGGCGGACGTGGCCGCCGCCGTGGAACGGACCGGCGCCGAAGTGGACGCCGCGGCGCGCGCGGAGATCACCGACAACGCCGCGATGGCCGCGATCGGCGAACCCGTACGGTCCCGCGAGCTGTTCCTGCGCGCCGCTCGGCAGTTCGAGGACGCGCGGGAGCCGGGGGAGGCCGCGGCGAGCCGGGCCCGCGCCGCCTACGCGCTCGCGCTCACCGGCGAGGCGGACGAGGCGCTGCGGGCGGTCGAGGAGCAGTGCGCGGTGCTGCGCGACCTGCACGGTGGGGAGCGGGCCACCGCCCGCCAGGTCAGCGGCGCGGGGCTGCTGCGCTGCCGCGTCCTGCTGGCCGCCGCGGCGGGCGGCGACGACGAGGCCCGGCAGGCCGCGCTCGCGGAGGCCGCCCAACAGGCCGCCGACGTGGCCGAGTTCAGCGACGAGCACCAGGCCGAGCCGGGGATGACCGGACGCCTCGCGGACGCCACCGTCATGCTCGGACGGCTCGCCGCGGGCCGCGGCGACGGCGAGCGGGCCGTCCGACTCCTCACCCGAGGAGCCGAGTTGCACCACGCGGCGGAACAGCCCTGGTACGCCGCCGAGCCCGAGGCGGCCCTCGCCGACCTGACACTGCGCGGCGGCGACCCCGAGACCGCGGCCGACTGCGCGCGCGCCGCGCTCGACCACGGCGCCGACGTACTCGAACCGCCGCACCGCGCCCATCTGCACCTGCTCATCGCCCAGGCGCGCGCCGCGCTCGGCGACGACGAACAGGCCGCGGCCGAGGCGCTGGAGGCCGCGACCTGGGCCGACGAGGCCGGCCACGGCGACGACATGGGCGCCACCGCCCGGCTGCTGTTCGGCGGCGCGCTGCGGCGGCTCGGCCGGGCCGAGGAGGGCGCCTGCGTCCTGGAGTCCGTGCTTCCCGACCTGGAACGCGGCGGCAACGAGGCCCAGATCGTCCAGGCCCGCTGGTGGCTCGCCGAGTGCCAACTCGACCTCGGCGAGGCCCGCGAGGCCGCCGAGCAGTTCCTGCGCGCCGCCCGGGTCGCCGAGGGCTGGGACGACCCCTGCGACCACGCCATGCTCGCCAATCTCGCCGCCGACGCGCTCAACCGCGCCGGTCTGCACGACGAGGCCGTACGCGCCTACGCCCGCGCCGAGGACCTCTGGCGCGCCGTGGGCGACCCGCACGCCCTCATCCGCACCCTGCGCGCCCGCGCCTGGATCGAAGTCGGTGAAGGCCGCGGCGGCATCACCGTGGCCCGCTCCCTCATGACCGCCGCCGCCGACACCGTGCGTCAGGCACTCGAAGCCGCCGACCCCGACGACGGGACGGCCACCGGCCACCTGCGCGTGGACCTCGCCGACACCTACCGCCAGACCGCCGAGATCGTCCTACGCGCGGCGGGCGGGACCGACGGCTCCGACGACGGTCCGGGCGACACGGACGCCGTCCACGAGGAGGCCCTGGCACTGGCCGACCTCGCCATCGCCACCCTCACCCCGCTGGGCGCCACCGCCCGCGACGACCGCACCGCCGCCACCCTCATGGCCGCCTGGCTGGAAGCCGACCTCGCCCGCCCAACCGCCGCCGCCACCCGCGCCCGTACCGTCACCGCCGAATACGCCGACGCCCAGGGCCCCACGGCCGACGCCCGCCGCGCCGAGGCCGCCTCGATCCTGGACTACACCAGCGCCGACCGGGCGGACGACGAGAGCTGAGGCCGGGCTCAGGACCGCTCGTCTCAGCGCGGTGCGGCCGACTCCGCCCTGGCCAGCAGCTCGACCGCGCGAGTGATCGACTCCGGGGACAGGTGCGCGTACCCGATGACCAACCGGACGCCGGGCACCCGCGTCGGCGCGTGCTCGTAGTCGGACAGAGGGCGGAGGGTGATTCCGGCGGAGGTCGCGGCGGCCAGCAGACGGGACGGGGGTCCGCAGCGCGGTGGGAGGGTGACGATGGCGTGCAGACCGGCGGCGATGCCGCTGGTCGTGGCGCCGGGGAAGTGCGCGGCGAGCGCGGTGGTGAGGGTGTCGCGGCGGCGGCGGTAGAGGCGCTGGCAGCGGCGGAGGTGGCGGTCGTACTGCCCGGAGGTGAGGAAGTCGGCCAGGACGGCCTGCTCGGTGACCGGGTTGCCGAGGTCCATCGTGCGCTTGCGCGCGGCGGCGTCGGCGATGATGTCCGGCGGCGCGACGAGCCAGCCGAGCCGCAGCCCCGGGGCGAGGGTCTTGCTCACCGAGCCGGTATAGGCGACATGGCCGGGCGCCAGGCCCTGGAGGGCGCCGACCGGCGCGCGGTCGTAGCGGAAGTCGCCGTCGTAGTCGTCCTCGATGACGAGACCGTCGACCGTACGGGCCCAGTCGGTGAGTTGGGCGCGCCGCCGCGCCGAGTACGCGACCCCGGTCGGGAACTGGTGGCAGGGCGTGACGATGGCGGACCGTACTCCGGCGGCGGCCAGCGCCGTCACCGACAGGCCCTCCTCGTCGACGGGCACCGGCACCGCCGTCAGCCCCGTCGCGCCGAGCAGCCCGCTCTGCTCGGGGCTGCCCGGGTCCTCGACGGCCGTCGCGCGCTCGCCGCGCCCGCGCAGGACGAAGCCGAGCAGGGTGTGTGCCTGGGCCACGCCGGAGCAGACCATCACCTGGTCGGGGTCCGCGGCCACCCCGCGCCGCCTGGCCAGCAACTCCGCGAGCGCCTCGCGCAGTTCGGGCAGGCCGCGCGGATCCGGGTAGCCGAAAGCGCGGTGCGGGAGCCGGGCGATCACCCGCCGGTGGGCCGCCGACCACGCGGCCCTCGGGAACAGGGAGAGGTCCGGCAGACCCGGCCTGAGGTCCGCGGGACCGCCCCGGTCGTCCACGGCGGGCATGGCCGTCGCGGCCGGTACGGGTTCGGCGCCCGCGCCCGTCACCCACGTGCCGGAGCCCTGCCGCCCGCTGAGATACCCCTCGGCCGTGAGCTGCGCGTACGCGTCGGTGACCAGGCCCCTCGACACGCCGAGGTCGGCGGCCAGTTCGCGGCTGGCGGGCAGTTGCGTGCCGGGCGCGAGCCGTCCCGAGCGCACGGCGTCCCGCAGCGCCGCCTGGAGCGCCCGCCCCCGACCCCGCGGCGACGCCCCCGCGGAGGGCAGCAACAGCTCCCACGCGGCGGTCCATCCCTCGGGCTGAGCGCCGTGCCGCCCGTCGGCCGGCGGGCCCGCCGGGACCGCCGTCCGGAGTACGTCCGACCCGGCCGCCGAGGTCGGCGCGCCGCCCGCCCCCTCCGGGACCGCACCGGCACCATCCGAATTGGTCCTCTTAACTCCCATGAGAATGGACCTTAAACCGGACCGCTTGTCTCCATACCGTCGTCGTATGAACTCATCCCCACGCGCCGGCTTCCTCTTCGCCACTGTCGCCTGTGTCCTGGTCGGCGCGTCCTTCACCGCGGGCGGCGCGCTCGTGGACTATCCGCACGCGGGCGGCCAGGCGCTGCGTTACGGCTCGGCCTGTCTGCTGCTCCTGTGGCCCGCGCGCAAAGGCGCCGTGCGGAGACTGCGGGCGCTGACCGTACGCCAGTGGGCGCTGGCGGCGGGCGTGGCGGCGATCGGCATGGTCGGCTTCAACCTCGCGATCCTCGCGGCGGAGCGCACCGCGGAACCGGCGGTGCCGGGCGTGCTGGTCGGGTGCGCCCCGGTCGTGGTCGCGGTGCTCGTACCGCTCGGGGCGGGGCGGCGGCCGACGCGGACGGTCGCCGCGGGGGCCGTGCTCGTGGCGTCCGGCGCCTTCGTGGTGCAGGGCTGGGGCGGCACGGACGGCGTGGGGCTGTTCTGGTCGGTGATGGCGCTGGTGGGGGAGTGCGGATTCGCTCTGCTCGCGGCGCCGTTGGTGAAGCCGCTGGGGCCGCCGCTGCTGTCGGCGTGCGTGTGCGCGCTGGCCGCCGTGGAGGCGGGGACGCTGGGGCTGGTGACCGAGGGCCGGGCGGCGGTGCGCGTACCCACCGGATCCGAGGCGCTGGCGCTCGGCTGGCAGTCGCTGGTGGCCACCGTGATCGGATTCCTGTGCTGGTACGCGGGCGTGCAGCGGATCGGCACCGAGCGCGCCACCCTCTTCTCCGGGCTGATCCCGGTGTCCGCCGCGGTGACCGCGCCCTTGGTTGCGGTCGGCACCTTCGGGGCGGGTCAACTCGCGGGCAGCGTCCTGGTCGCGGTCGGCGTCGCCGTCGGCTCGGGAGCGCTGCGGTCGCGCCGACGGCCGCTCGCGAAGGTACCTTCCGCGAACCGCCCTCTCGCGAACCGGCCTCCCGCGAAGCCGCTTCCCACGAAGCCGCTTCCCGAGCACCGGCCTCCCGAGCACGTACCCGACCGCGATCGGCGGACCGTTCCGGCGGCGGCGGACGCCCCATAGCCGGATGGCAAAATTCCGCGCGGCCGGGAACTCCCGCTGGGGTGGGCGAGTTGTGACAGTACGGGCCGGTGCGCGACACCGGTCCGGCCAGCAGCCCCGACCGGGCGCCCCCGTCCCGGTCGGGGCGTCGTCCGCCCGGTGCCGCCGCGCGCGGCGGCACCCGCACGGTCCCTCGGCGCCGCCGAGGGACCGTGCGGCGCGTCATCAGAGCTCCGTGAGTGCTTACTTGGCGCCGAGCACCTGCTGGAGCGGATCGATCGCGAAGTACGCCAGGAAGCACACCGACACACCCCACACCAGCGGATGCACCTCCCGCGCCTTGCCCAGCACGATCTTGATCACGACGAAGGACAGGAAGCCCGCGCCGATCCCGTTGGTGATGCTGTACGTGAAGGGCATCACGGCGATGGTGAGGAAGGCCGGGATGCCGATGTCGTACTGCGTCCAGTCGATGGTGCGGACCTGCGCCATGAGCAGGAAGCCGACCGCGACCAGGGCGGGGGCGGCGGCCTGGGACGGGACGACGCCGGCGAGCGGGGTCAGGAAGAGCGCCACCACGAAGAGCGCGCCGGTGACGACGCTGGCCAGACCCGTACGGGCGCCCTCGCCGACACCCGCGGCGGATTCCACATAGGCGGTGTTGGAGGAGGCGGAGGCCGCGCCGCCCGCGACGGCGGCGGCGCCGTCGATGAACAGCACGCGGCCGATGTTCGGCACCCGGCCCTGCTCGTCCAGCAGACCGGCCTCGTTGGAGATGCCGACGATCGTGCCCATCGCGTCGAAGAAGTCCGACAACACGAGGGTGAAGACGAAGAGCGCGGCCGTGACGATGCCCGCCTCGCGGAAGCCGCCGAAGAGGCTGAAGTGACCGATCAGCCCGAAGTCGGGCGTGGACGTCACATGGTGCGGCACCTTGGGTACGGTCAGGCCCCACGCCGAGTCCGGCAGGTCGGCGATCTTGTTGACGACGATCGCCACGATCGTCATGACCACGATGCTGATCAGGATCGCGCCCTTGATCCGCCGCGCGACCAGCGCGACCGTCAGCAGCACACCGAGGCAGAAGACCAGCACCGGCCAGCCGGTGAGCGTCCCGGTCGCGCCGAGCTGCACCGGGACCGTCGTCTTCGCCGCGTCGGGGATGCGGCTGGCGAATCCGGCGTCCACGAAGCCGATGAAGGCGATGAACAGGCCGATGCCCACGCTGATCGCCTGTTTGATCGGCTGCGGGATCGCGTTCATGGTCGCCTCGCGCAGGCCGGTCGCGACGAGCACGCAGATCAGCAGGCCCTCCAGGACGACCAGGCCCATCGCGTCGGGCCAGCTCATCTTGGGCGCGAGCTGGAAGGCCACCACGGCGTTCAGGCCGAGACCGGCCGCGATCGCCAGCGGGAGGTTGCCGCCGACGCCCATGATCGCGGTCATCACGGCCGCCACCAGCGCGGTGGCGGTGGTGAGTTGGGCGACCGAGAGGTGGTGCCCGAACTTGTCCGTGGCGCTGCCCAGGATGATCGGGTTGAGCACGAGGATGTACGCCATCGTGAAGAAGGTGGCGAGACCGCCGCGTATCTCCCGGCCGGGCGTGGATCCGCGCTCCGATATCCGGAAGTAGCGGTCCAGCGGACTGGCCGCGGGTGGTGGTCCGGACGACGGCTTCTCCGCGTCCACGACGGGTCCTGACATGGTGCTCCTCTGGATTCAACAAACGGTGGAACGAGGGCGGGGCACACGGATTGTGCTCCCCGGTCGGCCGCGGCGGGTTTCCGTGGCGTTACCCCGTATC
Organism: Streptomyces sp. NPDC003300; assembly: GCF_040610915.1. Classification (NCBI taxonomy): domain Bacteria; kingdom Bacillati; phylum Actinomycetota; class Actinomycetes; order Kitasatosporales; family Streptomycetaceae; genus Streptomyces; species Streptomyces sp. NPDC003300. Next base: position 201,765 of record NZ_JBEXNE010000012.1, on the reverse strand, counting down.
ACCGTCGGGTTTCAGTCATGCCCAGGTCAACACCCGCGTCGTTTCCCACGGACATCACGAACGGCGTCTCAGCACACCGTCAACAACTCATGAACGTCTCGCGCGCCCGCCCCATAGCAGGCCGTCGCGTTCGAGGATTGGTCTTGACCAAGTTCACGAGGCGGCTCTATCTTCGAGACGTAGTAGTGCAAGGACCTTTAATAAATAGTGGTTCGGAAACAAGGCTGAACAAGCCGAGGGCGTGGCCGACAAGCCAGAGCCCGTCGCGGACCCGGTGATTGCGAGGACAGGGTGGGGACCACGCAGCTCGAATCGGTGCAGGAGCCGAAGTACTGGCACCTGAAGACCGTGCTGAACGACGCCCTCGACTCGGAGTTCGAGGTCGGTGAGATCCTGCCGAACGAGCGGGACCTGGCCGCCCGCTTCGGTGTCGCGCGCGCGACGCTCCGGCAGGCGCTCGAACAGTTGGAACTCGAAGGGCGCCTCCAGCGGCGCCGGGGGGTCGGCACCACCGTGGCACCGCCGCGGATGGGCGTGTCCGTGGGACCGGTCGCCGAGGCGTGGCCCGGCTCCGGCCGTGACTCCTGGAACACGGTGGGCTGCGTCGAGGCCGCCGCGCCCGGCCCGATCGCCGCGCTCCTCGGCACCGGCGGCGACGAGGCGGTGCACACCATCCGCCGCGAGCGCGTGATGCGCGGCCAGCACGTCGCGACCGAGCTGCTGTACGTGCCCCCGGCCTCGGTGCCCGAGCTGTCGACGATGCTCACGCCCGCCAACCACGGCCCCGCCGTCCTGCGCGAGCTGCACACGCTGGAGCTGGAGGGCGAGGACCGCTCCGTCGAGCTGGGCTCGGCCAGCGCCCAGGACGCCAAGCAGCTCGACCGGCTGCCCGGCGCGCCCGTCCTGGTCGTCACCACCCGCTACTTCTCCGAGGGCCGGGTCGCCGCCGCGTCGGTGGCCACGTACCGCGCCGACACCTGCCGGCTGACCTTCGGCGACTCGGGTGCTCTTGAGGTCACCCACCACCAGGACGACAGCCGCCAGGCTTCCTGAACCGGGCCGGCTGCCCCGGCGGCGAGCGCCCACCGGTCGAGACGACCGGAGGCGCCGAGCCCGGCGGCCGTACGCCGACCCGACGTCACCATGGCGCGGTACTGATACGTCAGTGCCGCGCCAGTGACGTCTGCTCCACCGCGAAGAGCTGCTCCTCGACATGGTCCAGGGCCAGCCGCAGGGCGCCGGTCGCGATGGCCTCCTGTCCGAGCGCGGACAGCGTCACCTTCGGGGGCCGCAGACAGTAGCGCGCCAGCTCGGAACGGAGCGGCTCCAGGACCCCGTCGAGGCCCGCCGCCCAGCCGCCGACGACCACCAGCTCCGGGTCGATCGCCAGCACCAGCGCGGCGACGTCGTGCACCAGGCGGCGAAGGAAGCGTTCGACGGCGTCCTTGGCCTGTACGTCGCCCTTCTTCGCCAGCGCGAAGACCCGCGCGACCGCCGGTTCGTCGAGCGGGTGCAGCGGGGTGCCGGTGGTCGACAGCAGGTGCTCGGGCGTGACCTCGCGGCCCAGCAGGTGCAGGGCGCCGATCTCGCCCGCCGCGCCGCCGAAGCCGCGGTGCAGCCGCCCGCCGATCAGCGAACCCGCGCCGGGGCTCAGCCCGGCCAGGACGAAGACCACGTCGTCGGTGTCGACCGCGACACCCTTCCAGTGCTCGGCGACCGCCGCGACATTCGCGTCGTTCTCCACCAGCACCGGACAGCGGAAGGAGCGCTGCAACCGCTCGCCCAGCGGCAGCCCCGTCCAGCCGGGCAGCGCCGTGCTCAGCCGGACCTCGCCGTGCGCCTCCACGATGCCGGGGCTGCCCACGCCGACCGCCCACAGGGTGCTGCGGGCCACCCCGGCCTTGCGCAGCAGCTCGGCGACCGTGCCGCGGACCCGCTCCAGCCGGTCGTCGGCGGACGCGGCCTCGTCGACCTCGCGGCCGTGCGAGCCCAGCACCTGGCCGCTGAGGTCCGACAGCACCACCCGTACCTGGTGCGCGCCGATCTCGATGCCCAGCAGATGCCCGGCCTCGGCGTGGAAACGGAACCTGCGGGCGGGACGGCCCTGTTTGCGCGCGTCGGCGCCCTCGGGGGCCACCTCGACCACCAGGTCCGACTCGGCCAGGCCCTCGATGACGCCCTCGACGGTGGGCCGCGACAGTCCCGTGCTGTGCACCAGCTCGGTCAGCGTCGGGGCCTGCGCCCCGCGCAGCGCATGGAGGACGACCGCGGAATTGATCCGCCGGAGCAGGGATGGGTCCCCGCCGGTGAGCCGCCCCAACGTATGTCCTCCCAGCCTGTACCTGTGTGTGGCGGATCGTACCGGGCGCGGGCCGTCGCGGCGAGTGGTCGCCCGTACCCGCCAAGACGCGTGGCGTCCCGTAAGCGCTGACGGGACGCCAAATGTCCTACCGGGACGGTGCGCGGGACGGGTGGAGTGCCGGTGCCGCGCGTGGCCGTCCCGCCGGCCCAGGCGGAACGGCAGGGCGGGGGGCTACGGCTTCGGCTCGTGACCCGCGGCGATGCGCAGCCGGGCGAACTCCTCCGCGAGAGCGGCCGGCGACCAGTGCGCGTTGAGGCCGCTGGGGCTCGGCAGCGCCCAGATCCGGGTCGCGCCGATCGTCCGCTCCTGCGGGCCGACCTGGGCGTGCTTGTCCGCGAAGGCCACCCGGTAGGCGGTGACGCCCAGCACGGCGAGCCAGCCGGGCCGGTACTCCTCGACCTTCGCGGTCAGCAGCTTCCCGCCCTCGACCAGCTCCCGCGCCGTCAGCTCGTCGGCCCGCGCGGTCGCCCGCCCGGCCACGTTGGTGATCCCGAGGCCGAGCGCGAGCATGTCCTCCTGCTCGGCCGGGGCGAACCGGCGCGGGGTGAAACCGGAGGCGTGCAGCGCGGGCCAGAAGCGGTTGCCCGGCCGGGCGAAGTGCTGCCCGAGATGCGCGGACATCAGCCCCGGATTGATCCCGCAGAACAGCACCCGCAGACCGCCCCCGATGACATCGTCCAGGGTGCGGTCGCGGGCCGCCGTGAGCTGTTCCGGAGTCATACGGGCTGCCGCCTGCTCGTCCTGCTCGTACCGGTGGTCAGAGGATCGCGCCGGGGCGGTACGCGGCGGCCCGCGGGTGCGCCTTGGTGACGTCCTCGATCCGCCGGACGACCTCGGCGACCTGTCCGGCCGCCGCGCCCGTGAACGACAGCCGGTCGGCCATCAGCGCGTCGAGACCCGCCCGGTCCAGCGGGATCCGCGCGTCGGCGGCGAGCCGGTCGAGCAGTTCGTTGCGCTCGGTGCCCTGCTCGCGCATGGCCAGCGCGGACGCCACCGCGTTCTCCTTGATCGCCTCGTGCGCGACCTCGCGGCCGACGCCCGCGCGCACCGCGCCCATCAGCACCTTCGTGGTGGCCAGGAACGGCAGGTAGCGGTCCAGTTCGCGGGCGACGACGGCCGGGAAGGCGCCGAATTCGTCCAGCACCGTCAGGAACGTCTCCAGCAGCCCGTCGAAGGCGAAGAAGGCGTCGGGCAGCGCGACCCGGCGCACCACCGAGCACGACACATCGCCCTCGTTCCACTGGTCGCCCGCCAGCTCACCGGTCATCGACGCGTAACCGCGCAGGATCACCATCAGGCCGTTGACGCGTTCGCAGGAACGGGTGTTCATCTTGTGCGGCATCGCCGACGAGCCGACCTGGCCCGGCTTGAAGCCCTCGGTGACCAGCTCGTGCCCGGCCATCAGCCGGATCGTCTTGGCCAGCGACGAGGGACCGGCGGCGAGCTGCACCAGCGCCGTCACCGCGTCGTAGTCCAGCGACCGCGGGTACACCTGGCCGACCGAGGTGAAGGCCCGCGAGAAGCCGAGGTGGTCGGCGATCCGCTGCTCCAGATCCGCCAGCTTCGCGCTGTCGCCGCCCAGCAGGTCCAGCATGTCCTGCGCGGTGCCGACCGGACCCTTGATGCCGCGCAGCGGATAGCGGCCGATCAGGTCCTCGACCCGCTCGAAGGCCACCAGCAGTTCGTCCGCGGTCGTCGCGAAGCGCTTGCCCAACGTCGTCGCCTGCGCCGCCACATTGTGCGAGCGGCCCGCCATCACCAGCTCCGCGTACTCACCCGCGAGCTGCCCCAGCCGCGCGAGCACCGCGACCGTACGGTCCCTGACGTGCTCCAGCGACAGCCGGATCTGAAGCTGCTCCACATTCTCCGTCAGGTCCCGTGACGTCATGCCCTTGTGGACCTGCTCGTGCCCGGCCAGCGCGTTGAACTCCTCGATGCGCGCCTTCACATCGTGCCGGGTGACCTTCTCGCGCTCCGCGATCGAGCCGAGGTCGACCTGCTCGACCACCCGCTCGTAATCCGCGATGGCCTGCTCCGGCACCTCGATCCCCAGGTCCTTCTGCGCCCGCAGCACGGCCAGCCACAGCCTGCGCTCCAGCACCACCTTCTGCTCGGGAGACCACAAGGTGGCCAGCTCCGCCGAGGCGTAGCGGCCTGCGAGGACATTGGGGATGCGCGGCTTAGCAGTCACGTGCGGAGAGTTTACCGGGTATCCGGGCGGCCGGATTCCGCCGGTCACACGCGCCGGAGCCCTGGTCAGCGGTCCGGGGACGGGGCCGTGACCGCCGCGCGCCGCAGGTGCCCCCGGCGCCGTACCACTGCCGAGTCGACCCGGGTCTGTCGTAGGTCTGCGCCGGGCGTACGCGGCCGCCCGGACGCTTCCGCGCGTCGGTTCGCGCCCTGTCCCCGGTGATCGGCGAGGTCCCACGATCGAGGTGTGGCGATTCGCACGATTTCTGCCACATGTTCTGCTACCCGGTCACCCGGCTGTCCGGGACCGAGACGGAAGGAACACGCTCATGAGCACGTCATCAGGGGACGGACCTCCGCAGGACGAGGTCCGCGCGGTCACCACCGCCCAACTGACCCAGGTCGCCGACAACGGCATCTGGGGCACGGGCGCGAGCGTCAATCCCGACGCGGCCAACCTGGGCGAGGCGCTGGTCGCCGCGTTGCAGGGCAACACCACCCAGAACCTGCTGCCGCGCGACCTGCGCCGGCTCACCGACGACGTGCTGCGGGTCGCCACCGTCGGCTTCCCGTGGATCCGGGCCCAGGACGGGACCCGGCTGGCGGCGCACACCATCAGGCTCAACTCCGCGGAGCCGCGCCCGCTGGTCATCCTCCCCGCGGGCTGGACCCCGGTCGGCTGGCCGCTGTTCGAGTACGCGCACCTGACGCTGGCCCTCAAGGGCTACCACGTGCTGGCGTACACCCCGCGCGGGATCGGCCTGACCGTGAACATCCCCGGCCACGGGTACGTGGACGGCCCGTTCACCTCGGGCGGCTTCATCGACGTCGGCGGACCCAACGACTGGGCCGACGGGTCCTCGGTGATCGACTACGCGCAGGAGCACTTCGCGCCGAGCAGGATCGGATTCCTGGGCGAGTCCTACGGGTCCGGGATCAGCCAGCTCGTCGCGGCGAACGACGACCGGGTGGACGCGGTCGTGGCGCTGAGCACCTGGGGCAATCTGGCCACCAGCCTCTACCACCACGACACCCGGCACCTCCAGGCCGTGGCCGTCCTGCTCGCCCTGACCGGCGGACCCGTGGAGCGCAAATTCGACGAGGCCACCCAGCAGATCCTGGCGGACTTCCACGCGAATCAGAACATGGACAGGGTCGTGGCGTGGGGCACGGAGCGCGCGCCGGAGGCGTACACCGACGCCACCAACGACCGCGGTGTGCCGACCTTCATCTCCAACACCTGGCACGAGGGCCTGTTCCCGGTCAACCAGGTGCTGGCCACCTTCAACCGCCTCACCGTCCCCAAGCGGCTGAACATGTGGATCGGTGACCACGCGGTGCCGGAGGGTCCCGGACTCACCGGACCGCTGGCCGGGCCGACCGGCCCCAACCTCGCGATGGCCGAGGCGTACGCCTGGCTCGACCACCACCTGCGGGGCGAGGCGAACGACGTGCCCGACTGGCCCCAGGTCAACAACCAGATCATGTTCACCTACGAGACCCGGCCGGGCTCCGGCACCGGAGACGACACCGTCGTCACCCCGGCGCGGCGCGAACCCCGGCAGACCTGGGGCGACGTCACCGTCTCCACCGAACGCTGGTATCTGGCCAACACCGGGGCCGGGCGCCGGGACGGGTCACTGACCGAGGAGCCCGCGCCCGGCTGGTCGCGCGGGTTCATCGCCGGGCACCTGACCGAGGCCACGGCGGTGGACGGGATCGTGGCGACCGGCAAGGCCGAGTGGAACGGCAATCCGAAGACCTACGAGACGGAGAAGTTCGACCGGCAGCACCTGGCGCTGTGGGCCACCGATCCGCTCCCCGCGGGCGCGGACCCGCACGTGGCGCGCCGGATTCGCGGCATCCCCGAGGTCCGGCTGACCGTGCGCAGCTCCGCCGCGTCCACGACCCTGGTCGCGTACCTCTTCGACATCGCCGAGGACCGGACGGCGCGGATCGTCACGCACGAGCCGTACACCCTGTCCGACCTCGTGCCCGGCCAGGACACCACCGTCACCTGGCAGCTCCAGGCCGCCGCCTACGACGTGCCCGTCGGCCACCGGCTGGCCCTGGTCGTCAACAGCAAGGACAAGCTCTACTCCGACGCCGACGTCGAGGGCAGCACGACCACCGTCAGCTCCCCGCCGGGAGAGGAGTCCCACCTGGACCTGCCGCTGGGCTGACGGGCGACCCCGTCGTACGGCGGATCAGTCGTCGTACGACGGACCGGCCGCCCACGGCAGCAGGTCGGGGCGCTTGGCGGGGCGGCCGTCGCCGGAGGAGCGGCCGGTGAGGCGGCGGCCGATCCACGGGACGAGGTGTCGGCGGGTGAAGCGCAGGTCGGCCGTGCGGCGGGCGGTCCAGCCGGGGCGGACCGCCGCGGGGAGACCGACCGTCCAGTCGGACTCCGCGGGATGGCCGAGGGTCTGCCAGACGGCCTCGGCGACGCGCCGGTGGCCGTCCGCCGTGAGGTGGAGCCGGTCGTCGGCCCACATGCGCTGGTCGCCCAGGACCTCGGCGCCGTACAGGTCGACGACCAGGGCGCCGTGGCGGGCCGCGAGGTCGTCGAGGAAGGCGAAGAGCTGTTCCATCCGGGGCAGGAAGCGGGCGGCGACCGGCCCGCGCCGGGCGGGGCTGCGCATCAGGACGAGCTGGCCGCAGGCCGGCGCGAGCCGTTCGACACAGCTCTCCAGGACCGCGCAGACCTCCTCCACGTCGCACTTGGGCCGCAGCACGTCGTTGAGGCCGCCGACCAGGGTGATCAGGTCGGCGCCCATCGCGGCGGCCACGTCGACCTGGTCCTCGGAGATCTGCCGGATCAGCTTGCCGCGCACTGCGAGATTCGCGTACCGGAAGCCTGGACCGTCCCCCGGCTCCGGCTGCTGACCGGTCCTGGTCGCGGTTCCGTCCCCGTCCCCGGTGGCGGTGCGGGAAGCGGCGGCGAGGCGGGCGGCGAGCAGGTCCGCCCAGCCCCGGTAGGACCCGTCGGGCAGCAGGTCGGACATGCCCTCGGTGAAGGAGTCGCCGACCGCGACGAAGCTGCTGTACGCGGCCGGCGTCCGCGCGCCCGCCTCCGCGCCCGCCTGTGTGTCTGTCTGTGCGTCATTCTGCATGGCGCCGGAGATCCTATGCGACCGCTCAGGCGCAGCGGCAACGAGGTCGGGACCCGTACCGGTCGCCCCGGCCGTTCAGGGGCGTCCGGGACCGACCAGCTCCTTGAGCACGTCCTCCATCGTCACCAGCCCGATGCCGCGCCCCGCGTCGTCCACGACCGCCGCCAGGTGGGCGCTGCCCGCCCGCATCGCGGTGAGGACGTCGTCCAGCGGGGTGGCGGCGCCGACGCGGGTGATGTGCCGCAGGGCGGTGCGCCGGAAGGGCGCGTCCCGCGGATCGGCGTCCAGCGCGTCCTTGACGTGCAGGTAGCCCAGGACCCGGCCGTCGGGGTCGGCGACCGGGAATCGGGAGTAACCGGAGTCGGCGGCGAGCGCTTCCAGGCCCTCGGGCGTGATGCCCAGCGGCGCGCGTACCACCCGCTCGGGCGGCACCACGATCTCGCCGATCGGCCGCCTGCCCAGCTCCAGGGCGTCCCGCAGCCGCTCGGCGGCCCGCTCGTCGAGCAGCCCCGCCGCCCCGGCGTCCACCACCATCCGGGACAGCTCGTCGTCGGAGAAGACGGCCGCCACCTCGGAGCGCGGCTCCACCCGCAGCAGCCGCAGCAGCGTGTTGGCGAACGCGTTGATCGCGAAGATCACCGGCCGCAGCGCCCTGGTCAGCCCCACCAGCGGCGGGCCGAGGACCAGCGCGGACCGTACCGGATCGGCCAGCGCGATGTTCTTCGGCACCATCTCGCCGAACAGCATGTGCAGATACGTGGCCACGGCCAGCGCGATCACGAACGCGATGACGTGGATCGCGCCCTCCGGCACGTGCACGGCGTGGAACACCGGCTCCAGCAGGTGCGCGATGGCGGGCTCGGCGACGATACCGAGCACCAGCGTGCACACGGTGATGCCGAGCTGCGCCGCGGCCAGCAGCGGCGAGAGGTGTTCCAGACCCCACACCACGCTGCGGGCGCGGCGGTCGCCGCTCTCGGCGAGGGTTTCCACCTGGCCGCGGCGTACCGAGATCATGGCGAATTCGGCGCCGACGAAGAACGCGTTCACCACGAGGGTGAGCGCGCCGATGAGCAACTGGACGACGGTCATCGGTCACGTCTCCGCTCGGCCGTGCCCGCGGTGTCGCCGGGCGCGTTGCCGGGCGGGTTGCCCGCCGTGGCGCCGGGCGTGCCGCCCGCCGCCCTGTCCGCGGCGGCGGGGGCCCGGGCCGCCCGCGCGGGGGAGATCAGCCGGGCCCGCGACGCCCGGTGCCCGCTCGCGTCGGTGACCTCGATCCGCCAGCCGTCCAGCTCGAAGGCGTCGCCGCGGGCCGGGATACGGCCGAGGCGCTGGGCCACCAGACCGGCCAGCGTCTCGTACGGCCCGTCGGGGGCGTGCAGCCCGATCCGCTCCAACTGGTCCTCGGTACGGGTCGCGCCGTCCGCGTCGTAGATCCGCCGCCCGTCCGGCGCCTCCCGCAGGAAGAGCAGGTCGGGAAGCTCGTGCGGGTCGTGCTCGTCGCGGACCTCGCCGACGACCTCCTCCACGATGTCCTCCATGGTCACCACGCCCGCCGTGCCCCCGTACTCGTCGATCACCACGGCCATCGAGCGCCGTCCGCCCAGCCGGTCGAGCAGCCGGTCGACCGTCAGCGTCTCCGGGACCAGCAGCGGTTCGCGCAGCAGCTCGGTGACCGGCACGCGCGGGCGCCGGTCGGCGGGGACAGCGAGGACGTCCTTGATGTGGGCGGTGCCGATCACCGCGTCCAGGCTGCCGCGGTAGACGGGGAACCGGGACAGGCCGGTCGCGCGGGTCGCGTTCGCCACGTCCTCGGCGGTGGCCTGCGCTTCGAGCGCGGTGACCTGGACGCGCGGCGTCATCACGTTCTCCGCGGTGAGCTCGGCGAGGTTGAGGGTACGGACGAACAGCTCCGCGGTGTCCGCCTCCAGCACACCCTCCTTGGCCGAGTGCCGGGCCAGCGCGGCCAGCTCCTGCGGGCCGCGCGCCGACGCCAGCTCCTCCGCGGGTTCGAGGCCCATCGCGCGCAGCACCCGGTTCGCGGTGTTGTTGAGGTGGTGGATCAGCGGGTGGAAGGCGGCGGTGAAGGCGCGCTGCGGCGCCGCCACGGCCTTGGCAACCGGCAGCGGAGTGGAGATCGCCCAGTTCTTCGGCACCAGCTCGCCGACCACCATCAGCGCCACCGTGGACAGGGCGGTGCCCAGCACCAGGGCGACGGAGGACGACGCCGAGTCCGGCAGCCCCGCGGCCCGCAGCGGCCCGCGCAGCAGCTCCGCGATCGAGCTCTTGGCGAGCATGCCGATGACCAGCCCCGTCACGGTGATGCCGAGCTGCGCGCCGGAGAGCTGCACGGTCAGTGTGCGGACGGCCGCCAGCGCCGCCGCGGCGCCGCGCTCGCCGTCCCGCGCCGCGCGCTCCAGCTCACCGCGCTCGATCGTGGTCAGGGAGAATTCGGCCGCGACGAAGACGCCGCAGGCGAGGGTGAGCAGTACGGCCACCAACAGCAGAAGTGTTTCAGTCATCCGGTCACCTCGGTCCCATGATCGGCCACGACCGGGCCGACCGCTCGGTATTGGCGGTCCGGGGCCGGCCCGGTCGTCGCTCGGTGGACCGTCATGAGGTGAGCGGTTTGGTCCACCGGCGCCAGCGGGACTCGCGGGTGTACCCGGCCGCTCTCCAGGCGTGCTGCGCCCGCTCGTTGCGTTCGAGCACCATCGCGTCGCCGCGCCTGCCGCCGAGCGCGGTGAACCGGCGTTCGGCGGCGTCGAGGAGCGCGGTCGCTACGCCCTGACGCCGGGCGTCCGGGTGGACGGCGAGGCGGTAGAGGTGGCAGCGCCAGCCGTCGAAACCGGCGATGACCGTACCGACGAGGTCGCCGTCCCGCTCGGCGAGGAGCAGGGCGCCGGGGTCGCGGGCGATCAGTCGTTCCACTCCCGCCCGGTCGTCGCTGATGCTGGTGCCCTCGGCCGCGACCCGCCAGAAGGCGAGGACGGGCAGGGCGTCGGAGGGGGTGGCGGTCCGAAGGTGAAGATCGCTCATCACCGCAGCCAATCACCGCACCGATTTCCGGGTGGGGAATTCCGGCATGCGAGATGAATGTCGTTCATGCCCTGCCAACGGTCGAAGGCCCCGATCCGTCCCCGGGGGGCGCGGGAGGTTCCCGGCGTTGCCGCGGAAGGCGCCCTTGCCGCTACTAGCGCCACGGCGCTAGCGTGGACGCATGTCGAAGACCCAGTTGAACGTTCGGGTGGACGAAGCCACGGCCGAGACGGCCCGGCAGCGCGCGTCGCAGCGCGGTATCAGTGTGAACCGCTATATCGAGGAACTCGTCCAGCAGGACGAGGGCGAGAACGGCAAGGCATTCGTCGAGGCCGCCGCCGACTTCATGAAGCGTTACGAAGAGGTCTTCGCCGAGGAGTTCGGCACCCGGGCGGCCGCCCGGGGTGAAGGCGCGCGTTGACCCTCCGTATCGACCTCGCATGGCTGCTGATGGTCGCCGAGCACTACACGCCGGGCGACCCGCAGGTGACCGACTGGGGCGCGCTCGTCGCGGCCGTCAGCAGGCACGACGCGGAGATCTTCGGCACGCCCGTCTACACCGACACCCACACCCGCGCCGCCGCCATGCTCCAGTTGCTCGTGCACGTCCCGGCGCTGGAGGAGACGAACGCGCTGTTCGCCTCGGCCGTGGCCTACGCCTACCTCGTCGCCAGCCGCCTCAAGCCCTCCATGACGCCGGAACAGGTACGTGACCTGGCCCGGCTGGTGAAGGACGGCTCGGCGCCGCTGGACCGGATAGCCGACGAGCTGCGCACCTGGACGACGGAGGCGGAGCTGGGCCCGGCCGGACAGGTCGGGTAGCGGCGCGCTCGCGGTCGCCCGTACGTACGGCTGCGCCCGCTCGCGGTCGCCCGTACGTACGGCTGCGCCCTGTACGGCGATGCCCCGCGCGCCTACGCCTTGTACGGCGCCGGGGCGAAGACCTCCGCGAAGGCGGCCGCGTCCCAGGTGCCGCCGAGCTGCGGGGCCAGCCAGTCGGGGGCGGCGGTGCGGAAGGCGGCGGGGGACAGGGCGCCGGCGGCTTCCGGCAGCGCGCCGAGCAGCGGCGCCTGCGCGACCTCGGGCAGGTCCGCGATGTTGCAGCGCTCGGCCAGCTCCGGCTCGGCCCGCCAGCTTCCGATGATCACACCGATGCAGTCGACCTTGCGGGCGCTGAGCGCTTCGACGGTCAGCGCCGTGCTGTTGAGGGTGCCGAGCCCGGCCGGGGCGACCAGCAGCACACGCGCCCGCAGCAGCGCCGCCGCGTCGGCGAGGGTCGAGCCCTGCTCGTCGTAGCGGACCAGCAGCCCGCCCGCGCCCTCGACCAGCACGACGTCGTGCACCGCGGACAGTTTGGCCGCCGCCTCCGCGATGTCCTCGGGGCCCACCGGCCGCAGTCCGGCGCGGCGGGCCGCCGTCGCGGGCGCCAACGGCTCGGGGTAGCGGGCCAGTTCGGCCGCCGTCACCGGACCCGCGAGCCTGGCCACCTCCGCGGCGTCCCCCTGCTCGCCGTCCGCCACGCCCGTCTGGGCGGGCTTGAGCACGGCCACGCTCAGCCCCTGCGCGAGCGACGCGGCGGCCACGGCGGCGGTGGCCACCGTCTTGCCGACCTCGGTACCCGTTCCGGTGATGACCACGATGGCCATGGTGTCGCTCCGTTCCTCGTTGCCGTGCCATGTCATGTCGCCGTGCCGCTCCGGGCGCCGCGCGTGTGCCCGGAGCGTACGGTCCCGGCGCGCCTCGTACCCGTGCCGGGACCGCTCATTCCGCCCAATTGGTGACGAGCGCGGTCAGCTCGTACGACGTATGCCGTACGGCGCGCGGTATGTCGGATGCCGTGCGCCTGCCGCCAAGGACGCGGCCCGGTCAGCCCGCGACGGCCGCGTCCCGTACCGCCGCGCAGATCCGCGCCACGTCGTCGTCGCCCGTCACATAGGGCGGCATCGTGTAGACGAGGTCGCGGAAGGGCCGCAGCCACACCCCGGCGCGCACCGCGGCGGCGGTGGCCGCCGCCATGTCGACCGGGTGGTCGAGCTGGACGACGCCGATCGCGCCGAGCACCCGCACATCGCGGACACCGGGCAGCGCGGCGACCCCGTCCAGGCCCTCGCGCAGCCCGGACTCGATGCGCTTGACCTCCAACGCCCAGTCGTGGTCGAGCAGCAGGTCGACGGAGGCGCAGGCGACGGCGGCGGCCAGCGGATTGCCCATGAAGGTCGGGCCGTGCGCCAGCACCGGCACCTCGCCGCGCGAGATGCCCTCGGCGACCTCGCCGGTGCACAGCGCCGCCGCCATCGTGAGATAGCCGCCGGTCAACGCCTTGCCGACGCACATCACATCGGGGCAGACCCCGGCGTGCTCGGCCGCGAAGAGTGTGCCGGTGCGGCCGAAACCGGTGGCGATCTCGTCGAAGACCAGCAGGACGTCGTGTTCGTCGCACGCCTCCCGCAGCACCCGCAGGTACTCGGGGGAGTGGAAGGACATGCCGCCCGCGCCCTGCACCACCGGCTCGACGATGACGGCGGCCAGCTCGTCGGCGTGCCGTCCGATCAACTCCCGCAGATGCGCGGTGTACACGGCGTCGGGCGCCGCGTCGAAGCCGGGCGGCGGGGCGTCGGCGAAGATCTGCCGGGGCAGCACGCCCGACCACAGCTCGTGCATGCCGCCGTCCGGATCGCACACCGACATCGGCTGCCAGGTGTCCCCGTGGTAGCCGCCGCGCCAGGTCAGCAGCCGCTGTTTGCCCGGCCTGCCCAGCGAACGCCAGTACTGGAGGCACATCTTGATCGCGACCTCGACCGACACGGAACCCGAGTCGGCGAGGAAGACATGCCGCAGCGGCTCCGGCGTGATCTCCACCAGCTTGGCCGCGAGACGTACGGCGGGCTCGTGCGTGAGCCCGCCGAACATCACATGACTCATCCGGTCGAGCTGGGCGTGCGCCGCGTCGTCCAGCACGGGGTGCCGGTAGCCGTGGATCGCCGACCACCACGACGACATGCCGTCGACCAGTTCGGTACGGCCCTCGGCGGGCGCCGCGAGCCGCAGCCGTACGCCGGAGGCGGACGCGACGACAAGCGGCTCCTGACGGCCGGGCATCGGGCCGTACGGATGCCAGACGTGCTCCCGGTCCAGCGCCAGCAGCGTGTCCGGGTCGAGCGGCGCGTCGGGCGAGGGGCAGGGCTCAGGCATTGGGCGGCAGGTCCGTCCCCGCGCCGCGTCGCCGTACCGCCACCAGATCGGGGCGCGGGCCCTCGGCGCGTACCGGTTCCGTCCGCACCGTCTCGGTCCGCACGGGCGCCGCGCTCGCGGCGGGTGCCGCGTCCTCGGCGTGGCCGCAGGGGCCGCAGCCGCCTTCGTGCGAGCCGCACACGGAGCCGGAAGCGTGGGAACCGCAGCCGGTCGCCGCCTCCGCGACGTCGGCGCGGTGCACGGGCAGCGTGGACGTCCCCGCGCCCTCCACCTCGAAGCCCGCGTCGGCGATCATGTCGAGGTCGGCCTGGCCCGCCTGGCCCTCGCTGGTCAGATAGTCGCCCAGGAAGATCGAGTTGACCAGGTGCAGGGCGAGCGGCTGCATCGTGCGCAGGTGCACCTCACGGCCGCCCGCGAGCCGTACCTCGACGTCCGGGCAGACGAACCGCGTCATCGCCAGGATGCGCAGGCAGCGCTGCGGGGTGAGATTCCACTCCTTGGCCAGCGGCGTGCCCTCGAACGGGATCAGGAAGTTCACCGGCACCGAGTCCGGGTCGAGCGCGCGCAGCGAGAACACCACGTCCACCAGGTCCGCGTCGCTCTCGCCCATGCCCGCGATCAGCCCCGAGCACGCGGACAGCCCGGCGGCCTGCGCCTGCCGCACGGTGTCCACACGGTCGGCGTAGGTGTGCGTCGTGGTGATGTCGCCGTAGGTGTTCTCGGAGGTGTTGAGGTTGTGGTTGTACGCGTCCGCGCCCGCCGTCCGCAGCCGCTCGGCCTGGCCGCCGGAGAGCAGGCCGAGGCAGGCGCACACCTCGACGTCCTCGTTCTGGTCCTTGATGGCCGCGATGGTCGCCGAGACCCGGTCCACGTCGCGGTCGGTGGGACCGCGCCCGCTCGCCACCAGGCACACCCGCTTGGCGCCGCCCGCCACCCCGGCGCGCGCCGCCGCGGCGGCCTCGTCGGGCTTGAGCCAGGTGTACTTGAGGATCTCGGCCTTCGAGCCGAGCCGCTGCGAACAGTACGAGCAGTCCTCGGGGCACAGCCCGGACTTGAGGTTGACCAGGTAGTTCAGCTTGACCCGGCGTCCGAACCACTGGCGGCGCACCTTGCCCGCGGCGGCCACCACGTCGAGCAGTTCGTCGTCGGAGGTCGCGAGGACGGCAAGCGCCTCGTCCCTGGTGGGCAGCTCGCGCCGCAGCCCCTTGTCCACGAGAGTGGTCAGCAGATCCATAGGGGCGATCCTCGCGCACGACGGCACCCGCGGCCAATGGCGGACCGCACAACTCGGGTGGCTACTGGTGTGTGCATCACCACACCCTGTGCATGTGTGCGGGCCAGTACGTTGCTGATGACGTCCGTGTGAGGGGGCGCGCGGCCCGACCAGAAGTGCCGCTGAACCGAACTGCCACTGAAACGCTGAGCCGAAGAACCGCTGAACCGAAAAGCCGCCGATCCGCCCGACCGGCTCGCGCACCGATCCACCCGATCCACCCGATCCATCGACCCGCCGACCCCAGGGACACCCGTGAAGAGCACCGACCCCGCCGACCCGCACGCCTCCGCCGGGAGCGGCACCGCCGACCCGTCAGGTCCCTTCGGCTGGATCGCCGAACAGGACCGGATCAGGCGCGAGGCCGGGCTCCGGCGGGAGTTGCGCCCCCGCCCGGCGGACTGGGAACTGCTCGACCTCGCGGGCAACGACTACCTCGGCCTGACCCGGCACCCCGAGGTCACGCAGGCGGGCGCCGACGCCTGCCTGCGATGGGGCGCGGGCGCCACCGGCTCCCGGCTGGTCACCGGCAGCACCGCGCTGCACGCGGAACTCGAAGCGGAGATCGCCGACTTCACCGGCTTCGAGGCGGCCCTGGTCCTCGCCTCCGGCTACGCCGCCAACCTCGCCGCCGTCACCGCGCTGACCGGTCCCGACACCCTGCTGGTCTCCGACGCCGCCAACCACGCCTCACTGATCGACGGCTGCCGCCTGTCGCGCGCCACCACCGAAGTGGTGCCGCACGCCGACCCCGAGGCCGTACGCAAGGCGCTCGGCGCGCGGGCCCGGCGGGACGCCGACGCGTCCCGGTCCGGGGGAGCGCCCTCCGTCGTCGTCAGTGACTCGGTGTTCTCGGTGGACGGCGACGCGGCGCCGCTGCCCGCGCTCGCCGCGGCCTGCCGCGAGTACGGCGCCGCGCTGCTCGTCGACGACGCGCACGGCTTCGGCGTGCTGGGCGAGGGCGGGCGCGGCGCGCTCGCGGCGGCCGGACTCGCCGGGGCCCCCGACGTGGTGAGCACGGCGACGCTGTCGAAGGCGTTCGGCGCGCAGGGCGGTGTGGTAGTCGGCCCCGCGGCCGTCATCGAGCACTTGGTCAACGCCGCCCGCACCTTCATCTTCGACACCGGTCTCGCCCCGGCCGCGGCGGGCGCCGCCCTCGGCGCGCTGCGGCTGCTGCGGCGCGAGCCGGAGCGCGCCGACCGCGCGTTGCACGTGGCCCGCGCCTTCCACCGGATGCTGACCGCCGCGGAGTTGGACGCGACCGCGCCCGACGCCTGTGTGGTGTCGGTGCGCGCGCCCTCGCCCGAGGCGGCCGTCGAGTGGGCGGCCCGGTGCCGGGCCGCGGGTCTGGCCGTCGGCTGCTTCCGGCCGCCGTCCGTCCCCGACGGGGTGTCCCGGCTGCGGCTGACCGCGCGCTGCGACCTGACGGACGCGCAGGTCGCGGGCGCGGTGGACGTCATCGTCCGTACGGCGCCGCGCGGTTGAGGGCGCGGCCCGCCGCCGTCCGTCCGCCGCAGGAACCGACCCGGTCCTACGCGGGGCCTAGGTCGTCCCGGCGCAGCGCCCCGACGAAGTGCGACCAGGCACCCGGTGGGAAGAGCAGCGCGGGCCCCTCCTGGTCCTTGGAATCGCGGACGGCGAGCAGCCCCGAGGCCAGTCTCGCGGTCTCCACGCAGTTGTTCGCGGCGGTGCTGTGACTGCTCCTCCGCCATGTCACGCCGGAAATCGACGCGCTCGAGGAAACGTACCCGGACTGTGCCGCCATGGTGGCCTCCTTTATGCGCCTGCGAATCGCGACATCTCCCCGGCGATCTTACTGATCAACGCGACGGACTCGTCGCGAGGAAGGGCAATGTTGCTCAATCGGGTGAAAGCGGCGCCGTAAGCGGTGATGTCTTCTTTTCGATCGACGTAGAGACTACTCGTCAAATGATCGATAACAACCACGTCGAGATCAGCGATGCGCGGAAATGAGAAGATAACGAACGAACCCGTAACTCCTATGTGGCCCCCGGCGCCGAAGGGCAGCACCTGGAGCCGGATCTGCGGCAGCGCGGCGGCGCGTTCCAGTGACCGCAACTGATCGGACATGACCGCGGGGCCGCCGACCACGCGGCGCAGCACGGCCTCGTCCAGCACGGCCCACAGCTCCAGCGGCTCGTCCTGGCGCAGCACCGCCTGCCGGGCGATCCGCACGTCGACCAGTGCGCCGGCCTCGCTCCGGGTCAGATGCGGCATGACGTCGCGGGTGAGCGCCCGGGCGTAGGCGGGGGTCTGGAGCAGGCCGGGCACCACGCTGTTCTCCATCGAGCGGGCCCGGCTGGCACCCGCCTCCAGGCTGATGAAGTCGCGGTACTCCACGGGCAGTACGTCGCGGAAGTCCTGCCACCAGCCGCGCTGTCTGCCCTGACCTGCCAGCGTGCCCAGCAGGTCGCGCAGATCGCGGTCGCGCACCTCGTAGACGTCGAGCAGCACATCGACGTCCTCGGCGCTGACGCTGCTGCGGCCGGTCTCGATACGGCTGACTTTCGACTGGTGCCAGCCGGCCGCCTCGGCGACCTGCTCGCTGGTCATTCCGGACAGGTCGCGGAGTCGGCGCAGTTCGCCGCCGAGCTTGCGTCGTCGTACGGCGGGGACCCGTTCCATGGCCTCTCGCACCTCCTGAAGTGAGGGATGCCGGTAGTCGGGCGGTCATTACGACAGTGTGCCGACCAAATGCGTATCCACGTAGCAGAGTTCACCGATTTGAGCGACAGATATATGCATTGCGCGGTGGACCGTCCGAAACGGCGGCACGATTAGTGGCAGTCTGGCGCGAACCAGCCACTTCCGGGCGTGGCCCGGAGAGCCCGCGCCGATACCCCGGTCCGCGGTGGGATGGGAAAGGAACGATGTCGCCATGGCAGATCTGCAGGAAGCTTCCGTCACTCTGCCGAGCGACCCTGCCTCGGTACCGGCGGCCCGGCGCTATGTCTGCGCCCGACTCGCCGAATGGGGACTGCCGTCGGACGCCCCCTCGGTCGACGCCGTGCGCCTGATCGTCTCCGAGCTGGCCACCAACGCGGTGCTGCACACCTCGGGAATGTCGCCGACCTTCACCGTGGACGTGCGTCTCGAACGGCAGGAGCAGTTGCTGATCGGCGTGACCGACAGCCACCCGCGCTGGCCCCAGCGGCTGCCCGCGGCGGTCCAGCAGGACAACGGGCGCGGGATGGTGATCATTCGGCATCTGGCGGCGGAGTCCGGCGGCAGGCTGCGGATCACGCCGACCGACGAGGGCGGCAAGACGGTCTGGATCACGATCCCCTGGGCGGTCCCGGTGGCCTGAGCGACGGGCGCTGTTCACGGGCGCGTCGGCGGCACCAGCAGCGCCTCGGCTCCGACCGGTGCGAAACCGGCGGCGAGGAAGGCCCGCACGCTGGCCGCGTTGCCCGGGGCGATCTGGGCCCACAACGGCGCGCCGTCCGGGACCAGATGACGGGCCGCGAGGGCGAGAAGGCGGCCGAGGCCCTTGCCGCGGGCGTCCGGGTCCACCTCGACGGCGGTCTCCCAACGGCCCGCCACACCGCGGCCGATGAGGACGGTGCCGCCGGGCGCGGTCCAGGCCCGCACGTCGTCGCGGTGCTGGAGCGCCCGCACGATCCGCGGATGGGAGCGGTCGGTGGTCTCGGTGAGGGGGAGCGGGGGCGGGCCCGGCAGCCGGGCGGCCAGGGCCAGCAGGTCGAGGTTGTTGACCACACGGCCGGTGCGGGCGCAAAGAGCGGTCAGGAAAGGCGGGTTGAGCGGAGCGGACAGGTCGTCGGGCGGGAGCAGGGCACGGAGACCGGCACCGGTGTCTTCGGGCGCCGGGCATTCGGCCGTACCCGCCGTACTCCCCGTACTCCCCGTACCCGCCGTCCCCGACGCGTCGGCGATGTCGGCGAAGACCACGGTGTGGGCGGTGAAGGCGATGACTCCGGCGTCGCGGGCCGACGGCTGGGCGACGAAGGTGACGGTCCCGTCGGCGGGCGGGAAGTCGCCTCGCGCGGCGGCGTCCAGCAGGGACCGCAGGGAGGGCCCGGCGCGGTGCGCCGCGGTGGTCGGCGAGCTCATCCGACCATCCTCTCAGCCGTCCCGTACGTGGCCGGACGCGCCTACGATCGGGTGACATGCGGCCGATCGCGGGGCCGGTCCCGCGAGTCTGTGCGTCATGATCAAGAACCGAGTCCGGTCGCTTCTCACGACCGGCGCGCTTACCCTGACCGCCGTACTCGCCGCGCAGACCGCGGCCACGTCGGAGACC
Organism: Streptomyces sp. NPDC003300; assembly: GCF_040610915.1. NCBI lineage: Bacteria > Bacillati > Actinomycetota > Actinomycetes > Kitasatosporales > Streptomycetaceae > Streptomyces > Streptomyces sp. NPDC003300. The sequence continues at coordinate 182,314 of NZ_JBEXNE010000012.1, read as the reverse complement.
GCGTCGGCCGTCGCCTCCGGACCCCTGTCCCCCGCGGCGCCCACCGCCCTGTCCGCGCCCTCCACGTCCCTCGTGCCCCGTCCCGCCCCCGCGGGCGACGACGGCTGGTGCCCGGTGGTCCACGACCCGCTGTTCGCCGCCGCCGACCGCAGCGTCGACGTCGAGCGCATCACCCCCGAGCCGTCCTACCGCCGCACGTGCGGGGAGCTGTTCCGCTCGGACGGCCGCGCCCCCGCCGTGGTCTTCCAGGAGGGCTTCCAGCCCAAGGCCGCGCAGGACGGGCAGTACGACCTCGCGGCGTACGTGCTGAAGAACCAGCCGTCGCCGTTCGTGAGCACCACCTACGACCACGACCTCTACAAGCAGTGGAAGCCCGGCTTCAACTACTACGTGGACGCGCCCGGCGGCATCGACGTCAACGCCACGATCGGTGACACCCACAAGTGGGCCGACCAGCACGAGGTCGCCTTCCCCGGCGGCCTCGCCCGGCGCTTCATCGTCGGCGCCTGTCCCGTCGACAAGGCGACCAAGGACGAGGACCTGGCCGGCTGCGTACGCAACCCGTACTACGTGCCGTGGCGCGGGATTCCGGCGCCGCGTCCGCTCGCGCCGGTGCTGCTCCCGGCGGGCTGACCGTCCCCGATCCGGCCGGGGGAGCGGTACCCCCGGCCGGACCGGCTGTCCACGCCGCTGAAGGGGGTGCGGCGGGTCGCCCCCGTCGCACCCGAGCCGCCGGCCCGCACTGTCCTACGGCTCCGGGCCGCTGTTCGGGCCGGACGACGGCCGGGCCGCGCGGCGGCGAGTGCCCACCGCTCCCCGGACCGTATACGCCGTACGGGCGCGATACGCGGCGCGGCCGGAATCGGCCGTCCGGGTCACGCCACCCGCCCGTACCAGACGGCGCTGGTCCAGATCCTTTCCAGCCGGACCCTGGCGCCGGTCTTGGGGGCGTGCCAGATCCGGCCGCTCCCGGCGTAGATCCCGACGTGGTAAATGGACCGGCCGGTGTGGAAGAACACCAGGTCACCGACGCGGCGGGCACCCGACGAGATGTGCCGGGTGCTGTTGTACTGGGCGGCCGCGGTACGCGGCAGCTTCTTGCCCGCGCGCTTGAACGAGTACAGCGTCAGCCCCGAGCAGTCGAAGCGGTTCGGGCCGGTGGCGCCCCACTGGTAGGGCGAGCCCTTCTTCGACGCCGCCACGTTCAGGGCCTTCACGCCCATCGTCGCGGCCTCGGCCTGCTGGGCGGTGCCCGGCAGCAGCGCGGGCAGTGCGACCGCTGTGGCGGTGAGCACGGAGGCCGTCCCGAGCCGGGACAGCCGTCCGGAGATGCACTTGAGCGCGAACATGCGCAACCCTTCGTCATCAGCCTCCGAAGGATGACCTGTCGGGTTCGGGCTGGCGAAGATGCCCGGCCGCGTGGTGCGGCTTCACCCCAAGGGACGGCTCCGGCGCTGTGCCGTGACCGACCCGTCGTACCTGGGTCCTCCGCTCCCGCCGGTGCACTCATGTCGACCTGACGTCCACGCGGCGGCGGGACTGGGCGTCCGCGTGGACCGCCCCGCCACGGCGGCGAGGGCTTGTCGTCACTACGGATGGTGACGCACAGAACCGGCCACAGCCGGGCGGGAAACGCGCGGTGTGAGTCAGGTCACGACTCACCTATTCGGGTGGACACCGGGGCGAATCACCCGGTCCGCGCCTCCGGTCGCATCATCTGACCTGCGGATATGTGACGGAGGATGGGCGGTTTTGGCCGGTGCGCGCAATTCGGCCGGAGAGCATGAATCGGCGGTGAATACGCCGATGGGATGAGCCCCTTTGGTGCAGTGCCGACGGTTTCGAGCGCGCAGAGTGACCGCGCTCACACCTGGCCTGCGTCGGCGTGCCGCGCGAGCTCCCCGTCGGCGGACCGCGCGAGGCTCACACCAACGTCCGCACGGACCGCACGGGCCGCGCTGTCCGCACCAGCCTCACGCGGGCGGCGGTCCCGCGGCCGGATCGGGCGCCAGCGCCACCAGCCCCGACCGCCGCTCGCCGTCCAGCACCCGCAGGGCGCGGGCCAGCGTGGCGTGGTGCAGTTCGGTCTCGCCCCGCATGTGCATCACGGTCAGCGCGTCGCGCAGCGCGGTCGCCCGGCCCACTAGCGCCTGGGCGGCCCGCAGGGCGCTGTAGGTGTCGGCGGTGCGGGACGGATTGATCCGGCCGAGCAGATCGACGACCTCCAGGTAGGAGTCGATCAGCTCACCCTCGGAGCGGGTGAGCGCCGGAAGCGGCGGCAGTTCCGGGACCACCGCGGGTCACCGCAGGCCGTACGCGGGGCCGTTGGTCTTGCGGCTGGTGGTCAGCTTGTCCACCAGCCCGTAGGCGACGGCCTCTTCGCCGTCGAGGACCTTGTCCCGCTCGATGTCGGTACGGATCCGCTCGATGTCCTGGCCGGTGTGCCGGGCCAGCAGCGTCTCCAACTGCTCGCGGGTGCGCAGCAGTTCGTTGGCCTGGATCTCCAGGTCCGAGATGGGCCCCTGGACCACCTCGCCGAGCGACGGCTGGTGGATCAGCACCCGCGCGCCCGGAGTGATCATGCGCTTGCCCGGCGCGCCCGCCGCCAGCAGCACGGCCGCGGCCGAGGCGGCCTGCCCGATGCAGACCGTCGCCACGTCGCAGGTGACGAACTGCATCGTGTCGTAGATGGCGGTCATCGCCGAGAACGAGCCGCCGGGCGAGTTGATGTAGAGGTTGATGTCCTGCTCGGGGGCGGCGTTCTCCAGGTGGATGAGCTGGGCCATCACGTCGTTCGCCGAGGTGTCGTCGACCTGGGTGCCCAGGAAGATGATCCGCTCCTGGAGCAGCTTGGAGTACGGGTCCATCGTGCGGACGCCGTTGCTGCTGCGTTCGGTGAACTCGGGCAGGACGTAGCGGGCGGTGGGACGGAACACGGCGTGCACCTCCGGGCGGATCTGGGCGCAGGAACTGGCCACAGGCCAAAATGTACAGGACGTACATCTCGTTATGATGGGGAGCATGACCCATGACGTCCCGGTGACACAAGCGCGTGCCGAGCTCGCGGAACTGATCAACCGCGTGGTCTACGGCGGCGAACAGGTGGTGCTGACCCGCCACGGCAAGCCCCTCGTCGCCCTGGTGTCCGCCGCTGACCTGCAACGACTGCGTGATCTCGACGAGCAGGCCGAGGAGCAGGTGATCAGTACGGTCTCCGCCGTCGGCTCCCGTACGTCCGCCACGGGCGAACGCCGACGGTTCGGCATCGCGGCCGAGCACCGGGGTCACCAGACCGGCGACCGTCGTCCGTAACAGCGACCGCCGCCCGTAACAGGGGTTAACGCAGTCGAAACCGCGTCGAACTAATCTCGCGGGTTCTGACGACTGTGAGGTGTGGCTGTGCAGTTGACCCCCCACGAGCAGGAACGCCTGCTCATCCATGTCGCCGCGGACGTGGCGGCCAAGCGGCGCGCCCGCGGGCTGCGGCTCAACCACCCCGAGGCGGTCGCGCTCATCACCGCGCATCTGCTCGAAGGGGCCCGCGACGGCCGCGGCGTCTCGGAACTGATGGAGTCCGGGCGCACCGTGCTGACCCGCGCCGACGTCATGGACGGCATCCCCGAGATGATCCACGACGTGCAGGTCGAGGCCACGTTCCCCGACGGCACCAAGCTCGTCACCGTCCACCAGCCGATCGTCTGACGGGCAGGAGCGCCATGATCCCCGGAGAGATCCTCAGCGCGGACGCGCCCGTGCCGCTCAACGCGGGCCGTCCGGTGACCCGCCTCACCGTTCTCAACGCGGCCGACCGGCCCGTCCAGGTCGGCTCGCACTACCACTTCGCCGAGGCCAACCCCGGTCTGGAGTTCGACCGCGCCGCCGCCCGCGGCCTGCGGCTGAACATCGCCGCGGGCACCGCCGTACGCTTCGAGCCCGGCATCCCCGCCGAGGTCGAACTCGTGCCGATCGCCGGACAGCGCGTCGTGGCCGGGCTGCGCGGCGAGACCGCGGGGGCGCTCGATGGCTGACCTCTCGAGGGCCGTATACGCCGACCTCTACGGCCCCACCACCGGGGACCGGGTCCGGCTGGCCGACACCGACCTGCTGATCGAGGTCGAACGCGACCTGGCGGGCGGGCCGGGACTCGCGGGCGACGAAGCCGTCTTCGGCGGCGGCAAGGTGATCCGCGAGTCGATGGGCCAGGCGCGCACCAGCCGCGCGGAGGGCGCGCCCGACACCGTCATCACCGGCGCCGTCGTCCTCGACCACTGGGGCGTGGTCAAGGCGGACATCGGCATCCGCGACGGCCGGATCACCGCGCTGGGCAAGGCGGGCAACCCCGAGACGATGGACGGCGTCCACCCCGACCTCGTCATCGGCCCCGAGACCGAGATCATCGCGGGCAACGGCAAGATCCTCACCGCGGGCACCATCGACGCGCACGTCCACTTCATCTCGCCGACGCTGCTGCCGCAGGCCCTGTCGGCGGGCGTCACCACCGTCATCGGCGGGGGCACGGGACCGGCCGAGGGCACCAAGGCGACCACCGTCACGCCCGGCGGCTGGCACCTGGCGCGGATGTTCGCGGGCCTGGAGGCGTACCCGGTCAACGTAGGGCTGCTCGGCAAGGGCAACACCGTCAACCAGCGGTCCATGCACGACCAACTGCGCGCCGGAGCCGTCGGGTTCAAGATCCACGAGGACTGGGGCGCCACCCCCGCCGCCATCGACGCCTGCCTGACGGTCTGTGAGCGGACCGGCGCCCAACTGGCCATCCACACCGACACGTTGAACGAGGCCGGATTCGTCGAGGACACCCTGGCCGCCATCGCGGGCCGGGGCATCCACGCCTACCACACCGAAGGCGCGGGCGGCGGGCACGCGCCCGACATCATCACCGTGGTCTCGCAGCCGCACGTGCTGCCGTCCTCGACCAACCCGACCCGGCCGCACACCGTCAACACCGTCGAGGAGCACCTCGACATGCTGATGGTCTGCCACCACCTCAACCCGTCGGTCCCCGAGGACCTCGCCTTCGCCGAGTCCCGGATCCGCCCGTCGACCATCGCCGCCGAGGACGTCCTGCACGACCTCGGCGCGATCAGCATCATCAGCTCCGATTCACAGGCCATGGGCCGGATCGGCGAAGTCGCCCTGCGCACCTGGCAGACCGCGCACGTGATGAAGCGACGGCGCGGCGCGCTCCCCGGCGACGGCGCGGCCGACAACCACCGCGCCCGGCGCTATGTCGCCAAATACACCATCAACCCCGCGGTCGCGCAGGGTCTCGACCACGAGATCGGCTCCGTCGAGGCCGGGAAGCTCGCGGACCTGGTGCTGTGGGAACCGGCGTTCTTCGGGGTCAAGCCGCAACTCGTCATCAAGGGCGGGCAGATCGCCTACGCCCAGATGGGCGACGCCAACGCGTCCATCCCCACCCCCCAACCCGTGCTTCCCCGGCCGATGTTCGGCGCGGTCGGCGCCGCGCCCGCCGCCAACTCCGTCAACTTCGTCAACGAGGCGGCGCTGGAGGACGGCCTGCCCGAACGCCTCGGCCTCGGCAAGGAGTTCGTGCCGATCCGCAGTACACGCGCCCTGACCAAGGCCGACATGCGGGAGAACGACGCGCTGCCGAGAGTCGAGGTCGAACCCGACACGTTCACCGTACGGATCGACGGCGAGGTCGTGGAGCCCGCGCCCGCGCCGGAACTCCCCATGTCCCAGCGGTACTTCCTCTTCTGAGACCATGACCCCGACGACACCGCCCCCTACGACCACGACACCGGCCGCGCGCGCCGCCCTGCTGCTGCTCGCCGACGGCCGCTTTCCGGCCGGCGGCCACGCGCACTCCGGCGGCGCGGAGGCCGCGGTCGCGGACGGCCGGGTGCGGGACGCGGCGACCCTGGCGGACTTCTGCCGGGGCCGTCTGCACACCACTGGACTGGTCGCCGCCGCACTGGCCGCGGCGGCGACCTTCGGCCTCGACCCGCTCGTCCTGGACGCGGCGGCCGACGCCCGCACCCCCTCGCCCGCCCTGCGCACCACCTCCCGCAAGCTCGGCCGCCAGCTCCTGCGCGCCGCCCGCGCCGCCTGGCCCGCACCCGCGCTCGACCAGCTCGCCGCCGCCCGCCCGCGCGGCGCCCACCAGCCCGTCGTCCTCGGCGTCACCGCCCGCGCCGCCGGCCTGCTCCCGCAGGACGCGGCACACGTCGCCGCCTACGAGTCCGTCAGCGGGCCCGCGACCGCCGCCGTACGGCTGCTGAGCCTCGACCCCTTCCACGCCGCGGCCGTACTCGCCCGGCTGGCACCGTGCGTCGACGAGGCGGCCGCCGCGGCGGCGCTCGCCGCCGAACGCGCCCTCGCCGAAGGCCCGGACGTGCTGCCCGCCGCGTCCGCGCCGCTGCTCGACCTTGCCGCACAGGACCACGCCGCCTGGCCCGTACGCCTCTTCGCCTCCTGACCCGCCTCCTGACCCGCCTCCCGATCCGCCTCCCGATCCGCAGCCTCATCCGCCGCCCGGTTCCGAACGCCGTCCGCACCAACGGAGTTGACCATGCATCTCGACCACCCCGAGACCTTCCCCGAGCGGTACGCGCACTCCTCGCCCGCCGTCCGCGCCGACGGAAGGCGGCGCGCGCTGCGGATCGGGCTCGGCGGCCCGGTCGGGTCCGGCAAGACCGCGACCGTCGCGGCGCTGTGCCGCAGACTGCGCGACGACCTGTCGATCGCCGTGGTCACCAATGACATCTACACGCGCGAGGACGCCGAATTCCTGCTGCGCAACGCGGTGCTGCCCGCCGAACGGATCGCCGCCGTGGAGACCGGCGCGTGCCCGCACACCGCGATCCGGGACGACATCTCCGCGAATCTCGAAGCCGTCGAGGACCTGGAGGACGCGGTCGGCCCGCTCGACCTCATCCTCGTCGAGTCCGGCGGCGACAATCTGACCGCCACCTTCTCCAAGGGACTGGTGGACGCGCAGATCTTCGTCATCGACGTGGCGGGCGGCGACGACATCCCCCGCAAGGGCGGCCCCGGCGTCACCACCGCCGACCTCCTCGTGATCAACAAGACCGACCTCGCCCCCTACGTCGGCGCCGACCTCACCCGCATGTCCCGCGACGCCGCCGCCCAGCGCGGCGGCCTGCCGGTCGTCCTCACCTCCGTCGCCGCCCCCGACGGCGTCGCCCCGGTCGCCGCCTGGGTGGGCGACCGCCTGGCCGCCTGGGCCGCCGTCCCCGCGACGACGGCGTGAACGACGTGGCGGTCCGCGACACCGCGCGCGGTGTCGTCGCCACGGCGCGGATCGTCGCCGCCCCCGACGGGCACGGCGGTACGGCGCTGCCCGTGCTGGCCGGTGACGGACCGCTGGCGCTGCGGCGCAGCCGGGTCGTCGGCGGCACCGACGGCGAAGGGGCCGGAGTGATGGTGGTCGGCGCGATGAGCGCGCCGCTCGGCGGCGACCGGCTGCGGATCGAGGCGGAGGTGGGGCAGGGCGCACGGCTCGCGGTGGGGTCCGCCGCGGCCACGGTGTCCCTGCCGGGGCGGGACGGCGGGCGGGCGACGTACGACGTGCGGCTGACCGTACGGGCCGGTGGCGCGCTGCGCTGGCTGCCCGAGCCGGTGATCGCCGCCCACCGCAGCGACCTGCGGATGACCACCCGCGTGGACCTCGCCCCCGGCGCGCGCCTCCTGCTGCGGGACGAACAGATCCTCGGCCGCCACGCGGAACCCCCCGGCCGCCTCAGCACCCGGCTGACCGCCCACCTCGACGGCCGCCCGCTCCTGGACCAGGAACTCCGCTTCGGCCCCGGCGCCCCCACCGGCTGGGACGGACCGGCCGTCCTCGGCCGCTACCGGGCAGTCGGCCAACTCCTGCTGATCGAACCCGGCTTCGCCGACCTCCCGGCCGTCGCCCGCACGCTGCCCGCCGACCCCGCCGAAGGCCGGGCGGCCGTCACCCCGCTCGCGGGCCCCGCCGCGTTGATCACCGCGGTGGCCGCGGACGGCCTGCGCCTGCGCCGTCTGCTGGACGCCGGTCTGGCGGCCGTCCGGGCCGCGAGCGCCCCGGCCGATTAGGGCGTGTCCGGGTAAACGGCCGTCACCCGTGCGGCGGCAGCCACCTCACGCCCAACTCGTCCGCAGAATCACACTTTGATGAAGAATCACCCGCCTGGCCTGTTCACAGGCGACTCACAGGGGAAAGGATTCGCTCCGCAGCATCTGTGACCACCGTGGCCACAAGCCACGGACCAGGAGGGGAGTTTCCGCCTTGAGACGCACGATCGTGCTCGTCTCCACCGGCGCCCTGATCGCGGGCGCCATCGCAGCCGCCCCGGCGGCCACCGCACAGTCGCACGACCAGCCGTCGAGATCGGCGCGGTCCGTCACCGTACCCGAGTCCGTCGGCGTGGTGATCGCCGCCGCGAACGCCGCCCGCAAGGGCATCGACTGGGCTGCCTGCCCGGCGAGTTGGAACATTCCGTCGCCGATCACCTGCGGCTATGTGACCGTGCCCGTCGACTACGGCAAGCCGTTCGGTGCGACCGTCAAGCTGGCCGTGGACCGGGCGGGCAACACCGGTACCCCGGCCGAACGGCAGGGCGCGCTGATCTACAACCCGGGCGGTCCCGGCGGTTCGGGACTGCGCTTCCCGGTCCGGGTCACCACCTCCTCCGCGCTGTGGGTCAAGACGGCGAAGGCGTACGACTTCGTGGGCTTCGACCCGCGCGGCGTCGGCCACTCCGCCCCGATCTCCTGCGAGGACCCGCAGGAGTACGTGAAAGCCCCCAAGGCCGACCCGGTGCCGGACAGCGAGGCCGACAAGCTCGCACAGCGCAAGCTCGCCGCCGAGTACGCCGACGGCTGCCTGGAGCGCACCGGCGCGCGGACGCTCTCCCAGATGACCACGCAGAACACCGCCCGCGACCTGGACGTCATCCGCGCCGCGCTGCACGAGAAGAAGCTCAACTACCTGGGCGTCTCCTACGGCACGTACCTCGGCGCGGTCTACGCGACGCTCTTCCCGACGCACGTGCGCCGGTTGATCGTGGACAGCGTCGTCAACCCGGCGCAGGACCAGATCTGGTACCGGAACAACCTGGACCAGGACGTGGCCTTCCAGGGCCGCTGGGACGACTGGGAGGCGTGGGTCGCGACGTACGACTCCGTCTACCACCTCGGCGACACGCCCGCGAAGGTCGAGCAGAAGTGGCTCGCGCTGCGCGCCGCCGCCAAGAGCCACCCGATCGGCGGCGTCGTCGGGCCGAACGAACTCCTCGGCTTCTTCCAAAACGCGCCCTACTACGACTCGACGTGGGCCACGGTCGCGGGCGTCTGGAGCCGCTACGAGGCGGGTGACACCCAGGCGCTGCTCGACGCGGCGGCGCCCGACCTGTCCGACACCGCGGGCAACATCTCGGCCGAGAACAGCAACGCCGTGTACACCGCGGTGGAGTGCACCGACGCCAAGTGGCCCACGAATTGGCGCACATGGGACCGGGACAACACCGCGCTGCACGCCAAGTACCCCTTCCTGACGTGGGAGAACGCCTGGCTGAACCTGCCGTGCGCCACCTGGGGCGTCAAGCAGCAGCGCCCGGTGGACGTCCGCTCGCACCACGGGCTGCCCGCCGTGCTGATCGTGCAGAGCACCAGGGACGCGGCGACCCCCTACACCGGGGCGCTCGAACTCCACCGCCGCCTGGCGGGCTCCCGCTTGATCACCGAGAAGGACGCGGGCTCGCACGGCGTCACCAACCTGGTGAACCCGTGCATCAACTCCCGTGTCGAGAGCTATCTGTTGACGGGCACGGTCGACGCCCACGACGTGGTGTGCGGACCCCACGCCGCACCCGTACCCGCCGCGTCTTAGCGCGAGGAACGGCGAGACCGCGTACGGGCGGTCCACCCACCTTCACGGTGCGGTGGGCCGCCCGCCGCGCGTCCGGCGTGACGGCCGCGCCGACACGGGGCGACGACGACCGCGGTACGGCTACGGCCGCTTCGCGGCGGTGTCGGTGAAGGCGGCGGCGAAGGCCGCACGGGTGGGGGAGGCCCCGCGCCGGTCCAGGACCGCGAAGACGGCCTGGTCGAAGGCGCCCACGAAGCGGCCGTCGCCGGTCAGCAGCCGGGCGAAGGCGGCGGCCACCCGCGCCGGGTCGTTCATGAAGACCCCGCAGCCCCAGGCGCCCAGCACCAGCCGCCGGTAGCCGTGTACGGCGGCCACCTCCAGGACCCGCTCGGCGCGCGCGTCGAGGGCCGCTCCGACGAGGGGCACGCGCTCGGGCGTCGTGCGCGCGATGACCCCGGCGTTCGGCGCGGGCGAGGTGAGGAAGCCGACGGTGTACGGCACGTCGAGCAGCGTGCCGCTGTCGTCGCGGAAGACCGGCACGGCGGGGGAGTGGATGACGCGGTCGCTGTAGAAGACATCGGTGTCCGCCCGGTGGTGGGCGTAGAACTCGGGCGCGCGCAGCAGACAGGTGTAGAGCGCGGAGGAACGACACAGCGCCTCCTCCTGCGCCTGCGCTCCCTTGACGTAACCGCCGCCGGGGTTGCGTGCGGAGGCGAAGTTGAGCACGGCCACCGCGCCGCCCGCGGCGTCTGCCGCGACCAGCCTGGCCGCCGCCTCCATGCTGCTCTCCGGCGTCACCTCGCAGCGCACGGGCCCGTCGCCCCACGCTCCCTCGCCGGGGACCGCGACCGGCGCGGGACCGTACATCCGGGTCCCGTCGGCCGCCGCCGCGACGGCCTCGCCGAGCGGGACGTACCGTCCGGCCGGGGAGTCGTACCCGCCCTCCGCCGCGATCCGCTGATTCTCCGTGGCGATGTTCCGCAGACGAGCACTCATGCCCAGGACGGTAGGGCGTGTACGGGCTCCGGCGCGAGTGAATTCGGGCGGTCGCGGCGGCCGTCGGGCCGATCCGTACGGGCTGATCCCGGACGTCGTACGGCTTCGTCCGGCCTTCCGGCCGGCTTCTTGCGGGCGGCAGTAGACGCGATATAGCGTGAGTCGCGTTCCGTTTCCCTGGGAGGTAGTGCCGTGTCCGAGCTGTCCCCGAAGGCGCGTTCCGGCGAGCCGAGGATGCGGGCGTCCGACGACGAGCGCGACCGTACGGCGGCGCTGCTGGCGGAGGCCTTCGCCGCGGGCCGGCTGACCGCCGAGGAGCACGCCGAGCGGATGGAGGCGGCCTACGCCGCCAGGACCCGCGGCGACTTGGCGCCGCTCACCGCCGACCTGCCCGCCCCCGCGCCCGGCGCCCCGCTCGCCTCGCCCGCCGACAACGAGGCGGTGCGGGCGCTGTTCAGCAAGGTCCGCCGCTCGGGCCAGTGGCCGGTGCCGCCGCACACCGTCGTACGGGCCAGCTTCGGCGCCGTCGTGATCGACCTGCGGCAGGCGGTGTTCACCCGCCGCGAGGTGGTCATCCAGGCCGACTCCTTCTTCGGCAAGGTCGAGGTCATCGTCCCCGACCACGCGCAGGTCTACGACGTCGGCACGGCGCTGTTCGGCAAGCGCTCCCAGCACGGCCGCCGCAGCGACAAGAGCGGCGTGGACGGACCGGTCGTACGGATCACCGGACGCTCCGTCTTCGGCCACGTCCGGGTGATGCGCCGCTTCAAGTGGCCCTGGCGGGACGGCCGCTGACGCCGCGGCGCCGACCGGGCGTCACGCCCCGCGCCCGGCCAGCCAGCGGTCCTCGGCCGCGTAGTCGAACCAGTCGCCGTGCTCCGACAGCCGCGCCGGCAGCGGGAACACCTCGCGCCAGTCCGCCTTGTCCAGCTCCGCCGCCAGCCAGGCCACCGTCCCCGGCAGCGACTCCTCGTACGAGGTGACCGCGCGGTAGCCCAGTTCCCGCTCGGCCGCCGACATGTCCAGCACCATCGGGTACGGCATGCCCCACGGAGTGTCGCCCACGGTCGGCTCCGGCGGCGGCCCGTCCACCAGCACGGTCTCGCTGGTCACGCCGAGCGCGCGGTCCACCGCGGCGGAGATCTCCGCGACCGTCGGCACCTGCGGATCACCGGCGTTGAGCGCGCGGGAGCCCGGCTTCGCCGCCGCCAGCCGGACCAGCTCGGCGATGTTCGACGCGTGCACCGGATGGAACCGGCTCCTGCCCCCGTACGCCAGCACCCGCACCGGACGGCCGTCCAGCGCGCGTTTGACGAAGTACATCTCACGCGGCAGCGGACTGTGCGGGCCGTGGATCGCCCCGGCGCGCAGCAGCGTCGACGGCAGCCGGTCGCCCGCCTCCAGCAGCGTCCGCTCCAACTCGACCTTGCGGGTGCCGTACGTCGCGGGGCCCGGCGCGACCGTCGCGCAGGTCTCCGGGAGCGGCACAGGAAAGCGCGGGGAGCCGTCCGGCTCGGCCTGCGTGTCGAAATTGCGGCCCGCCTCGTCCTCGTACACCGCCGCGCTGGAGATCACCACCGCGGAACCGATCCGGTCGGACAGCGACAGCAACTGCCGTGCGTCGGCGCCGTCGTAGGCCACACAGTCCAGCAGGACGTCGCAGCCGTCGCCGAGCGCCGCGGCCAGCGCGGCGCTGTCCGAGCGGTCGACCCGGACCGTACGCACGCCCGGCGGCCACCCCTCGTCCGAGCCGCCGCCGCGCGAGGCGGCCGTCACCTGCCAGCCGTCCGCGGCCAGGGCGCGTACGGCCTGCCGCCCGATCTGTCCAGAAGCGCCGATCACGAACGCGGTTCCCGTCATGGTGAGGACGCTATGCGGGCGGGCACCGCGCGGACCAGAGGGGTTCGCCCTGCGCGGATTCGCCCTCGGCGCAACCCCGACAGCGCGAGGCGGAGCCCCGGCAGCGCGAGGCGGAGCCCCGGCAGCGCGTGGCGGGGTCCCGGCGGGGCGCGGCGCAATCCCGGCGGGGCGGGAACAGGCCCCGGATCAGGACGACTTGCGGCGCAGCCGCCCCCCGGTGCCGCCCTGCGCGAGCGCCGCCTGCTCGGCCTTCACCTCGCCCGCGTACCGGTCCACGTACTCCTGCCCGGACATCGCCATGATCGCGTACATGATCTCGTCGGTCACCGACCGCACCACGTACCGCTCTTCCTCCATGCCGAAGAAGCGGCTGAAGTCCAGCGGCTCGCCGAAGCGGATGGTGACCCGGCCGATCCGCGGGAACTTCCGTCCCGGCGGTTGGAGTTCGAAGGTGCCGAGCACCGCGCAGGGGATCACGGGGGCCTGGGCGCGCAGCGCCATCAGCGCGACGCCGGTCCTGCCGCGGTACAGCCGGCCGTCGTGCGAGCGGGTGCCCTCCGGGTAGATGCCCAGCAGCTCGTCACGCTCCAGGACCTCGATCGCCGCGGTGACGGCCGCCTGCGACGCCTTGCCGCCCGACCGGTCGACCGGGATCTGTCCGACGCTGCGGAAGAACGCCGCCGTCAGCCGCCCCTTCAGACCGGGACCGGTGAAGTACTCGGCCTTGGCCAGGAAGGTGATGCGGCGCGGCAGGATCGCGGGCATCACGAAATGGTCGGTGAACGACAGGTGATTGCCCGCGATGATCGCCCGGCCGCTCTCGGGGATGTTCTCCATCCCCTCGATCCGGGGCCGGAACATCAGCCGCAACAGCGGCCCGAGGACCACGTACTTGAGCAGTCGGTAGAACACGGTGGCTGCCTCCCCTGACCCGTCCCGGTGCGCCCGGAGAGCGGTGCCCCGATCCTCGGTGCCCCGGCAGAGTAGTGCCCGCGCCCCCGCCGCGCGAGCCCGGAGCACGCCCGCGACCCGCGCCTTTGCCCGGCCCGGGGCGTACGCACGGTTCTCCGGTCAGTGCCCGGCCGGCTCCGACTCCTCGCCCTGCCCGGCGTGTTGGGCCGCGCGCGGCATCAGGAAGGCCACCAGGAAGGCAGCGGCGAGCCCGCCCGCCGCCATCAGCAAGGTGGCCACGGCCGCCGCGCCCATGCCGTGTCCGGTCCGGGCGAAGAAGGCCGTGCCCAGGACGGCGACGCCGATCGAACCGCCTAGCTGCTGCACCGCGTTGAGCACCCCGGAGGCGGATCCGGTCTCCTGGTCGGACACGCCCGCCAGCGCGATGTCGAAGAACGGCGCCATCACCACACCGAGTCCCGCGCCGCTGACCAGCAGGGACGGTACGAGCTGCCAGCTCGTCACGGAGTCGCCCGCCAGGCGCACGGTCAGCGCCACCGCGCCCACGGACAGCGCGGTGAGCAGCAGTCCGCCCTGTACGGCACGGCGGCCGTAGCGCGGGCCGAGCCGCATGCCGGACAGCGTCGCGCCGACGGCGGAGCCGAACGCCCAGGGGATCATCGTCGCGCCCGCGTGCAGGGCGCTGAAACCGAGCCCGTACTGGAGGTAGAGGGTGACCACCAGCATCAGGCCGGTCAGCGCCGCGAAGAAGACCAGGCCGACGGCGAGGGAGCCGGTGTAGCCGCGGTGCCGGAACAGCCCCGGCTCGATCAGCGGCGAGCCGCCGCGGGCCCGTACCGACTTCTGGTAGCGCGCGAAGAGGACGAGGACCGGTACGGACGCCGCCATGCAGAGGTGACTCCACAGCGGCCAGCCCAGGTCGCGGCCCTGCACCAGCGGATAGACCAGCAGCAGAACGGCGACGCTGAGGATGCCGACACCCGGCACGTCGAGCCGGGGCGGCCGTGGGGCGCGGCTCTCCGGCAGTACGCGCAGGGCGGCGGCGAAGGCGACGAGCGCGATCGGCACATTGATCAGGAAGATCGCCCGCCAGCCGGTGCCGAACAGATCGGCGTCGGTCAGGAAACCCCCGAGCACCGGACCGGCGACCGCCGCCAGACCCATCACCGGCCCGAACACGCCGAAGGCGGCGCCCATTTCGGCCGGCGGAAAGACCTCCCTGATCAGGCCGAGGCCCTGCGGCACCATCATCGCGGCGAACGCGCCCTGCGCCGCCCGCATGCCGATCAGCATGTCCGCGGAGCCCGAGCAGGCGCACAGCAGCGAGCAGACCGCGTAGCCCGCCACCCCGATCAGGAACATCCGGCGGCGGCCGACGATGTCACCGAGCCGCGCCCCGGTGATCATCAAGACGGCGAAGGCGAGGGTGTACGCGGCGGCGATCCACTGGATACGGGTGGAGCTGCCGCCGAAGTCCGCCTGGATCGAGGGCGAGGCCACGCCGACGATCGTGGCGTCCAGCAGGTCCATCACCTCCACGGCCAGGACCACGGCGAGGGCGAGCCAGCGCAGCCGCGCACCGCCGGCCGGGGCCGCGTCCGGCTCCGACGCGCGATCCGGGTCCTCGGTGAGGGTCGATGCGGTCACGGTGATTCCTCCGGGCGGTGGCGGGACGGCATGCTGGGAACGAACACTGTTCTACTTACGAACACTGTTCGCGTCAAGTACGATGTTCGCAGCCGCTGTCCCTGGAGGTTCCACCGCCGTGACCGAGATCCCCGCCCCGCCCTGGGGGCCGACCCGCAAGCGCGCGCCGCGCCGCGTCCTCAGCCAGGACGGGATCATCGCGGCGGCCCTGCGGATCATCGACACCGAGGGCATCGACGCGATGAGCATGCGCCGGGTCGCCCAGGAGCTGGGCACGGGAGCGGCCTCCCTCTACGCGCACGTCGCCGGGCGGGACGAGCTGATCGCCCTGGTCCTCGACCGGGTCAGGGCCGAGATCCACTGCCCGGTCCCCGACCCCGAGCGGTGGCAGGAGCAGGTGAAGGACGTGATGCGGCAGGCCCGCGCGGCGCTGGCCGCGCACGGCGACCTGGCCCGGCTCTCGATCGAGATCGGCGTCCCCACCGGCGAGAACGCGATGCGCACGGCCGAGGGCGTGCTCGCCATCCTCGCCGCGGGGCGACTGCCCGTGCAGGTCTGCGCCTACGGGATCGACGCGCTCGCGCTGTACGTCACCGCCGCCGCAGCCGAGGAGGCCGCCCTCGCCTTCCGCACCGGCGTCACGACGGCGGGCAAGGACGACTTCCTCGCCCAGGTCCGCGACTACTACAAGAGCCTGCCCAGCGGGCAGTTCCCCGTCATCACCGGCATGGTCGACGAGCTGATGCGGGACGTCGGCGACGAACGCTTCGAATTCGGCCTCGACCTGCTGGTCTCCGGCCTCGCACGGCACGCGGTCCCGGCGGCGGGGGAGTAGGCCACTCGCCCAGATCCGGCCGCCCGCCCGTTTCCGGCCGCCTGCCCAGATCCGGCCGCCCGCCCGTTTCCGGCCGCCCGCCCAGATCCGTATCAGGCCGGTCGGCCGCCCGCCCGGCCCGGGGCTCGCTCAGCCGGCCCGCTCGTTCGGCGCGCCCGCACACTCAGTGCGGCTCCCGGATCGCCGCCGCCCCCGCCGTGCACAGGCCCAGCACCACCCAGCCGAACCACAGCCAGCCGTTCGACCCCAGTGCCACGGTGTAGGCGACCACCGCGACCAGAAACGCCACCGTGGTCAACGCCATCGCTTTCACGGAACCCGGCATCGCACGCCTCCCTTCCGCAGGCGCGTGCGCGCACCCGCCGACGAGGCGGAAGCCGTATCGCGGCCCTTCCTTCATGGTGACCCCACGGGCACCCCGCGCGCCACCACGCCTCACGGCCCGCCGCGCGCCAGGCCGCTCACCACTCCCCGTCGGTCACCCGGCCCGGATCGTCGCCCAGGTGCTCGACCTGCTCCGGCTTCGGCGGCGCCCACGGCTGCTCGTCATCGCCCAGCCAGTCACCGACCGGCCTGACCCCGGTCAACGGCTCGGTGGCGGCCAGATCCTCGCCGTCCGCGTCGTAGTAGTCGAACCACGGCAGCCCCGCCGCGTTGTACGCCGCCCGGTCCACCGGGGACGCGGGCGCCGGTTCTCCGGTGATCTCCCGCCACTGCGGGGCCGTCGCCAGATGGACGAAGACCCGGCCGGACGGCTTCTTCCGCCAGTCCTGCGCGGGCCGCTCGTCGCGGTACACCTCCTGGCGCATCCGGCCGCCCGCGCCGAGCCCCATCGCGGGCGCCGACCTGGCCGCCATCGGTGCGGGCGGCGGCACGTGACCCGCGCCAGGGGCCATCGACGGGAGCGCGGGTCCGCCGTACCCCCCGCCCGCCTGCGCCGACACACCCCACGGCCCGTTCGTCGTCACCGTCCTGCGGCTCTGCTCGGCGCGCCAGCGCGCCAGCGGCTCCTCGCGCAGCTCGAACACCTGGAGCTGCACCCCGCCCCAGACCTCCTCGCCGGAGACCTGCCCCTCCACGGTCGCACCGAGCCCCAGGGGCACGGCCACGAACTGCCGGATCGTGCCGGGGCCCGAGGTGATGCCGTCCAGCCACGGCTGCCGGGGCAGCACCACGTAATTCTGCGGGTCGCGCGACAGCCGGTCGCTCCACGGCCGGCCCGACACCGCGCACACCTTCCCGACACCGACCTGGAGGGCGGCGGGCGCGGCCGAGGAGAAGCTGAGCCACATCGCCTCGCGCTGATACACCGGCAGCAGCACCCCGCCGTGCGCGCGCCACCGCTCCGGAGTCCGCCCGGCGAAGTCGCCCACGCGGCGCAGCGGGAAGGAGCCCAGGCCGGGCGGCAGCGGGTGCGTGCCCTTCTCGGGCAGCCGCAGCGTCCGCATGAAGCGGACCGTCACCCCGCCGGGCAGCTCCAGCGCCGCCCCCGAGATCCGTACCTGTTCGCCCATCCCGGGCCCCCCTCCGTCAGCCGCGACCGCGCGCCTCCAGCGATGCCAAATACGCGTTGTACGCGACGAGTTCCGCGTCACCGTCGCGGTCCGCGGCCCGGTCGCCGCGCCGTGCCTGCCGCTGCTCGGAGGTGTACCACTGGAAGAGCAGCGCCACCAGCACGACGACCGACGGGATCTCGCTGAACGCCCAGGCGATGCCGCCCGCCGCCGTCTGGTCGCCGAGCGCGTCGATGCCCAGCGAGGCGGGCGGGTGCTCGAAGGTGGTCAGCATCGGCTCGCTGGCCATCATGACCGCGATGCCGAAGAACGCGTGGAAGGGCATCCCCGCGAACAGCTCCAGCATCCGCATCACATAACCGGGCCGGTGCGGCCCCGGGTCGACGCCCATGATCGGCCAGAAGAACAGCAGGCCCACCAGCAGGAAGTGCACCATCATCGCGATGTGCCCGGTCCTGGTGTGCATCAGCGTGTCGAAGATCGGCGAGAAGTACAGCCCGTACAGGCTCGCGATGAACAGCGGGAGCGTGAAGGCCGGGTGCGTGATGATCCGCAGATACCGGCTGTGCAGCAGCTTCACCAGCAGCTCGCGCGGTCCGGTGCGGCCGCGCTCGGCGGCGGGCAGCGCCCGCAGCGTCAGCGTCACCGGGGCGCCCAGCAGGATCAGGATCGGCGAGAGCATGCTCAGCACCATGTGCTGCACCATGTGCACGCTGAACATGACCATGCCGTAGTCGTTGAGCTTGGTGCACATCACCAGAGCGACCGTCAGCACCCCTGCGACGAACGCCACGGTACGGCCGGGCGACCACGAGTCGCCGCGCCGCCGCAGCCGCAGCACACCCCAGCCGTAGAGGACCAGCGCCACCAGGCAGCCGATGAGGAAGAACGGATCGCCGCCGCTGAACGACAGCCCCCGGCCGAGGGTGAACGGCGGCAAGTCCATGTGCATGCCGTGTCCGCCGTGGTCCATCCGTCACTCTCCTGTCGCGCCGGGCCGCGTGCTGCCGGTCCGGCCCGTGCTCCGATTCGACCCTTGTGCCCGCTCCAGAGTAGAACCGCCCCCGGACGCCGATTCGGCCGGGGGCGGGGAGCGCCGACGCACGTGGTCGGAGCACGTCATGAAGCGTCAGGACACGCCACTCACAGCACGCACTCGGCCTCGACGTACCGCTCGGCGGGCACCGTCTTGAGGTGCTCGACGGCCTCCCCGAGCGGGACCAGCGTGATGTCGGTGCCGCGCAGCGCCGTCATCATGCCGAACCGGCCCTTGTGGACGGCCTCCACGGCGTGCCAGCCGAAGCGGGTGGCGAGAACGCGGTCGTACGCGGTGGGCGTGCCGCCGCGCTGGACGTGCCCGAGGATGACCGGCCTGGCCTCCTTGCCCAGCCGCTCCTCCAGCTCGACCGAGAGCTGGTTGGCGACGCCGCTGAACCGCTCGTGGCCGTAGATGTCGGTCGCGCCCGACGTGAAGTCCATGGTGCCCTCGCGCGGCTTGGCGCCCTCGGAGACCACCACGATCGCGAACTTCTTGCCCGCCTCGAAGCGCTGGCCGACGACCCGCGCCAGCTCCGACACGTCGAACGGCCGCTCCGGCACCAGGATCGCGTGCGCGCCCGCCGCCATCCCGGAGTGCAGCGCGATCCACCCGGTGTGCCGCCCCATGACCTCCACGATCAGCACCCGCTGGTGCGACTCGGCGGTGGTCTTGAGCCGGTCCAGGGCCTCGGTGGCCACCATCACGGCGGTGTCGAAGCCGAAGGTCACGTCCGTGGACGCGATGTCGTTGTCGATGGTCTTGGGCACACCGACGATGGGCAGGCCCGCGTCCGACAGCAGCCGGGCCGCCTTGAGGGTGCCCTCACCGCCGATCGGGATGATCGCGTCCAGGCCCAGGTCGGCCACGTGGCCCCTGGCCTGTTCGACCCCGCCGCGCAGGTGGGCGGGCTGGACCCGCGAGGAGCCGAGGATCGTGCCGCCGCGCGCGAGGATGCCGCTCACGGCATCGAGGTCCAGCTTGCGGTAGTCGCACTCGAGCAGGCCCTTCCACCCGTCGTGGAAGCCGATGACCTCGTCACTGTGGTCCACCACGGCGCGGTGCACCACGGACCGGATGACGGCGTTCAGCCCGGGGCAGTCGCCGCCGCTGGTCAGCACACCAATACGCATTGCTCTCGTTACTCCCGCAACTCGACCGGACGGCCGGACCCCGTCGTCCGGATGGATCGCAGCCAGCTTACCGAGAGCGGCTGTCACGCCTCCACGGCGACCGAACTGCGGACACCTGACGATTACTCAAACTCCGGGGAACGCCTGCGCAGCGTGACGGACCCACCTCGGACCCCCGCCGACGCACGACGCCCGCGCCCTCCTGCGAGGACACGGGCGCGGTACGGGTCAGGCGGGTCGGAACGGTGTCACGCGGGCTGTACGGCCGCCGCGATCCGCTCGGCGCGCAGCGCCTCGAACCACTGGTCGTCGACCGGCGGCAGCGCGTTGACGTCCAGCGCGAGCTTGATCAGCAGGTCGGCGATCTGCGGATTGCGGGCCATCACCGGACCGTGCATGTACGTGCCGAAGACCGTGTCGTTGAAGGCGCCCTCGGTGCCGTCCCCCGTGCCGTTGCCCTTGCCCATCCGCAGCCGGGCCAGCGGCCTGGCCTGCGGGCCGACATGGGTGACGCCCTGGTGGTTCTCGAAGCCGGTCAGCGGCGGCAGATTGAGGTGGGGGTCGATGTCGGCCAGGACGTCGCCGACGCACCGCTCGCCCTCGCCGCGCACGCTCACCACGTCGAGCAGGCCGAGGCCCGGCTCGGGGCGGCCCAGGTCGTTGACGAACTCGTGGCCGAGGATCTGGTAGCCCGCGCAGACCGAGAAGACGATCGCGCCGTTGGCGACCGCGCGGTTCAGCCCGCCGTCGCGGCGCAGCCGCTCCGCGGCCAGCCGCTGCGGGCGGTCCTCGCCGCCGCCGATCAGATAGATGTCACCGGACGTCGGCACCGGCTGGTCGGAGCGGACGTCGACCCGGGTGACCGGCACCCGGCGCTGCTGGGCGCGGCGCTCCACGACCAGCGCGTTGCCCTGGTCGCCGTAGGTGCTCAGCAGGTCGGGGTAGACCCACACCAGGCGGAGGCTGGACTCACTCATGCGTGCTTCTCCTTGTCCGTCGTCAGCAACGTGACGCGATGTGACGCGACGTGGTCGCGGTCAGTTGCCGACCCGGCGGCGCAGGTCCTGGAAGGCGGTGTAGTTGGCGATGGCCTCGATCCGGCCGGGCGGCGCGGAGCGCACCGCCTCGTCGAGGTTGGCGCAGACCCGGAACTGGAGCCCGGCGACCTCCAGGCGGACCGCGAGGTCCAGCTTGCGGTCGCCGATCACCATGATCGGGTGTCCGGCCAGCCGGGTGTAGTCCACGTCCCACAGCCAGGAGGTGTCGGTGCCGTCGGCGCCGCGCGCGTTGACCGACAGGATCACCGGGGTGGGCGGGCCGTCGATCAGCGAGAAGGTCTCCAGCCAGCCGGCCGGGTTCTTCGCCAGCAGCAGCCGCAGTTCGCGCTGCTGGAAGCTCACCACGTCGTAGCGGCCCGCGACCGCCTGCACCGCGTACATCCGCTCCAGCGCGACCTTGGGGTCGATGCCGAAGGCCGCGGCGGCGGCGGCCGAGACCGCCGCGTTCGACTTGTTGGCGCGGCCCGGGAGCTGGAGGTGGATCGGCCAGGCGGAGCCGTGCGGGTCGATCACGTGGTCGCCGGACAGCGCCCAGGTCGGGGTGGGGCGGCGGAAGCCGCACTCGGCGCAGAACCAGTCCTCCGACGGGCGTTGCAGGACGCCGCCGCAGGACGGGCACGACCAGGCGTCGTCCTTCCACTCCTGGCCCGCCGCGACCCACACCACGGTCGGGCTGGAGGAGGCGGCCCAGGTGATCAGCGGGTCGTCGGCGTTGGCGATGATGATCGCCTCGACGCCTGCCAGGCCCTCGCGCCACTTCTCGGCCAGCATGCGGGTCTCGGCCGCGCGGTCGAGCTGGTCGCGGGAGAGGTTGAGCAGCGCGATGGCCTTGGGGGCGACGTCGCGGGCGACGCCCGCCAGGTACTTCTCGTCGACCTCGATCACGCCGAAGCGCGCCTCGGAGCCGCCCGCCAGCGCGGAGGTGATCCCCGCGGGCATGTTCGCGCCGAGCGCGTTGGAGACGACGGGGCCGCCCGCGCGAAGCGCCTCGGCCAGCAGCCGGGTGGTGGTGGTCTTGCCGTTGGTCGCCGACACCAGGATCACGTCGAGGTGCCGGGCGAGCCTGGCCAGCAGGTCGGGGTCGAATCTCAGCGCCACCTTGCCGCCGATCACCGAGCCGCTGCCACGGCCTGCCGCACGCGACACGCCCGCCGCCACCTTGCCCGCCGTCACGGCCAGTTTCGCCCGCGGCGACAGCGGCTCCGAGTTGCCTGCCATCGTCTCTCTTCCTCCTCGACTGCGACCGGCCCCGCTGCCCCGTGGCGGCTGGTTGTACGCCTCCGAGCGCCACTTGGGCGGCCGACAAGGTTCGGTCCCGGCTCAGCCTATCGACTCCGGGCCCCCGGACCGCACCGCGCCGCCCCGGTCGGACCGTGCGCCGAACTCCACGCGCACCGGGGGCATCCGCGCCACCGGCGCTGTCTGTGGGGACGGGTGCGGCCCGCTCGCGGTTCCTGATCCGCCCGCCGCGTTACAGCCCCGGGCTGCCCGCCCGGTCGCCGGCCGCCGCGAGGCGGCCCCACAGCAGGTCGGCCAGGTGCCTGACCAGCAGGTCGCGGGAGAACGGCCGCTCGCCGAGCCACCAGTCGCCCGCCGCGTACATCATGCCGACGATGCCGTGTCCCCAGGCGCGGGCGAGCTGCTCCGAGTCGGGGCCGAGGTCGAGGCGTTCGGCGATCACCTCGGCCAGGTCCTCGCCCATGCGGCGCAGCAGCGGTACGGAGTGCCGTCCGGCGTCCAGTCCCTTGTCGCCGTCGGCGGGCGCCTCGGCCGGGTGCATCAGGAAGCGGTAGACCTGCGGGTGGGCCTCGATGGCGGACAGATACGCGTGCAAGGTGGCCTCGACGCGGTCCCTGCGGTCGCCGGGGGAGTCCAGCGCGGCCCGCAGGGTGGCCAGCAGCGCGTCGGTGTGCCGCTTGGCCAGCGCCCGGTACAGGCCGCTCTTGTCGCCGAAGTGCCGGTAGAGGATCGGCTTGGTGATGCCCGCCTCGGCGGCGATGGCGTTCATGGACGCCTCGGGCCCGTCCCGCAGGACGACGCGGTCGGCCGCTTCGAGCAGCTCCGCCCGGCGCCGCTCCGTGGCCGTCCGCTGGTCCTGCCGCTGGCCGGTGTCCACCCGCGCCTCCCCAATTGTTCGATTGCTGGTGGTCAGCGCAACGTAACACCCCGCCAGCCGCCCCCCGCGCGCGCCGGAATGAGTTGACATGGCCTACCGGTCGGTAACAGACTGCTGTTACCGCTAGTAACTGGCACGTGGAGGGGAAGATGGGCGACTTCACGCTCGAACTCAATGACGACCAGCAGTCCGTGCGCGACTGGATCCACGGCTTCGCCGCCGACGTGATGCGCCCGGCCGCCGCCGAATGGGACGAGCGCGAGGAGACCCCGTGGCCCATCATCCAGGAGGCCGCCAAGATCGGACTGTACTCGCTGGACTTCTACGCCCAGCAGTTCTTCGACCCCACGGGCCTGGGCATCCCGCTCACCATGGAAGAGCTGTTCTGGGGTGACGCGGGCATCGCCCTGTCCATCGTCGGCACCGGACTCGCCGCCGTCGGCGTCCTCGCCAACGGCACCGAGGAGCAGATCGGCACCTGGGTCCCGCAGATGTACGGCGACGCCGACGACGTCAAGCTCGCCGCCTTCTGCTCCTCCGAGCCCGACGCGGGCTCCGACGTCTCCGCGATGCGCACCCGCGCCGTCTACGACGAGGCCACCGGCGAGTGGGTGCTCAACGGCACCAAGACCTGGGCCACCAACGGCGGCATAGCCAACGTCCACGTCGTCGTCGCCGTGGTCGACCCGGAGCTGGGCACCAAGGGCCACGCCTCCTTCATCGTGCCGCCCGGCACTCCCGGCCTGTCCCAGGGGCAGAAGTTCAAGAAGCACGGCATCCGCGCCTCGCACACCGCCGAGGTCGTCCTGGAGGACGTACGGATTCCCGGCGACTGCCTGCTCGGCGGCAAGGACAAGCTCGACGAGCGGCTGGCACGGGCCCGCGAGCGGGCCAAGTCGGCCCATGGCGGCGAGCGGGTGAAGAACGCGGCGATGGCCACCTTCGAGGCCTCCCGCCCGGCGGTCGGCGCCATGGCCGTGGGCACGGCGCGCGCCGCGTACGAATACGCCCTCGAATACGCCACCGGCCGCGAGCAGTTCGGCCGCCCGATCATCGACAACCAGGGCGTCGCCTTCCAGCTCGCCGACATGCGCACCCAGATCGACGCCGCCCGCCTCCTGGTCTGGCGCGCCTCCTGGATGGCGACGGCGGGTAAGCCCTTCACCTCCGCCGAGGGCTCGATGTCCAAGCTCTTCGCCAGCGAGACCGCCAAGAAGGTCACCGCCCAGGCCATCCAGATCCTCGGCGGCAACGGCTACACCCGCGAGTACCCGGTGGAGCGCATGCACCGCGACAGCGCGATCTACACGATCTTCGAGGGCACCAGCGAGATCCAGCGTCTGGTCATCGCCCGCACGCTGTCCGGGATGCCGCTGCGCTGAGGCGGCGCGACGGCACAGGGCTCAGGGGCGGACGCCGGGGGTGTCCGCCCCTGACGCATGTCCCGGCGGCCACCCCCTCGTTGGGCAGGGTGTACATCATCCGATACGCGCCGATTTCCGGCGCAAGCCCCGGGGAGGGCCGATGGCCGACCCGCAGTGGAAACGACTCATCGAACACGTCATGGCGGTCCCGGAACGCGTCTACGAGCACTGGAGCGGCGCCGACGGCTGGGACAACGACACCGAATTCGGCAAGGAGTACGGAGAGAACCGCGTCTCCTGGTGCGTGATCTTCGACTGGGACATGTACCACGACGTCGGTCTCGACCAGGCCGTCCCGAAGACCGACAACGTGACCGCGTTCAGCACATGGGCCCGACGCAAGGGCGCCTGGTCCGCGTACCCGAGCATCGGCGCCTGGGTGAATCTGGACGGCGGCGGGCACACCGAGATCGTCACCGGCTTCGACGAGCGCTACGTCCACACCAAGGGCGGCAACAGCGTGAAGGCCGGGGCCACCGACCGAGGCCAGGGCAACGGCGTGTGGTCGCACCGTGAACTGCGTCACGCCCAGCGCGTCACCGGCTACTTCGCGCCGCGCTTCCCCGACGGGATCTGCCCGCCGACCGCGGACCCCGCCGACCCGCGCGGCGGCACGGCGGTCGCCTCCTACCGAGTGCGCCCGACCGCCACCACGCACCCGGCGCCCGCGTTCCCCGGCCGTGAGTACTTCGTCCTCGGCGCGGTCAGCGACCACACCCTGCTGCTCCAGACCTGGCTGCAACGCGGCAACTGGGGCCCGCCGTACAAGGTCGGCCCGTCCCGCACCATGACCGCGCTCGACCTGACCAAGGTCAAGGCCCTCCAGCGGCACTACGTCGCCGCGCTCGGCCCGGCGGACGGCGCCGTCGGCCCGCTGACCTGGCTGTACGCCTACGAGGTCGCGTACGGCCTGCGCGCGAGATGACCGCCGCCGCCCGGCGCGGCCCCGCGTGACTAGTCCCCGTCGTTGCGGTAACCGCGCAGCAGGAACCAGGCGAGGAACACCACACCGACCACCGAGACGACGATGATGCTGCGCATCACCGGACCGGGGCCGGGCGAATTCGACATCGCGAACGTCGTGACGTCGTGGAACGCGCCGAGATCCATGTGGGTATGCATGGGGGTACTCCTTATGGTCCGGCTGCCCAGGGTAGACCCGCGCCCCGAGCCGTCCGCGCTCCGGGTCGGCCCGCGCGCCGACCCGGAGCGCGCACCCAGGTCAGTGGCCGGAATGCGGGCAAAGCGGCACCAGTGTGTCCGGGCGGTCACCGCACGCGCACGTCGTCTGGTTCAATAGGACACATGGCCAGCACTACTGACTCCGGGACAGGTCGCGACGACCTCGAACCCTTCTGGCCGTCCCGGCAGGAGCACCACTTCGACCGCTGGTGTTGCCGCGCGACCCCCGCGCGGACCCGCGTCCTGAGCTGACCCCGCCGCACCGGCCTCCGAGCCGCTGCCCGCAGCCACCGGTCCCCGCGCAATACGGCGTCCTGACGACCCCATCGCGCGAAAGAGCCGAATCATGTCGAACCTGCCGAACGTCCACTCCCTTTCCACGCTGCCCGCCCGACCGGGCGGAGCGCCCTCCTCCGGCGGCGCTCCGGCCGTCAACCGGCAGCGACTGCGCGCCGTACGCCCCGACGAGGTGCCGCCCGCACCGGACTTCCTGCCGCCCGGCGCCACCTGGCTGCCCGCGCCGGGACATGTGCTGCCCACCATCCCCGGCGGCGCCCCGATGGTCGGTTACCTGGTGCTCGTCCCGGCCGAGCAGGTCCCGACCGCCGTCCCCGCCCCGGCCCCCGAGTTCCGCACCGGCCGGGCGGAGACCTCCGACCCGCTGTCCCAGGTGCCGATCAGCATCGACGACGAGCGCCGCACCGCCGCGGTCGACGGTCGCCAACTCGACCTGACCTACCTGGAGTTCGAACTGCTCGCGCACCTCGTCGCGCACCCGCACCGGGTGCACTCGCGCGACCAGCTCGTGACCACGGTCTGGGGATACGGGCATGTCGGCGACGGCCGCACGGTCGACGTCCACGTCGCCCGGCTGCGCCGCAAGCTCGGCGCGGAGCACCGCGCCAGCATCGTGACGGTGCGCCGGGTCGGCTACAAGTACGCCCCCGCCGCGCCGGTATCGACCGCGGGCGCGACCGCGGCTACGGCACGACCGTGACCGGCCACCGTCCGGCTTTCACGAGCCGGACGGCGACCGAGCCGACGAATCGGTGCCCGGCGCGCTCCGAGGCGCCCACCACGACCGCGTCCGCGGTGAGCTGTTCCGCGGCCGTGGTCAGGCCGTTGTAGGGGTCGCCGCGGAAGGTGTGGAACTCCCACCGCACCGTGAACGTCCCCTGCAACCGCTCGACGGAGTCGCGGATCTCCGCCATGAGCTGCTCGGCGATCCCGGTGTCGACCTCCGACACCGGGACCCCGAGGGCGGCGCCGGTCGGCATGTACGGCTGCACGTAGACCAGGGCGAGCAGCGCGTGCTGCCGCCGCGCGAGCCCCGCCGCGTACGCGGCTGCCCGCCACGACGTGTCGGAGCCGTCCAGTCCGGCGAGGATGACCTTCGGTCCGTCCGTGCCGCGCTCGAAGTGCGCCGGCAGCTTCTGCTCTTCCACGCGCGCCAGGCTATCGGCCTCCGGCCTGCGGTTTCATCCCCCGGCACGCAGCGTTCTCACTCCAATGGGCGCATTGCCACGACATGTGCACCTTTGCGGGGCACGCTGTGCGAGAGGAGTGAAACAGGCGGCGGTACCGCGCCGGAGCCGCGCACCCCACGGGTGCGGTCGGCGTACCCGCGACGGCTCGCCGCCCACGCCGCTACCGGGGAGGTTTGTGATGCCGAGCGTGTCCACGAACGTGTTCGTGTCGAGGCCGACCACGGAGGTCTTCGACTTCCTCGCCGACGCCCGCAATCTCGCCCTGTGGAGCTCGGGGGTGGCCTTCGTCGACTCGGCGCCCGTCCCGCCGGGCGTGGACGCGGAGTACCGCTACCGCTACCCCGGACGGCGCAGACCGCACCGGCTGGTCTGCGCCGCCTTCGAACCGGGCCGCCGGATAGTCTTCCGCGGCCAGCGCATGTGGTGCCCGCTGGGCACCCAGGTGCCCGTGTACGGCTTCGAGCTCGCCCCGCACGCCGACGGCACGCTGGTGCGGCTGTCGGTCACCAGCTCGCTGCGCGCGGCCCTCGTCCTGCTCGCCCCGGTCGTGGCCATGGCCTGGCGCCGTGACCTGCCCGCGGACGCCAGGAAATTCTGCGATCTGCTCGGCGGCTCCCGCGCCCCGGCCGCCCCGCTGCACGCTCCCGTGTCCGCCCCCGCGGTCGCCTCGGCCCCCGAGGACCCGGCGCGGTCCACGTCCGCGCCGAGTGGCTTTGACTTCGCTCATTGAGTGTTAAACTAATAATGTGAAGATGTTCGCACACGTTCTTCACCCTTTACTGCCCCGGCCTGGTCCCCCCGTCCCGGCCGGGGCTCCTCCATGTCCGGACCCGCTTCGGGCTCGTTCCCGCCTGTGTCCGGCCCGCACCGGCCCGCCTCGGGGGTCGACTGTCAGACCCTCGTCGTACGGTGCGGACATGAACGACGCACATGAGCCGCGAATTCGCATCGAGCCCTGGTCGGCGGACGACCTGTGGCTGCTCCGCAGGACGAACACACCCGAGATGACCGAGCACCTCGGCGGACCGGAGACCGAGGAGCAACTGCTCTCCCGGCACCAGCGCTACCAGGACATCGAGAAGACCGGCGGCAGGATGTACCGCGTGGTGCTCGTCCCGGACGGCGAGGTCGCCGGTTCCATCGGCTTCTGGGAACAGACGTGGCGGGGCGGGAAGGTCTACGAGACCGGCTGGGCGATCCTCCCGGAGTTCCAGGGCCGGGGCCTGGCGGCGGACGCCGCCCGCGCGGTGACCGAGGCGGCCAGAGCCGCCGGTGCCCACCGCCACCTGCACGCCTTCCCCAAGGTCAGCCACCCGGCGTCGAACGCCGTCTGCCGCAAGGCCGGATTCACGTTGCTGGGCGAGGCCGACTTCGAGTACCCCAAGGGCAACCCGATCACGTGCCACGACTGGGTGATCGACCTGACGCCGGACGCCCCTGAGGCTGACCCGGCCGGAGCTCCCACGGCGACCGGCTGACGGTCGCAGGGCGTTCGCGGGGCGCCGCGGGACGCCGCGGGCCGTCAGGAACCGGCGGCCCGCAGTTGGGGCACGATCTGCTGCCGTACGTAACCGCGCACGTCCTGGCCGCGCAGGCCGCCCCGAATCACCGTCACCGAGTGCGCGGCGGCGGCCTTCCGCAGCCGACGCGCGGCCAGCGGGCCCACACCGCCGCCGATCACCAGCGCCGTCACACCGCCCGCGCCGATCAGAGAGACGGCGTCGCGCGCGCCGGTGACGCCACGCGCGTCGAAACCCTCCTCGCGAAGGACCGTGGTCGCGGAGCTGACAATGCTCTCCATACGGCCGATTACCACAACGGTCATGCTTAGCTGCTGCCCATCCACACCCCGCACACACCCGGCTGGCGCTCATCCGCCACCACCGCACCGAGGAGACCCCGTGCGCCCACTGACGCCGACCACCCTGGTCACCGCCGCAGCCCTCGCCACCACGCTCGCGGTCGGCGGCACCGGCGCCGGTCCCGCTCCCGGCTCGGGTACGGCGCAGCCCCGGCCCGTGGCGAACCTCCCGCAGATCATGAAGGACACCGGCGGCGGCACCCAGCTCATCACCGCGAGCGCCCCCACCCTCGGCTCCACCAGCGGCACCCTCACCTGGTGGGAGAAACAGAGCGGCGGCTGGAAGGCCGTCGGCACCGCGCCCGCCCGCTTCGGCGCCCACGGCCTGGCCGACGGCGCGACCCGCACCCAGAACACCAGCACCACGCCCACCGGCCTCTACGGCCTGCCGCTCGCCTTCGGCAACGCCGCCGCGCCCGCGGGCACCGCCCTGCCGTACCGCGCGGTCACCCCGACCGCCTGGTGGTGCGAGGACACCCAGTCGACCTCCTACAACCGCTGGGTCGACCCGCTGCCCAAGGACTGCCGGGGCACCGAGTCCGAGCGCCTGGCCGACTACCCCGGGCAGTACGCGCACGCCGTCCTGATCGACTTCAACTACGCCAAGCCGGTCAAGGGCCGCGGCGCCGGCATCTTCCTGCACGTCAACGGCAGCGGCGCGACGGCCGGTTGCGTCTCGGTACCCGCCGACGCGATGAGCCGGATCCTCGCGTGGCTGCGGCCCGCGGCGCAGCCGCACATCGCCATCGGCACCGTGGACGGCGGCACGGCATTGACCGGTTACTGACCCCCTGGTGCGCTGTTGGGTGACGCTACCGCCCCGTACCGTAGGGCACAGGCGCAACACCAGTGACGCGAAGGGGAATTGCCGTGTCGTTCGCAGAGGACCGGTCGCAGGCCGTGGAAGACGTCGTCCACGCGTGGACGCACGGCACCGACTGCCTGTTACGCGAGGCCGACGGCGGCTCGGGGGAGACGGTCGGGACGGAGACGGGGCCCAGGATGCTCTCGCACGCGGAAGCCGTGCAGATCGTCCACGCCCAGCTCGTCCTGATCGCCCTCGGAGCCGACCTCGGCCGCCTCCAGACGACCGCGAGGACCTGCTACCGCACCGCGGTCGACACGCGGCTCGAACGGCCGGAGGACGCCCGCGCCTACGCCAGGGCCGCCGATCTGTGCGAGCGCGCCGCCCGGCTGGTGGTCGACGCGGGAGCCGCGGGCGACGACCGGGCCAGGCGCCGCCTGCTCGCCGTCGCCGAGCACGACACCGCCGTGGCGACCGGAGCCGTGGACCCCGAGGTCGCCGACCGCGCCCGCCGCGTCCTGGAGTCCGCACTCAGCGAGGCCGAGAACAGGGCCGCCCGCGACACCGCGCCCCAGCAGCGCGGCCCGCGCTATCCCGGCCCGACCTACGACGAGACCACCGGACGGCACCGCGTCGGCGTCGGCGCGACCGGCGAGCCCGCCTACTGGCAGCTCAACACCCCCGGCTCCGGCATGGAGAGCGGCCTGATCTGCGGCGCGCCCGGCAGCGGCAAGAGCAGCTTCCTGCTGATGGTGCTCTACGAGGCCGCGCGCCGCGAGGAGTTCACGCTGTGGCTGGCCGACCCCGGCGGCCGGCACGACACCCCGGCGCCGATCGCCGAGGCCGCCGCCCGTACCGCCGCCACCCGCGAGCAGACTGTGGACCTGCTGCGCGACGCGGTGGCGGTGATCGCCGACCGCGCCCGCCACCACGGCCCGGTCCCCGACCCCACCGACACCTGGCAGGGCATCGTGCTCGCCGTCGAGGACTGCCGACTCGTCTTCGCCGACGACCTGGAGGCCACCCGGCTCGCCGAGCGCGTCGTCGCCGTCGGCGGCCGGTTCGGGGTGGCGCTGGTCGTGACCGCGCCCGACGCCGACCTCGCGTCCTTCGGCGGCAGCCTCGCGCTGCGCGCCGGGCTCGCCAGGACCAACTGCTTCCCGCTCGGTCCCGGCGGACGGCAGATGCTCACCGCGCTCGGCCGCGCGGTCTGACGGCCAACCGCCTCCGGCCGGACGTCGGTTGCCGGGCCGCCCTCGGCCGGCTCTCGCCCGCCGACCGCCGGATCTGACACTCCTCTGACACGCGCCTGGCCCTTTCCGGAAGGTCGGGCGGTGCATCTGTGGTTCCTGACCGAGACCTGAAGCCGGGGATCTTGTGACGGACCGGCGGACCGAAGAACCTGGTAGTCAGGATCCGGTGCGGTGTCGGCGAAAGCCCCCGGCGCGGTCCTCTCTCTCGGAATCTCTACGAATCTTCACGAAACTCGCGGATTCTCGCGGATTCTCTTTGGTTCTCTCCGAACGACCATGACGACCGTCCCCTGACGTCCGGGTGCGGCCCCTGAATCGCGTTGTCGGGCTCTGTGGTGTGGGAGGTGTGGACGATGGCAGGTGCGATGTCGTCGAACGCGGTGGCGGCTGGGACCGTCGCCGGAAATACGGTGGCGCCGCCGGAGGAACGGGTGGGCGAACCGGCCCCGTTGAGCAGACTGATGTCACTGCACCAGGCGCACCCGGTGGACGGCCGGTCACTGCGGACGGTGTGCGGGATGTTCGTGACCGGCGTGACGGTGATCACCAGCGGCGAGGACGGCAACGCCGAGGGCACCACGGTGAACTCGTTCACCTCGGTCTCCCTCGACCCGCCGCTAGTGCTGTTCTGCCTGCACAACGAGTCCCGACTGCGGTCCGTCGTGCGGGAGTCGGGGAAATTCGTCGTCAACTTCCTCCAGGGGCAGCAGGAGGGCGTGGCCCGCGCCTTCGCGGGCAAGGGCACCGCGGAGATCCACGACGTGGCCAACCACCCGTCGGTGACGGGCGTTCCGGTTCTCAGCGAGGCGCTGGCGTTCCTGTCCTGCCACCTGGTCGAGGAGTTCGACGGCGGCGACCACACGATCTTCCTCGGCCGCGTGGTCGAGTTGGGCGTGCCCCGGCAGCACCAGGAGCCGCTGGTCTTCTTCCGCGGCTGGCTCGGCGCGCTGGAGGAGGAACTGCGCGGCGTGCACCCCATCATCGACGGCTGACCGCCCCGCCCGTTCCCTGTCTCCTTGGCACGGCGGTGCGTCGCACGGCGGTATTTCGCGACGCCCCGCGGTCTTCCGCGTGGATCCGAGGTGATCCGCGCTGTTCGTGTTCCTGACGTTTCTGCGAGTTCCCGAATTCGACCGGTGGAGGGTGTGATGGGCGTGGATTCCGGCAAGGTCGTCCGACTGGAGGACGTCGTACCGATCACATACGGCGGAGGCGAGGAGACCCGCTTCCTGCTGCGCGGCTCGGACACCAGCGGCCGTTCCTCGTTCTACGAGGTCCGGATGCCCGCGGGGGAGGGCTCGGTGTGGCATGTGCACCATGACACCGACGAGTCCTTCTACGTCCTCGAGGGCGAATTCGAGGTCAAGGTCGGCGAGGAGATCCACAAGGCGCCCGCCGGGACGATGGTGCACGGCCCGCGCGGCGTGTGGCACTCCTTCTTCAACGTGGGCGAGACCACGGGACTCATGCTCTGCACGATGACGCCCGGCGGCATCGAGCTGTTCTTCGAGGAGCTGAGCGAGGTGCTGACCCGCCCCGAGCGGCCCGACTGGGACACGATCAAGGCGGTCGGCGAGCGGCACGGCATCACCGCCGCCCGGCCGCAGGGCGGACCGCACGGCGGCCCGCCGGTCAGCGCGCCGCAGTAGTCCGTACCGTCGCGCACCGTCCTCGCGACGGGGGTCGGGAGCCGCCGGGTGACCGGCGCCCTGCGCGCCGTCGGGTGACGGGGGGCGGCCGGTCCGGGGGATTCACCCGGCGGCTCCCGGGCCTAGGGGGTGTCCGCGCGCCGTCCGGCCTCCCGGGGGTGCGCGTCCTCCTGCTCGGGGTCCAGCTCCGGCTCGGGCACCGCGTCCGGCGCGAGCCGCGGCGCGCCCGTCGGCTCACCGCTCTCGTCGAGCCGGACCCGGGAGAGCTTGTCGGGGTTGGTGACCAGGTAGATGTCGGTGATCTGGTCGTTGCTCGGGTTGAGGTCCATGACCATGACCGCGTACGGCGAGTCGCCGGAGAAGACGACGGCCGACGGGTCGCCGTTGACCTGCTGGTAGCGGATGTCCAGCGACTCGGGCAACCGGCTGGTGGCGTAGCCGTTGAGGAAGCGGGCGACCTTGTCCCGGCCGTTGACCGGCCGGAGCGCGGAGCGGACCTTGCCGCCGCCGTCGGTCCACATCGTCACGTCCGGCGCGAGCAGGCTCATCAGCTCGGCGATGTCGCCGCCGAGCGCGGCGGCCACGAACCGCTCGGTGACCTGCTGCTGGAGGTGCGGATCGGCCTGGTAGCGGGGCCGCCTGGCCTGGACGTGCTCGCGCGCCCGGTGCGCGAGCTGCCGGATCGCGGACGGGCTGCGTCCCAGGATCTCGGCGATCTCCGTGTGCGCGTAGCCGAACACCTCGTGCAGGACGAAGACCGCCCGCTCCAGCGGCGTCAGCGTCTCCAGCACCACGAGCAGCGCCATGGACACCGACTCGGTGCGCAGCGCGGACTCCGCGGCGTCCACGGCCTGCGCGCCCTGCGGGCTGTCGAGGGCGTCGGGCGTACGGGTCAGCAGCGGCTCGGGCAGCCAGGGGCCGATGTACGTCTCGCGGCGACGGCTGATCGTCGCCTGCCGGGCGAGCGCCTGGTTGACCGCGATCCGCACCAGGTACGCGCGCGGGTTGTCGATCTCCTCGGCGTCCGGCTGGCGGACCCGGCGGGCCCAGGCCAGCCAGGTCTCCTGGAGGACGTCCTCGGTGTCGGAGACACTGCCGAGCAGGTTGTAGACCACCGAGAACAGGAGTTCCCGATGGCCGACGAACACCTCGGTCGCGCGGTCACCAGCAGCCGAGGGGAGCTGAGCCGGAGTGTCGGACACGATGTGAGCCTCCCGTGATGCGTTTCACCTATGAGGTACCGCGGACCCGAAAGCGTGACACTCGCGCCGCGAAATGTGACGCGCGTCTCTTTCACCTGCGATATTCCGGCGCGCCCCACCGATCTCCATGAGTGCTGGAATGATCACACGGTGCCACGATGTCACATCGACCGTGGCCCGAAGCTCTTTATCCGCGGGGCCGGACACGGTCTGGCGGTGGCCCGGACGCCGGGCCCGGAGGGGAGCCTCCGGACCGTCGAGGCTCCGAGCGGTCACCCCGATCCCCGGGGGGCCGATAACGACATTCGTACGAAGAAAGTGGTGGGCCGTCGTGGCCGAGTCGAAAGACCCGAACGTGGACATCGATTTCACCGTCATGTATGCGACGCACAAGGCGTTCCGACGCGACCTGCGCCGGCTGGCGACCGCGGTGGCCGCCGGTCAGGCGACGGCGCCGCAGGTGCGCGCGGGGTGGGACAACTTCAATCACCAGCTCCACAACCACCACTCGGTCGAGGACCGGGCGCTGTGGCCGCAGGTGGAGGCCAAGATCGCCGACCGTCCCGACGATCAGCGGCTGATGAAGGAAATGGAAGAGGAGCACGCCGAGCTGGGCCCGCGCATCGAGGCGGTGGACACCGCGATCAAGGGCGGCGGGGGCGACCTGGCCGCGCTGATCGAGGACCTTTACCAGGTGATGGACGGCCACTTCACGCACGAGGAGGAGGCCGCGCTGCCGCTGATCCAGGACGTGCTGTCGCCCGCCGAATGGCGGACCTTCGGGCTCGCCAACGCCAAGAACCTCGGCATCAGCGGCGTCAGCGTCTACATCCCCTGGGTCATCGATGACGCGACGCCGGACGACCAGAAGCGGTTCCTCGGGTCCTTCCCGCCGCCGCTGCGCGTCGTCAACAAGCTGATCTGGCAGCGCGGTTACGCGAAGAAGGAGCTGTTCAAGGTCTGACCGGACCCGGGCACCGACGACCGGGCGCCTGAACGGCCGGAATCGGCGGGCACCGCGCCACCGGGCGCGGTGTCCATGCTCGGGCGCGGTGTCCATGCTCGGGCACTGCGGAAAGGCGTGGCCATGGACAGCACGGCGATCGTGGAGCGGGCCCGACCGGCCCCGCCCGCCCGCCGCACCGGGCGGGTGCCCGGCGCGGCCGAGCTGCTGCGGAGGGTGCCGTGACCGGCGCTGTGGTGGTGACAGGTCTGGGCATCGTCTCGCCCGCGGGACTGGGCGCCCGCGACTACTGGGCGCAGGCGTGCGGGAGCGGGCGCGGCGCCGGACGGCACGGCGAGGCCCGTACGGCGGGCGAACCCGCCTGGCAGACCGCCGCCCTCCTCGAGCCCGCTCCGGGCGACCAACTGTGGGGCAGGCCCGCGCCGCAGGCCGACCGGATGGCCCGGCTCGCGCTGGCCGCAGCGGACTGGGCGCTGGCCGACGCGGGCATCCGCCCGCAGGACTTGCCCGACTTCGGCCCCGACGCGGTGACGGCCGTCACCGCCGCGGCTGCCGCCGCCGCGGCTCCCGGCGGTCGGTACGGCGAGGGCCGCGGGCCCGGCTTCGGCGCCCGTTTCCGGGCCGGCTCCGGCACCGGCGGACCGCGCGGCCAGGCCGGGCGGCAGAGCGGCGCGTACCGCTCCTTCGCCTGGTTCTACGCCGTCAGCAGCGGCCAGATCTCGATCAGGGACGGCATGAAGGGCCTGGACGCCGTGGCGCACGCCCGGCGGCAGATCCGGCAGGGCGGACGGCTCATCGTCTCCGGCGGTGTGGACGCGCCGGTCTGCCCCGCCACCTGGAGCGCGCACACCCCGCCGCCCGCCGCCCGGCCCGGCGGCGGAGCGCTGCTGGTACTGGAGACCGCGCAAGCGGCCCTGGCCCGCGGCGCCAAGATCTACGGCGAGGTCGCCGGATACGGCGCGACCTTCGACCCCGACCCGAGCGGCGGACGCGAACCGGGCCTGCGGCGCGCGGTGGAACTGGCCCTGTGCGACGCGGGAGCCGTCCCCGGCGAGGTGGACGCGGTGTTCGTCCCCGGCCTCGACGCGGCCGAATCGGCCGCCGTCACCGCGGTGTTCGGCGTGCACGCCGTACCCGTCACCGCGCCCCGCACCATGACCGGGCGCCGCTACCCGGGCACGGCCGCGCCGCTGGACCTGGCGGCAGCCCTGCTCGCCATGGAGGAGGGCCTGATCCCGCCGACCGCGGACGATCTGCCGTCCCCCGGCTACGACCTCAATCTGGTCCTGTCGCCGCGCACCGCGGAACTGCGCACCACGCTGGTGGTGGCCCGCGGCCACGGCGGCTTCAACTCCGCCGTCGTGCTGCGCACCCTGGACTGACCGCACCGCCCCGCGACAGCGCGGCGAGCAGCAGCACCGCACCGACCCCGTGACGTCCCCTCTCCCGCACCGGGAGCCGGGGACGTTTTCGCGTGCCCCGACACATTCCTACCCGGGAGGGACGAAGCAGCATGAACACAACCGCCCAACAGGCCCAGTCCAATGAGAAGTTCGATGTGGCGATCCTCGGCGCGGGTATGGCCGGCGGTCTGCTGGGCTCGGTGCTGGCCCGCAACGGGGTGAAGGTCCTGCTCATCGACGCGGGCGTGCACCCGCGCTTCGCGGTGGGGGAGTCCACCATCCCGTACACCTCGTCGATGACCCGGATCATCGCCGAGCGCTACCAGGTGCCCGAGATCGAGCCGCTGGCCAGCTTCAAGGGCATCCAGGAGAAGATCGCCCCGTCGTGCGGGCGCAAGCAGAACTTCGGCTTCGTCTACCACGTCGAAGGGCAGCCGCAGGACCCCGAACAGATCAACCAGCTCGTGGTGCCCGAGTGGCAGCGCACCGAGACGCACCTGTTCCGGCAGGACGTGGACGCCTATCTGTTCAACCTCGCCGTGACGTACGGCGCGGTGCCCAAGGTCGCCACGAAGATCGCCGACATCGAGGTGTTCCCCGAGCACGGGGTGCTGCTGAGGTCAGACAAGGGCGAGGAATTCCACGCCAGTTACCTCATCGACGGCAGCGGCTTCCGGTCGCCGGTCGCGGAGAAGTTCGGGCTGCGCGAGACCCCGACCCGCGCCAGGGCGCACTCGCGCTCGCTGTTCACGCACATGGTCGGCGTCACACCCTTCGACGACGCGAAGGCGGCCCGCTCGCACAAGCAGCCCAGCCCCTGGCACAACGGCACCCTGCACCACGTCTTCGACGGCGGCTGGCTCTGGGTGATCCCGTTCGACAACCACGACGGCGCCCTCAACCCGCTGTGCAGCGTGGGCCTGCAACTGGACGAGCGCAAATTCCCCGCCGAGCCCGGCGTCTCCGCGCAGGAGCAGTTCGACCAGTTCCTGGAGCGGTACCCCGAGATCGCCGAGCAGTTCACCGACGCCACCGCCGTACGCCCGTGGGTGGCCACCGGCCGGCTCCAGTACTCCGCGACGCAGACCGTCGGCGAGCGCTACTGTCTGACCGCGCACGCCGCCGGATTCATCGACGCGCTGTACTCGCGCGGCCTGACCAACACCCTCGAGGTCGTCAACGCCCTCGCCTGGCGGCTGATCGAGGCGTCCAAGGACGGCGACTGGTCCGTCGAGCGCTTCGCGTATGTCGACAGCCTCCAGCAGGGCCTGTTCGACATCCACGATGACCTCGTCTACTGCTCCTTCGTCGGCTTCCGCGACTACGACCTGTGGAACGCGGTCATCCGGGTGTGGGAGTCGACCAGCATCCTGCCGACGGTCACCATCGACCGGGCGTACCGCACCTTCATGGCCGACCCCGAGCGCGACGAGCAGGTCTTCCGCGACCTGGAGAAGCGCGATGTGCCCGGACTCCCGGCCCCGGTCGGCCAGGACATATCGGAGCTGCTCGGCTTCACCCGCTCCATCTGCCAGCAGGTCGAGGCGGGCACGCTGGAGGCCAAGGCCGGCGCGGCCCAGCTCTTCGAGCGGCTGCGGACGTCCGAATTCCTGCCCGCCCCCTTCGAGTTGGGCTCGCCCGACAACAGGTGCTTCGAGGCCACCCCGGCGGTGATCCAGAGCGCCGTCGAATGGGCCGGTACGGACGCGCCCGCGCACATCGCGCAGCTCTTCGCGCGCTGAGCCCCCGCCGTACCCAGGTCGTCGAGCGCCGCCGTACGCAGGGCCCCCCGCCGTACGCATCGCAGACGCACCGCACCCGCGACAGCGCCGCCGGACGCCTCCTGACGGGCCGTCCGGCGGCGCGTCCCTGCCCGTGGCCCCGTTCGCCGGAGGCAACTTCCTTTCAGACAGGAGTCAGACGTGGACGAGAAGGTGGACGAGAAGGTGCACGAGAGGGACAGCACGGGCGCGGGCGGAGCCGCTGCCCTGGACACCGATGTGATCATCGTGGGGGCGGGGCCCACCGGGCTGATGCTCGCCGGTGAACTGCTGCTGGGCGGCGCCCGGGTGATCGTCGTGGAACGCCTGGACGAACCCACCGGGCAGTCGCGCGGCCTGGGCTTCACCGCCCGCGCCATGGAGGTGTTCGACCAGCGCGGGCTGCTGCCCGCCTTCGGCGGCCCCGACGGCACCCTGGAGATCTCCCCGGTCGGCCACTTCGGCGGCCTGGTCTTCGACTACACGGTGCTGGAGGGCGCGCACTTCGGCGCCCGCGGCATCCCGCAGTCGCTCACCGAGTCCGTGCTGGAGGCGTGGGCCGTGGGCCTGGGCGCCGACATCCGCCGCGGCTGGGAATTCCTCGAAGTCGCCGACGGGGAAGGGGCGGTGACCCTCACCGCGGGGACCGCGGACGGCGTACGCCACCTGCGCGCCTCGTACCTGGTCGGCTGCGACGGCGGAAAGAGCGCGGTCCGCAAGGCCGTCGGCTTCGACTTCCCCGGCACCGACCCGACCCGCGGCATGTACCTCGCCGACGTGGTCGGCTGCGGGCTGCGCCCGCGATTCCTCGGCGAGCGGCTGCCCGGCGGCATGATCATGGCCGCGCCGCTGGGCGAGAACGTCGACCGGGTCATCGTGGTCGAGAACGGCGCCCCGCCGCCGGACCGCACCGAGGAGCCGACCTTCGCCGAAGTGGCAGGTGCCTGGCAGCGGATCACGGGCGAGGACATCAGCGCCGGTACCGCCGACTGGGTCGGCTCGTTCACCGACGCCAACCGGCTGGTCACCGAATACCGGCGCGGGCGCGTGCTGTTGGCGGGCGACGCCGCCCACATCCACCTGCCCGCGGGCGGCCAGGGCCTGAGCACCGGCGTGCAGGACGCGGCCAACCTCGGCTGGAAGCTGGCCGCGGTCGTCACCGGCTGGGCGCCCGAGGGTCTGCTCGACACCTACCACGCCGAGCGGCACCGGGTCGGTGAGCGGCTGATGATGAACACCGCCACCCAGGGCATGGTCTACGTCGGCGGTCCCGAAATGGACCCGATCCGCGAGATGTTCGCCGAGCTGATCGAGTACGACGAGGTCAAGCGGCACCTCGCGGGCACCGTCAGCGGTCTCGACATCCGCTACGCCTTCGGCGCGAAGGACGACGACCACCCGCTGACCGGACGCCGGTTGACCCCGCTGAAGGTCGACACCGACGGCGGCGGCACCGACACCACGGAACTGCTGCACACCGCGCAGGGCGTGCTCGTCGACCTCGCCGACGCGGCGGCCGTGCGCGCGGTCGCCGCGCCCTGGAAGAGCCGCGTCCTGACCGTCAGCGGCACGGTCGCCGAGCCCGAGGGGCTGTCCGCACGGGAGTTGGCGGGGGCCACCGCGGTGCTGCTCCGGCCCGACGGACATGTCGCCTGGGTCTCGACGGGCGGTGAGGACGGCCTGGCCGAGGCGCTCCAGCGGTGGTTCGGCGCGCCCGAGACGGGCGCGTGAGTTCCAGCCTCCGACCGGAGGGCGCCGACCGTTCGAGGGCCGGCGCCCTCCGCCAACCGAAGGGCGGGGCACGGCGGTCCGCGGGCGGGCCCTTCCGGTCGCTGGCCGTGCGCAACTTCCGGCTCTTCGCGCTCGGCCAGGTCGTCTCGGCGGCCGGCACCTGGATGATGGTGGTCGCGCAGGACTGGGCGGTCCTCTCGCTCACCGACAACTCACCCACCGCGCTCGGCCTGGTGACGGCCCTTCAGTTCACCCCGGTCCTGCTCCTCGCGCTGTACGGCGGGCGGCTCGCCGACCGCCACGACAAGCGCGCGCTGCTCGTCGCCGCCAACCTGGTCTGCGGTGTGCTCGCCGCCCTGCTCGCGCCCCTGATGCTCACCGGGACGCTGCGGCTGTGGCATCTGTATCTGTTCGCCCTCGGCCTCGGCACCGCGAGCGCCGTGGAGATCCCCACCCGCATGTCGTTCGTGCGCGAGATGGTCGGCCCCGAACTGCTGCCCAACGCCTCGGCGTTGAGCGCGGCGTACTTCAACGTCGCACGGGTGGCGGGGCCCGCGTTCGGCGGCCTGCTCGTCGGCTGGCTCGGCACCGGACCCGTCGTCCTGCTCAACGCCGTCAGCTATCTGGCCACGGTCGTCGCGCTGCGGATGATGCGGCCCGCCGAACTGCACCGCGGGCCGCCGGGCGCAGCCCGCGCCCGCGTGATCGACGGCCTGCGCTACACCGCGAGCCGCCCCGACCTGCTGCTGCCGCTCGCCCTGGTCGCCGTCATCGGCCTGGCCGGGTTCAACTTCCAGCTCACGCTGCCGCTGGTGGCCAAGACGGTCTTCCACACCTCCGCGGCCTCCTTCGGACTGCTCACCACGGCGCTGGCGGCCGGATCACTGCTGGCGGCGCTGGTCACCACCTCGCGTACGACCCGGCCGAGCGGACGGCTGGTGACCGGCTCCGCGCTGGCCTTCGGCGCGGCCGAGACCGCGGCGGGCTGGGCGCCGAACTACCTGAGCGAGCTGCTGCTGCTCGCGGTCACCGGCTTCACCACGCTCTACTTCGCCCAGGCGGCCAACCACCGCATCCAGCTCGGCGCCGACCCCGCGTTCAGCGGGCGGGTGCTGGCCATCTACGCGCTCATCCTCCAGGGGACCACCCCGCTGGGCGCGCTGGCGGTCGGCTGGCTCACCGAGCACTGGGGCGCCAGATCAGGACTCTACGCGGGTGGCATCGTCTCGCTGGCCGCGGCGGCGGTCGCCATGCTGCTTGACCGGCCCCGTCCGGGCCGGGCGGACGGCGGGGACCGGGCGGACGGCGGGGACCGGGCGGAGCGCGAGGGCGACGGTGATCGGGAGGCCGGGCGCGCGCGGGAGACCGGCAGCCGCTCGCCCGAGTCCCCGGCCGTCCCGATGACCGGCGCGTGACGTCGGCGCGCGGACGGTGCCCCGAGGCACCCGAACCCCCGCCCGTACGCGCCCCGTCCGTACCGCGCCCGTCCCCACGAGGGCCGCGGGCCCGGTCCCGGACGACCCCCGCGGGCCGACGCTCCGCCACCGCGCGGAGCGACCCGTGCCCCGCGGAGCCGTCCGCGCGGCACGTTCTCGAACCTGCCGGTGAACCGCCGCGCCACAGCGCAACGGCGGCGCCGGTCCGTGCACTACCGATGGAAGGCGGTATGCCGTGATGGAACAGACGGTCCCACTGCACCTGAGGGGGCTTCCCGACCCGCACGTCCTGCGTGCCGCGGGCATCGACGTGCGGACCAGGATCATCGAGCGTTACATCTGCCGTCAGTTGGAGCCGTATCTTCATGTGCCCCCGGCCCACCGGATCAGCACCGACCGGTCGCTGCGCAGCCAGGGCGTCGACTCGATCACCGCGCTGGCGCTGCGCCGCAGGCTCGTCTCGGCGCTGGGCGTCGACGTCCCCGCCGCGGACCTGCTGCGGGACGACTCGGTCACCGAGGTGGCGGCGCTGCTGGCCGGGCTGGTGACCCCCGTACCGCAGAGCGTCCCGCAGACCGCCCCGGTCGGCGCCGTCGCCGGGGCCGTCTTCGACACCCCGGCG
The DNA here is from genome assembly GCF_040610915.1 of Streptomyces sp. NPDC003300. Classification (NCBI taxonomy): domain Bacteria; kingdom Bacillati; phylum Actinomycetota; class Actinomycetes; order Kitasatosporales; family Streptomycetaceae; genus Streptomyces; species Streptomyces sp. NPDC003300. The sequence goes on along the minus strand of NZ_JBEXNE010000012.1, from coordinate 140,575 downwards.
GAGAGGCCGCGGCTCACCGCAGCGGCGCGCACCGCGCGGTGAGCGGCGCGGTGGACCGTACGGGGGCCGCCACCGCACCGGCTCTGACCGTCGCGCCGGGCGACCTGCACATCTGGGTGCTGCCCCGGCCCTGGACGCACACCGACCCGGCGCCGCTGCCGGTCGGGGAACTGGACGACGACGAACGCGAGCGCGCCGCGGGCCTGCTGCGTACGGGCGACCGGGTGCGCTACCTCTCCGCCCACGTCGCCCTGCGCCGCCTGCTGTCGGCCTACACCGGCCTCCCGCCGCGGGCGCTGCGGCTCGGCCGGGACCGCTGCCCCTGCTGCGGCGGCCCGCACGGCCGCCCGGTGCTGCTCGACCGCCCGCGCGGCCCCGTGCCCGACTGGCCGCACTTCTCGCTGTCCCACAGCCACCAGGTCGCGGTCGTCGCCTTCGCGGGCGCCACCGTCGGCGTGGACGTGCAGCGGGTGCCGCCGGCCAACGCCGTACGGCTGTGCCTGCCCGACCTGCACCCCGCGGAACAGGCGGAGTTGGCCGCTGTGCCCGGCCGCAGGAGGCCCGCGGCCTTCGCCCGGCTGTGGACCCGCAAGGAGGCGTATCTCAAGGGCCTCGGCACCGGTCTGCGCCGCGACCTGGCCGCTGACTACCTCGGGACGGCGGCGGGCCGGCGCGGCGGCCCGCACCGCCCGTCCGGATGGTCCGTCACCGACGTGCCGGGACCGCCGGGCCACGCCACCGCGGCGGCCGTCCGCACCCCGCACCACTACCGCACCGTCGTCCGCACACTGACCGCCGACTGCCTCCACGCCGAGGACGCCACGGAGCTGATCGCCGATTCCCGCACGCGGGTGCACCGCGTGCCGCAGGCCGCCGTCCGGCGGCCACAGGAGTGATCGACATGAACCCGAGCAAGGGAGGGTGGAGCGCCATGCCCAACGCGGAGTCTCCCGCCGAGGTCCCCGACCGGTTGCAGGAACTGAGCGACCTCAAGGAGCTGGCCCGGCAGGGCCCCGACCCCACGGCGACAGAACGCCAGCACGCCAAGGGCAAGCTGACCGCGAGGGAGCGGATCGACCTGCTCCTGGACAAGGGCAGCTTCACCGAGGTCGAGGCGCTGCGGCGGCACCGGGCCAGCGGCTTCGGCCTGGAGGGCAAGCGCCCGCACACCGACGGCGTGGTCACCGGCTGGGGCACCGTCGAGGGCCGGACGGTCTTCGTCTACGCCCACGACTTCCGGATGTTCGGCGGCGCGCTCGGCGAAGCGCACGCCGAGAAGATCCACAAGATCATGGACATGGCCATCGCGGCCGGCGCCCCGCTGGTCTCGCTCAACGACGGCGCGGGCGCCCGTATCCAGGAAGGCGTCTCCGCGCTCGCCGGTTACGGCGGCATCTTCCAGCGCAACACCAAGGCGTCGGGCGTGATCCCGCAGATCAGCGTGATGCTCGGCCCGTGCGCCGGGGGCGCCGCGTACTCCCCGGCCCTGACCGACTTCATCTTCGCCGTCCGCGGCATCTCGCAGATGTTCATCACCGGGCCCGACGTCGTGCAGGCCGTCACCGGCGAGGAGGTGACCCAGGACGCGCTCGGCGGCGCCGACGTGCACGCCAGCGTCTCCGGCGTCGCCCACTTCGCCTACGACGACGTGCACACCTGCCTCGCCGAGGTCCGCTACCTGCTGTCGCTGCTGCCGTCCAACAACCGCGAACTGCCCCCGGCCAGCCCTGGACAGGACCCGGTGGACCGGCCGGGCGACGCGCTGCTGGAGATCGTGCCGACCGACGGCAACCGCAGCTACGACATCAGGGACGTCATCGAGGAACTGGTCGACGACGGCGACTCGATGGAGGTGCACGCCGCCTGGGCGCCCAACATCGTCTGCGCGCTGGCCCGGCTCGACGGGCAGACCGTCGGCATCGTCGCCAACCAGCCGTCGGCGATGGCCGGGGTGCTGGACATCAAGGCGTCGGAGAAGGCCGCGCGCTTCGTGCAGTTCTGCGACGCCTTCAACATCCCGATCGTCACCCTGGTCGACGTCCCCGGCTTCCTGCCCGGCGTCGACCAGGAACACGACGGCATCATCCGGCGCGGCGCCAAACTGCTCTACGCCTACTGCAACGCGTCGGTGCCGCGGATCTCGGTGGTGTTGCGCAAGGCGTACGGCGGCGCGTACATCGTCATGGACTCGCAGTCGATCGGCGCCGACATCGCGCTGGCCTGGCCCAGCAACGAGATCGCCGTCATGGGCGCGGAGGGCGCGGCCAACGTCGTCTTCCGCCGCGAGATCGCCGCCGCCGAGGACCCCGAGGCGATGCGGATCCAGAAGATCGAGGAGTACCGCAGGGAACTCGTGCACCCCTACTACGCGGCCGAACGCGGCCTGGTGGACGACGTCATCGACCCGCGCGACACGCGGTCGGTGCTGATCCGGTCGCTGTCCATGCTGCGGACGAAGGACGCGGACCTGCCGCGCCGCAAGCACGGCAACCCGCCGCAGTAGCCCGCCGTACTCCGCACAGCCCTTGACGGTGCGTCAGCGCAGCCGCCCGCAACTCGTGCATTCCGTCCGGCAGTTCCGAGACCGAAGGGGACACCGCCCATGCCCGCCGCCATCACCGCTCCCACCCCCGCCGCACCGCACCTGGTGCGGGTCGGCACGCTGACCATCCCGGCGCAGCCGGGACCGCCCGCGCTGGAGACGATCAACGCCGCGCCCGCCGTGGTGCCGCTCGCCGCACCCGAGGCGGCTCCGGCGCCGACGACGCTGGTACGTGTCGAGCGCGGCACCGCGACACCCGAGGAGATCGCCGCGGTCACCGCCGTGCTGCTCGCCCGCGCCGCCACCGTTCGCGCGGCGGCCGACGCCGACCACGCGACGGCCGCCCGCCGCCGGGGCGCCGCACGCTGGCGCGCGCACGGCTTCACCGGCCCGCGCGCCTGGACCGCCGGGACCCGGGATCTGCTCGCGAGTTGAGCGCGGCCGGTCCCGTAGGAGTACCTGAGCGCCCGATGCTTCGAGCACTGAGCACTGAGCACTGAGCACTGAACACTGAGCACTGAGCACTGAGCACCGAGCACCGTCAACGGCCCCACGCGCTTCGGCGCGTGGGGCCGTTTTTCGTCGTCTCACCCGCGATTCCCGCCGGAGGCGATTTCCCCCGGCCGCGCGGCGGGGTCCCGCGGCCGGAAGAGGGCAGGCGTCGTAGCGTGACGGGGACGTACAACGGATCATCGGACCGCACGACGCGAGGGGACCTCATGTGCTGGAGCGCCACGGCCGATCTGGCGGCGGGCTCGGTGATCTGCGCCCTGGGCGTGACCTGCGTCGCGCGCGTACGCCGGGCCCGGGACCTGCCGCTGGCGGCGCTGCCGCTGGTGCTCGGCGCCCATCAGCTCATCGAGGCCGCGGTCTGGCACCGCGGCGGCGGCACCGGGCCCGCCACCCTCGCGTGGGCGATCATCGCGCTGCCGCTGCTGGCCGCCTATGTGCCGCTCGCCGTGCTGACCGCCGCGCCGCCGGGCGGGCGGCTGCGGCTGGCCGTACCGGTGCTGGCCGGACTCGCCACCGCCGTCGTGCTCGTCGCCTGCCTGATCGACCGGGCGCCCGTCGCCGACATCCGCGGCCACACGGTCGGCTACGCGGTGGACGTGCCCGCCGTACCGCTGGTCATCGCCGGATATCTGGTGGCCACCGTCGGCTCCCTGCTGCTCAGCGCGGACCGGATGCTGCGGCTGCTCGGCGTCCTCACCGGGGTGGGGGCCGCGGTCTGCGCGGCGGTGTGGCGGACCGAATTCGTCTCCACCTGGTGCGCCTTCGCCGCCGTCGTCTCCGTCGTCCTCCTGCTGTGGGTACGGCGGCCGTCGACGGGGCCGGCGCCGACCGCGCCCGTACTGTCGTAGCGGCTGATCACACGTCAGACTGGGCGGATGCGTCCTCACCGTACCGTGTCCACGGTCGCCCTCACCGTCGTCCTGATCACGCTCGGCCCGGCTCTCGCCGCCTGCTCGTCGGGCTCGCCGTCCCCCGGCTCGCCCGGCGCCGCCCGTTCCGGCCCTTCCGGCCCCGGCGCCGTCGATCCCGACGCGGTCGACCCCAACAGCGGTGTGAAGCCGTCGGAGTCGACCGCCTCGGGCCGCACCGTCGCCACGTACACCGCCGCCTCGGCGATGAGCGCGGACCAACTCCAGGAGACGGTGCGGCGGCTCAAGGAACGCGCCGCCGCCTTCGGACTGACCGGCACCCGTATCGAACAGCGCGGCAACGTCATCACCGCCGACGCGCCCGGCGACAGCGGCGACCGGCTGCGGCAGTTGGCTGCGACCGCCGAGCTGGCCTTCCGGGCGGTCAAGGGCGATCACGCGGAGGGGTCCGCCGAGATTCGGCAGCGCTTCGACGCCCTCACCTGCCCGGTCACCGGCACGCCCCCGCTGTCCAGGCCCGAGGAGCCGACCCCGGCCTGCGACGCCAAGACCGGCCAGAAGTACCTGCTCGGCCCGGTCGCGCTCGACGGCGAGGACGTCAAGAGCGCCAAGTCCGCGTACGAACCGAACTCCGGCCAGTGGATGGTGAATCTGAACTTCACCGAGCGGGGCGCGAAGACATTCGGCACGGTCACCGCGGCGCTGGCCCAGGAAACGCCGCCCGCCAATCAGTTCGCGATCCTGCTCGACGACGACCTGCTGTCCGCACCGGCCGTCCAGCAGGCCATCACCGACGGCGCGGCGCAGATCTTCGGCGACTTCGACCGGAAGCGCGCGGAGGACCTGGCCGCCCTGATCGGCAGCGGCGCGCTGCCGGTACGGCTCACGGTGAGCGGGGTGACGCGGCAGCCGTAGCCGGTCGCCGCGCCGGCATGATCGCCGGACACTGTGTGTCCGGCGTGTGTTCGGGTGTGTGTTTGGCTAGGGTGACGGCCGGAGGTGGTCCGGTTGTCGAATGAGCAGGGCGAGCTGTTCGCTTCGGTCGACGCGCTGCTCGAACAGGTGGCCGCGCAGGACTCGCTGCCGGAACCCGCCGAGCGCAAGCGGCTGCGTGAGGCGGCCGGGATCAGCCAGGACCAGATCGCGAAGACGCTCAAGGTGCGGCGCGAGACGGTCACCGCGTGGGAGTCCGGCCGCGCCGAGCCGAGGTCGCCGAAGCGGGCGGCGTACGTACGGCTGCTGGACGGTCTCGCTGCGCTGCATCCGGCGCCGCCGGTCGCCACGGCTCCTGAGCCGGCCCCGCAACCTGTGCCCGTACCTGTGCCCGTACCGGAGCCCGCGCCGGTCGCCGTGGTGGCGCCGCCAACTCCCCGGCTCCCGGCCCCCGTTGACCCCGCACCCGAACCAGCAGCCGCCCCCACGCGCCAGCCCGCCCCGCCGCCGCGCCGCCCCGCCCCCGCCCGCCGCCCCCAGGCCCCCGCCTCCGTCCGGGCCCCCGAGCCCGGTGCCGATCCGCGGTTCGCCAACGGACCGCTGGCCGTCGTGGACGGCGACGGCAGCGCGTACTGCGTCGGCGGCCTCGTCCTGGAATGCCCGGCGGACGACATTCCGTCGCTCGTGCAGTGGGCCCTCACCGACGCACGCCTTGGCGCGGCCCGGCTGCACCGCTCGGGCAAGGACGCCGACCCGCTGGTCGTCCTCACCGAGTCCGCCACCACCCGCTTCGGCCTCCCCGCGGAACTGGCCGACCGGCGCGGGCTGCGGCTGCCCGAGGACCACGAGGCCGTACGCCGCGTCGCCCGCGCGGGCTGGCAGCTCACCCGGCGCGGCTTCGGCCCCTGGGCACGCGTCTACCGGCCCGCGCAGGCCGGACAGCGCCAGTGCGTACAGCTCGCGATCCTGCCCTGGGGCGCGCTGGACAGCCGGTCGTGGGGGAACGTGGACCAGGCGCCGCCCGCCGAAGTGGCCCGCGTCCTCGGCACGTACGCCACCCGCGTGATCACCCCGCGCGGCTCGACCGCCGTCTGCGGCCTCGAACTGATGACGAGCCTGCGCCCGCCGACCAGGGCCGTACGGGACGAGGCGAGCGGCGCGTGGGTGTCGGGGCAGGTGGCCGGCGCGCTCGGCGCCGCCGTCGACCCCGCGCCGCCCGAGGCCCCCGACGAGCACCCCGTGGCGGCCCGGCTCCATCCGCGCGGCCACCGGCGCACACCGGACCAGGTGCTGGACGAGGAGGCGTACGACTGGATCCGCGACCCGCAGCTCCTCGGCGACGACGAGTGCGCCCGGCCGTACGCGGTCGGCATCGACGTCAACATGGCCTTCGCCGCCGCCGCGAACCGCCTCACCGTCGGCCTCGGCGCCCCCGTCCACCGCACCGCCCCCGGCTTCGACAAGGCGCTGCCCGGCTGCTGGCTCGTCGACCTCTCCGGCATCGAACTCGACCCCCGGCTGCCGAGCCCCTTCACCCCCCAGGGCACCCGCCCCGAGGGACCCGCCTGGTACGCCACCCCGACCGTCGCCTACGCCGTCGAACTCGGCCACGACGTCAAGCCCGTCGAGGCGTACGTACGGCCGGAGACCGGCGCGTATCTGGACGCCTGGTACACCCGGCTGCGGGACGCCTACCTCGCCACGATGGGGCAGCTCGGCGTCACCGCGGGGATGGACGAGGCGGACTTCCTGGCCGCGATGGCCGTCCACAAGGACACCGATCCGGGCCTGGCCGCCGTGCTGTCCGCCGTCAAGGCGACCGTCAAGGGCGGCATCGGCAAGCTCCGCGAGCGCCCGCAGGGCGCGGGCTACCGGCCGGGGGAGCGGTGGTCCGCGCTGGACCGCCCCACCTGGCGGCCCGACATCCGCGCGGCCGTGATCTCCTCCGCGCGGGTCAACATGCACCGCAAAATGCGGAAGTTCGCCGCCGTCGGGCTCTACCCGCTCGCCGTGCTGTCCGACTGCGCCGTCTACGCCTCGGACGGCCCCTCGCCGCTGGACTTCCTGCCGCGCGCGCCGGAGGGCAAGCCGCTGCCCGGCGGATTCCGGCTCGGCGTCAGTCCCGGCATGGTCAAGCACGAAGGCACCCAGGACCTGATGTGGGCGGTCGAACTCCTCGACCAGGGCCACAACCCGGCCCGGCACATCAAGGGCACCGACGCCGCCGTCGACGGAGAGTAGGACCACAGCGTGGGCATCATCGGCGACAGCCTCGACAAGGCGACGGCCAACACCCAGACCCGGCCGATCCCCAAGTCCGCGCAGGCCCAGATGCGCTTCCTGGTCAAATACGCCAAGGGCTCCACGCGCGCCGTCGCCCAGCGCCTCGGCGTCACCCAGCGCACCGTCGAGCGCTACCTGAAGGGCACGCTCAAGCGGCCGCGGCGCGAACTCGCCGACCGCCTCGCCGCCGCCGTCCGGCAGGACTGGCAGCCCCGTGTCAAACAGCGCGCCCAGCGCCGCGCCGCCACCTCCGACGGCCTCGTCATCGAGACCCGCGCCCGCTTCGGCTTCACCGCCGCCCCCGGCTCCACCGACGACGGCCGCATGCGCCGGATCACCCAGCACCTCCCGCCCGCCTACGCCGCCCGGCTCTTCGAAGCCCAGTCCTCCGGCGCCACCGAACAGCAGCTCCAGGCCATCGCCGCCGAGGGCCTCCAGGAGGTCTACTTCAAGGACAGCGGCCGCCGCGCGGACGGGCTGCTGGTCGAGTTCACCGACATCGACTACGTGGAAATCGACTTCTGACGGAGGCGCTCGTAGGGGCGGACCGCACGCACACGGTGACGCCGACCTGGCGGACACCGCGCTGCGCGCCGCGGAGGCCAAGGCGCGCGAGCGCGGCGCCGCCGTGCGGTTCCTGCACCACGACGCGCGGCGGCTGCCGGAGCTGGGGGAGCGGGCAAGAGGCGAGGCCCGACGCGCAAGAGACCGGGCACGAGACCGCGTATGAGGCGAGGCCCGAGGCGTAGAAAGGCCGTGCGGGCCGTCAGTAGCGCAGCACGGCCGCGATGTGGTGGGAGCCGTTGAGCATCGCGTCGGGGACGAAGTGCACGCGGGCGCCGGTGTCGAGGGCCTGTTCGGCGATCTCGTCGACGATGTCCTCACGGGCGCCCGGGGTTTCTGGCGTGGCGGGGACGAGGTGGTCGGCGTCGTCGCGCACGGTGGTGCGGTAGTCGTCCTCGATGACGACGACGGCGGCGCGGCCCTCGACGACGCACTGCCAGACCTCGTCCACGCCCGCGGCGAAGGTACGGCGGCCACGGGCGGCGTCGAGTTCCGCGAGGACATCCGAGACGTCCTGGTCGGCGCGCTCGCGGACGGCGGGCAGCACGGCCTGCCGGACGGCTTCGGCGGGGCCCTTGGACAGACCGCCCTGGAGGACCCGGACGGCCTCCTTGGCATCGGGGCTGACCTCGTCCAGGACGGCGAGGGCCTCGGCCTCCGCGACGACGTAGAGGGGCCGCGGCTCGGCCGTGAGCACCGTACCGACGGCGTCGGCGACCTCGCGCAGATAGCGGCGGGTCTCCTCGTCGTTGAAGGTGCTGGGCCGGTCCCCGATGCGCTCCTCGCGCTCGATGTCGGTGTCGGGCAGCGACCGGGTCTTCGGGAAACCGCTCGCGGTGTGCTCGGTCAGCCGCTCCCGGCCGCCGCCCCACAAAGTGGCGTGGTCGGCGGAGACCGCCAGCACCCAGTACGGCTGGTCGGCCGCCTGCGCGGCGATGAGATTACGGGTCAGGAACGTCTGCGCGAGCAGCACCCGCTCCGGCACCGAACGGTCCAGCGACCACACCTGGTGCTCACCGGGCGCCGCGAAGATCGCCAGACCGTCCTCGGCGTGCACCAGGTCCACCTCGGACAGCGCCTTGTCCAACTGCTCGACCACATCGATCCGGTCGGCCCTGGACACCTCGGGGTCGGACTCCACCTCGTCCTTGGCCCGCGCGATGAGATTGCGCAGGCGTACGGCGTCCTGCGCGTTGTCCGGCTCCCGGCGGTGCGTCGGCATCAGCACGGAGACGGCGGGGTAGTGGCGCGGACGGCGCAGGTCGGCGAGGGTGGCGGGGCTGAGAGGCGAGTGCATGGCAGGCCCTTCCGGCGAAGTCCCCCCGGACATGAAATCCCTTTGTCTCTTTATGGATATCTCACTGGGGCAGTGGCCGCAGCTCGTACAGCAGTGCGTCCTCCGCCCACGCCAGCGCGTCCTCCACGCTGTCGTGCCGTACCGCGACACCGCCCCAGTGCTGGTCCGGCGCGCCGACCAGGGCGACCTGGTGCCCCGCCGCCGAGATCCGCTCGAAGGCGTTGCCGAGCATCAGCCCGGCCACCGGATTGACGTGCGTCACGCGCTCCATGTCGACCACCACCCAGCCGGGCACCAGCGGCACGGCGCTCGCCAGCGCGTGCAGCAGCCGCTCCGCCGCGGGGAAGTCCACCTCGCCGCGCGCGGCCACCAGCACCACCCGGTCGCCGTCCCGGTCCAGCAGGTCGCGGTCGGCCGTCACCCGCTCCCGCCCGGAGGAGACCCGGGTCCCCGTACCGCCGCTGCCGCCCGTGCCGACCCGCGTGACGGTGTCCGCGCCCGGCACCGGGTGGTGCATCAGATGCATGCCGAACCGCCGCGACAGCTCCCGCAGCGCGACCACCCCGCGGATCGTACTGCCGGTACGGTCCAGCGGCGGGCTGTAGCAGGCGATGCCGAACCGGGCCGGGCTGGCCGCCGCGAGGCCGCCGGACACCCCGCTCTTGGCGGGCAGCCCCACCCGCACCAGCCAGTCACCGGCCGCGTCGTACATCCCGCAGGTCGCCATCACCGACAGCACCTCGACGGCCACCTGCTCGGCCACCACCCGCTCGCGCGTCACCGGATTGACCCCGCCGTTGGCGAGCGTCCCCGCCATCACGGCCAGATCGACGGTGTTCACCAGCACCGAGCACTGCCGGAAGTACACCTCGGCCGCCTCCACCGGATCGGTGCGCAGCGAACCGGCCGCGTGCATGAGATACGCCAGCGCCCGGTTGCGGTCGCCGGTGGCCGCCTCCGAGCGGTAGACGTCCTCGTCCACGGTGAGCCGCCGCCCGGCGAAGGCGCTCAGCGCGTCGAGGATGCGCGCGGACCGTTCGCCCGGCGAGGCGGCCGGTACGAGATTGGTCGTCGCGATGGCCCCCGCGTTGATCATGGGGTTGGCGGGGCGGCCGGTGCCGTGCTCCAGGCTGATCGCGTTGAAGGCGTCGCCGCTCGGCTCGTTGCCCACCCAGCGGGTCATCTCGTCGAGGCCCAGCTCGGACAGGGCCAGCGCGTGCACGAACGGCTTGGACACCGACTGCACGGTGAACTCGGTACGTGACCTGCCCGCCTCGTAACGGTGGCCGCCCATGCTCACCAGCGCGATGCCGAAGTCGTCCGGGTCGGCCAGCGCGAGCTGCGGGATGTACGACGCCACCTCGCCGTCCCGCAGCGGCAGCAGTCGCCGGTGCACCTCGGCCAAGCCCTCGCTGACCACGTCGAACGCCACCGGATCGGTCATGGCCTCATGCTCGGCCCGCCCCGCCGACCCCGCAAACGCGCAAGGCCCGCGGCGGGCACCCCATCGCAGGGCCGGTGCGGACACCCCACCGCCGGGCCCGGCGCGTCACCCGTACGGCACCGCGCACGCTGCGCGCCGCCGGGGCACCCCGCACGGTGGAGGGGCGGCCGGAGCGTGTGCCCGACCGGTGACCAGCGCAGAAACCGGAGGGGAAGCCCGTGAGCCGACGTCGTACCGAGGGGACCCGCGCAGGAGAAACCGGTGACGGACGGGTCCGTACGGCCCGCTCGCGCCGCCTGCGCTCACTGACCGCGGCGGCGCTGGTGGCCATGGCGGCCGGCGGCCTGGCGCTGGTGTCGGCCTGCGACAACTCCTCCGGCAACAGCTCGACCGGAGCGACGACGCCCGGCGGGCCGCCCAGCACCGGGAACTTCTCCGGCACCCTGCCCTCCCCGCTGGACTCCCTCGCCTCCGCCGCCCAGCAGACCGCCTCCGCCGCGCAGTCCTCCGCGAAGGCAGCCGCCTCCAGCTTCGAGGCGTCGGTGGAAGCGGGCGCGGGCAGCGCCGCGGCCGAGGCGAAGTCGGAGCTGGCCAAGGTCGACGGGCAGGGCAACGCCGTCAAGGACGTCCAGCTCACCGGCTTCCCCAAGGCCAGGACCGGCGGCCTCAACGCCGTCCTGGTCAGCATCACCAACACCACCGACACGAAGGCGTCCTTCGCCGTCAAGGTCGAATTCGCCGACTCCGACGGGGCCGTCGTGGACTCCACGGTCGTCGGCGCCCGCGACGTCGAGCCCGGCAAACACGCCCAGCCGGTCGCCTTCAGCACGAAGGACGCCGACAAGACGCTCTTCCCGCGCGTGGCCCAGGCCCAGCGCTACTGAAGGACGCCCCGGCCCGCTCCCGCCCTCCGTCAGCGCGTCCGCCCCGGCGGGGGGCCTGCTGACAGCCCTGGACTCGTGTGCGAAGCTGCCTTCCGCGACAAGGGGAGGTGGCGGTGGGACGGGCGGGGAACGGGGGAGGGCCGCGGACGAGCGCCGGGGCACGGGCGGCGCTCGGCGTCCTGGTGATCGCGGGTCTGGCGCTCAGCGCCCTGGTGCTGCGGCCCGAGGGCAAGGCGTTCGGCAAGGGCGGCGGACCGCTCGGCGGCAATGTGTTCGTGGTGGCGCTCGGCCTCGCGTGGTTCATCGGCGCGCTGATGCTCCACAACCGCTATGTGCTCCAGGTCGGTGACGACGCCGAGTCCGACCCGCTGCGGCAGCGGCTCGTGGACGTGGTCCGCGCCGCACTGCTGGGCGCCGCCTTCGTCGTCCCACTGCTGATCCTCGTCATGCACCGGTTCCACGCGTCCGGCCGTACCTCGGGCGGTGGCAAGGACCGCAAATGGCGAGACGCCACCGCGCCGACCCCCAGCGCCCCCACATCGCCACGTCCGCTCAAGAGGCACCAGGACAACCACGGCTTCCCCTCCTGGCTGACGCACGTCCTGATCGGCATCGGCATCGGACTGCTGGTGCTGGCCGTCGTCCTCGCCGCCGTGCTGCTCTGGCGCTATCTGCGGTCGGGTGAGGCGGAGCGGCAGGACGGCCCCGGGTACGACCAGGCCGACGACGAGGACGAACTGCTCGCCGAGGCCGTGGAGTCCGGGCGCCGGGCGCTGCGGGACGACGCCGACGCGCGCGCCGCCGTCATCGCCTGCTACGCCGCCATGGAACGGTCCCTCGCCGCCTCCGGCATCGCCCGCCGCGCCTCCGACAGCCCGCAGGACCTGCTCGAACGGGCCGTCACGGCAGGCCGGTTGGCGGGCCCGAGCGCGGCGGCGCTCACCGCGCTCTTCCGTGAGGCGCGCTACTCCACCCACCCCATGGACGACGGCCACCGGGACCGCGCCGCGCGGGCACTCACCGAGATCGCCGCCCAACTCGCCCCGGACGAGGCCGCCTCGGGCGACGGCGGCGGTTCCGGGGAGCGGACCACCGAAGCAGCCGCGGAGGCCGCACAGTGAAAGAACGCCTCCGGCGGGCGGCGGGCCCGCCCGGCTCCGTACGCCACTCGCTGACCCTGCTCGGCTGCCTCGTCGTCGCCGCCGAAGTGCTGCTCGCGCTCACCGACGGCCTCGTCGCCGCGGCCACCGGCCTCGCCCTGATCACCGTCGTCGCGCTGGGCGTCGCCCGGTACGTCGGCGGCGCGGGCGCGCAGGACAGCGGATACCGCAAGTCCGTACGGCTGCTCGGCGGTCGCGCCCCGGCGCTCGGCGAATGGCCGCGGGTCGTCCGCAAGGCGCTCGGCCCCGAAGGCGCCCTGCACTTCCACTCCACGCTCCGCCCGCAGTTGCAGCGGCTCTTCGCGGCCCGGCTCGCCGAGCGGCACGGGGTGCTGCTGCGCAAGAGCCCCGACCGGGCCCGCGCGATCGTCGGTCCCGACCTGTGGCCGTGGATCGACCCGACGACCGGCCCGCCGCAGCCAGCGATTCCCGAAGCCGTACTGCGGGCGCTGCTCGACCGTCTGGAGACGCTGTGACCGCGCCCGCATTTCGCGCGTCCGCCTTGCGCCGCCCCGCCCCCGTATTCCGCGCGTCCGCCGCGCGCCGCCCCGCCCCCGTACCCCGTTTCACGACGCTCCACGACCAGGCAAGGTGAGGACCGCAGTGACCAGCTCCGAGCGCATATCCGACCACGACGCCGACGCCCTGAGCCCGCGGCGGGCGGGTGAGAGGGCCGCCGAGGTGCTCGCCGAGATCCGCACCGCCGTAGTCGGCAAGCCGGAACCGCTGGAGCTGGTCATGCTCGGCGTGCTCGCGGGCGGCCACGTCCTCATCGAGGACCTGCCGGGACTCGGCAAGACGCTGCTGGCCAGATCCTTCGCCACCACCCTCGGACTGGAGTTCCGCCGCATCCAGTTCACCCCCGACCTGCTGCCCTCCGACGTCACCGGCGCGCCCTTCTACGACCAGCACAGCGGCGAGATGGTCTTCAGGCCCGGCCCCGTCTTCACGCACCTGCTGCTCGCCGACGAGATCAACCGCACCCCGCCCAAGACCCAGGCCGCCCTGCTGGAGGCGATGGCCGAGTCCCAGGTGTCGATCGACGGCAGCACCCGCGAACTGCCCGACCCGTTCGTGGTGATAGCGACCGCCAACCCCATCGAGTACGAGGGCACGTACACGCTCCCCGAGGCGCAGCTCGACCGGTTCCTGCTGCGGGTGCGGATGGGCTATCTGTCGGCGCCGCAGGAGACCGACATGCTGCGGTCCAGGATCGACAGGGCCGCGCCCGAGGCGAAGCTGCGCACCCTCAGCGGGCCGTCGGAAGTGCTGGCGATGCGCGCGGCCGTGGAGCGGGTCGAGGTCGAGGACGACCTGCTGGAGTACATCGTGGCGCTGGTCGGCGCGACCCGCGACCACGCGCACATCCAGGTCGGCGCGTCACCGCGCGGCGGCCTCGCGCTGGTCCAACTCGCCCGCGCCCGCGCCGTGCTCGACGGCCGGGACTACGTCACCCCCGAGGACGTGAAGTGGGTGGCGGTCCCGGCGCTCGCCCACCGCGTCACGCTCCGCCCCGAGCTGTGGGTCCGGCAGATCAACGCCGACGACGTGATCCGGGAGATCGTGCAGTCCGTACCCGCCCCGCAGACCCTGCCGCTGGCGGCCCGTGACGCCGTCGCGTCATGACCGACCCCCACGCGGCCGTCGCCCGCGCGCTCGGCGGCGCGCAGCCTCCGCCCGGCGAGCGGCGGGCCGTGCCCGCGGAGCCACCGCCGCCGCCGCCGACCGGCTGGCGCGCGGGCGAGCGCGCCCTGCGGTACGGCACGGTGACCGCGGTCGCCGTCGCCGCCGCCCTGCTCACCGGACGGCCGTGGCTGCTCGCGCTGGCCGCCGGCCCGCTGGTGCTGCTCGCGCTCTCACTCCCGTACGGCACGCGCACGGCGCGGATGGACGTCACGGTCGACGTCGAACCGCGGCGGCTGTTCGAGGACGAGACCGTCACCGCCAGGATCACCGTCGCGTACGACGGCGACCGCGGGCGGCTCGACCCCGGCGTCACGCTGGGGCCCGGTGTACGGCTCGACCATCTCACCGTGGGCAGTTCGCGCGTGGAACTGCGGCTGACCGCCGAGCGGTGGGGCCGCTGGACGCTCGGTACCGTCGACCTCGACCTCTACGACGCGGGCGGCACCGCCCGCCGCACGGTCCGCGCGGACCTCGGCGAGGTGCGGGTGTTCCCCGTGCCGTCCCGCGCCGGGATGACGCCCATCCCGGTCCGCCTCCCGCAGCGGCTCGGCGAGCACACCGCGGCGCAGCGCGGTGAGGGCGTCGAGGTCACCGGCGTGCACCCGTACATCCGCGGCGAGCGGCAGCGGCGGATCAACTGGCCCGCCACGACCCGCCGCGGCTCCCTGCAACTCCAGCAGTTCGCCGCGGAGCGCGCCGCCGACACCGTCGTCATGCTCGACGGACTCGGTGACGTCCTCGACCCGGTCACCGGCACGTCCTCGCTGGACGAGACCTTCCGCGCGGCGGCCGGACTGGTCCGCGCCTATCTGCGCACCCACGACCGGGTCGGCGTCGTCTCGGTGGGCGGCACGACCCGCTGGCTCCAGCCGGGCAGCGGGGACGGCTACTTCTACCGGATCGTCGAGAGCGTCCTCGAAGTCCGCAAGGACATCTCCTACCGCACCGAGGGCGTGAGCAACCTCCCGCCGCCCGCGCTGCCCGAAGGCGCGATCGTGTACGTCTTCACGCCGCTCGCCGACCAGCGGATCCTCGACGTGCTGCATCGCGTGGCGGCGCGGGCCCTCGCCCTGGTGGTGATCGAGATCGCCACCGCGGACCCGTACATCGAACCCGGCGACGTCAACGCGGAGCTGGGCCTGCGGCTGTGGCGGTCCGAGCGGGACGCGACGCGCTTCGCGCTGAAGGAGCGCGGCATCGCGGTGGTCACCCACGAGCGCGGCGAGACCCTCGATCTGGCCCTGGCGCCGCTGGTGCGCACACGTATCCACGGAGGCAGGCGATGAGCGGTACGGCGGAGCGGCCGGGCGCGGCCCCGGCACCCTCGCCCCTGACGCCCGCGGCACCTTCGGCTCCCGCCCTGACGCCCGCGGCCCCGGCCCCCTCGGCCGACGCGCCTTCGGCACCTTCTGCACCTTCGACCCCCGCCCGGGCGGCCCGCCGCATCCGGCTCCCCGCCCAACTGCCCGCCCGCTGCCTGGCCGTGGCGCTCGCGCTCGCGGCGTGCGACGCGCCGGAGGCCGTACGCCACTCGCTCGGCGCACAGGTGGCGCTGCTCGTGGTGGCCGGGGTCGCCTGGTGGGCGGCGCCGATGGTGGACGAGCGGCCGGTGCGCAATTCGATGCGCTGGGCGAAGATCGCCGCCCGCCGCCGCTCCACCGTCCTCGCCGTGGGGTCGGTGGTGGCCGCGGCGGTCACCGAACCGCCGACCTGGCTGGCCGCCTGCGTCGTGGGCCTCTTCCTGGCGTATCTGCTGATCACCGACGACTGGACGCGGGGCGCGACCGCGCCGCGCGCCGCCCGCGGCCCGGCCCCTGCCCTGACCGCGGCGGCGGCCGTCGTCCTGACCTTCGTCTGCGCGACGGTGCCGGTGGCCGGTACCGACTGGGCACGGCTGCCCGCCGCGCTGGCCCTGGCGGCGACGGTCGGCTGCGTCGCCTTGGCCGTGCGCGGCCGGCGCGGCCCGCGCTGACCGCCGCCTCCTCGCGCGGTGCGGCCTCGCCGCGTGCCGCGGCCTCCCGCGCTCAGGCCGACTCCGCCGCGGCCAGCGCGCGGGCCTGGGCGAGCCACCGCGTGAACAGTTCGGCGTCCACGTCGTCCAGAGCGCGCAGCTTGACCGAGGCCATGGCCCGCGCGCCCGGCTCCAGCCGCCCGCTGGCGTCCTCGACCTGCTGGCCCTGCCAGAGCCCGAAGGTCACATAGGAGCCGTACGCCTTGAGCAGGCAGACCGGTGCGACGCCCGGCGCTCCGCCCAGGCTCCACACCGGGTGGCCGTGCCACATGGCGCCGGGCGCGTCCGGCAGCGCGGCCTCGATGATCTCCCGCGCCTTCGTGCCGACTTCGCGCAGCGGCTCCTCCAGGGCGGCGAGGTAGTCGGTGACGGTGGTGGTGGACGTGGCCATGCGGATCACTCCCGAGCGTCGGATACGGCTTGTGCGGGGTTGACCGGCGCGGCGTCCGAAACTCATCGCCTCCGGCGGAGGTTTTTTCACCGCCACGGTCCGCCGGGTCCCGCACCGACCCCGGACAGGCTCCGGGCCGGCTCCGGGACGGCCCTGTATCGGTTCAGCAAAGCCCCTGACATCGAGGGAACACCCCGCTTCCCATCAGCACTTGCGGTGCTTTACCGTTTAATGGACAGCCGGTCGGCGGGGTCGCTAGGTTGGGCGCCGCGGGCCACGGGGCCGACAACCGGCCGGAAACCGCCCGGCGGCAAGGCAACAGCAGGCAAGGAGCAGGGATGAAGGACGTCACGCCGATCGCCGACGGCTGGAGGCTGCGCCTTCCCGAGTCCGGGTCGGCAGCCGGAGCCGGAGGCGGAGCGGACGCCGTGCCCGCGCTCGGGTCCGGCACCGTACCCGCCCAGGTACCCGGCTGCGTGCACACCGACCTGATGGCCGCCGGGCTGCTGAAGGACCCGTTCCTGGACCGGAACGAGACCGCGGCGGCGTGGGTGGGACGCGCGGACTGGACGTACGAGACAGTGCTGCCGCCGCGTGCCACCGGGCACGAGCGCACCGACCTGGTCTTCGACGGCCTGGACACGGCGGCCGAGATCCGCCTCGGTGACACCGTCCTCGGCGCCACGCGCAACATGCACCGCGGTTACCGGTACGACGTCACCGAGCGGTACGGACCGGCGGGCGAGACCGCGCTGACCGTCGCCTTCACCTCCGCCTACACCGAGGCGGAACGGGTCCGCGCGCTGGTCGGCGACCGGCCCAACTCGTACCCCGAGCCCTTCCAGTACATCCGCAAGATGGCCTGCTCCTTCGGCTGGGACTGGGGTCCGACGCTGGTCACCGCCGGGATCTGGAAGCCCGCGCGGCTCGAACACTGGTCGACCGCGCGGCTGTCGGGCGTCACCCCGCTGGTCACGGTGGCCGACGGCACCGGACGGGTCGAGGCCCGGCTGGAGATCGAGCGCACCGCGTCCGGCCTGAACCGCCCGCTGACCGTCCGCCTGCGGGTGGGGGAGACGCGGGTCGAGGCCGACGTGCCCGCGGGCGCCGACCGGTGCACCGTCACCGCCGAGGTGCCCGGCCCCGAGCTGTGGTGGCCGCACGGCTACGGCGCCCAGCCGCTGTACGACTGCGAGGTCACCCTCGTCGACGCCGGGACCGAGAGCCCCGACAGCGAAGACGGCGTCGCGCTCGACCACTGGCAGCGCCGCATCGGCTTCCGCACCGTCACCCTCGACACCGCCCCCGACGAGAAGGGCACCCCCTTCACCCTGCTGGTCAACGGCGAGCCGATATTCGCCCGCGGGGTCAACTGGATCCCGGACGACGTCTTCCCGACCCGGATCACCCCCGACCGCTACCGCCGCAGGCTCCAGCAGGCCAAGGACGCGGGCGTCGACCTGATCCGCGTCTGGGGCGGCGGGATCTACGAGAGCGACGACTTCTACGACGCCTGCGACGAGGCCGGGCTGCTGGTCTGGCAGGACTTCCTGTTCGCCTGCGCCGCCTACTCCGAGGAGCAGCCGCTGCGTTCGGAGGTGGAGGCCGAGGCGCGGGAGAACGTGGCCCGGCTCGCCCCGCACGCCAGCCTCGTGCTGTGGAACGGCAACAACGAGAATCTGTGGGGCTTCCGCGACTGGGACTGGGAGCAGGATCTGGCGGGCGCGTCCTGGGGCGAGGGCTACTACCTGGGCCTGCTGCCCCGCGTGGTCGCCGAGACCGACCCCACCCGGCCCTACTGGGCGGGCAGCCCCTGGTCCGGCTCCTGGAACCACCACCCCAACGACCCGGCGCACGGCACCGCCCACTCCTGGGAGGTGTGGAACCGCCGGGACTGGACCGGCTACCTGGAGGACGTGCCGCGCTTCGTCGCCGAATTCGGCTGGCAGGCGCCGCCCGCGTACGCCACACTGCGCCGGGCGCTGACCGACGACCCGCTCACCCCGGACTCGCCCGGCATGCTGCACCACCAGAAGGCCGCCGACGGCAACGGCAAGCTGGACCGCGGCCTGGCCCACCACTTCCCGGCCCCCGCCGACTTCGACACCTGGCACTACCTGACGCAGGTCAACCAGGTCCGCGCCATCGCGTGCGGCATCGAGCACTGGCGCTCGCACTGGCCTGCCTGCGCGGGCACCGTCGTCTGGCAGCTCAACGACTGCTGGCCGGTGACGTCGTGGGCCGCGATCGACGGCGACGAGCGCGAGAAGCCGCTTTACCACGAGCTGAAGCGGCTCTACGCGGACCGGCTGCTCACCGTCCAGGAGCGCGCCGACGGCCTGGTCGCGGCCCTGGTCAACCAGAGCGCGCGGGACTGGTCGGGCACGGCGGTCCTGCGCAGGGTCGCGGTGGACGGCGCCGTACTCGCCGAAGCCCGGCTGCCGTTCACCGCGACGGCCCGCACGGTCGCCGAGATCGCCGTACCGCACGACCTCGTACCGCCGGGTGACAGCACCAAGGAACTGCTGACCGTCGAGGCCGAAGGACCCGGCGGCGGCGAGGACGTCCGCGCCCTGTGGTTCCCGGCCAGGGACAAGGACTTCGCCTACCCCGCGCCCCGCTGGGACCTGGAGCTGGCCACCTCCGACGGCGGCGCCACCGAAGTGACCGTCACCGCCCGGACGCTCCTGCGCGACCTGCTGCTCCAGGCCGACCGGCTCGACCCCGCGGCCCACGCCGACCGGGGCCTGGTCACGCTGCTGCCCGGCGAGCGCGTCACGATCACCGTACGCGGCTGGGACCGGCCGGAGCCCGGAGCCGCCGCCGCGGCGCTGTACTGCGTCAACTCCGCGGTCCAGCGCACGGATCCGGGCGACGAGCGGTGAGCCCTCCGGCCGGGGAGCCGGGACGCCGCCCCACCATCAAGGACGTCGCCTGGGACGACTCGCAGCTGTGCCAGCTCACCCTGCCGAAGCTGTCGGCGATGAGCCATGACGTCTTCGGCTTCGGCGCCGAGGTGGCCCGGCGGCTGCTGACCGTGCTGAAGGGCGGCACACCCGGGACGGGACCGGTGGCCACCCCGGTGCTGACCCCGCGCGAGAGCACCGCCCCGCCCGCCCGTACGACCTGACCGGCGAGCGCCGGTCCGCTTCGCTCCCGCTGCGTCCCTACTTCGTCGCGCCTCTGGTGAATCCGTTGTAGATGAACCGCTGAAGGAACAGGAAGATCACCAGCGTCGGCACGATCACCAGGATCGCGCCCGCCGAGATGTCCTCCCAATGCGCGCCGTAGGGCCCCTTGAAGCGGAACAGCGACGTCGAGATGGTCCCCAGACTCTCCGACGGCATGTACAGGAAGGGGATGTAGAAGTCGTTGTAGACCGTGATCCCCTTGATGATCACCACCGTGGCGATGGCCGGTTTGAGCAGCGGCAGGATGATCCGCCAGTAGATCGTGAAGGTGTTCGCGCCGTCGATCCTGGCCGCCTCGTCCAGCGAGACCGGAATGCTCCGGATGAACTGGAGGAAGATGTAGATCGACACGATGTCCGTGCCCATGTACAGCACGATCGGTGCCCAACGGCTGTCGTACATGCCGAAGTTGTTCACGATCTTGAAGGTCGCCACCTGTGTCGTCACGCTCGGCACCAGCGAGCCGATCAGGAACAGCGCGATCACCAGCCGCCGCAGCCGGAAGTGGAACCGGTCGATCGCGTACGCCGCCATCGAGCCGATCAGCACCGTGCCCGCGATCGAGAAGACCAGGATGAAGGCGGTGTTCCCGAACGCGCGCAGCATCTTCCCGGCCCGGAAGGCCGTCACATAATTGTGGTAGTTCAGCCAGTTGTGCGGCAGCGACAGCGCCCCGCCGTCCGCCGTCATCTCCTGCGACGTCTTGAGCGAGGTCAGGAACACCGCGACCAGCGGCAGCAGCACCACCGCGGAGGCCAGCACGAGCGAGAGGTACACCAGCGCTCTGACCAGCACCCTGCGGGTGCGCGCGGGCCGGTCGACGGTCTCCGGCGGCGGGGCCTGCGCCGTGTCGCGGACGAGCAGCGAGGTCATACGAGATCGTTCCTCTCGTCGGGCACCACGACGCGCTGCAACCAGGTCACCAGCAAGATGATCACCAGCAGGGCGACGGCCGCCGCCGAGGCCAGCCCCATCTTGTTGAACTCGAAGGCCAGCTTCACCGTCTGGATCACGAAGGTCTGAGTGCCCGCCGCGCCGCCGGTCATGATGTACGGGATCTCGAACGCCGACAGCGAGCCGGAGATCGCCAGGATCGCGCTCAGACTCAGCACCGGTTTGATGCCCGGCGCGATGATGTGCCGGAACTGCTGCCAGCGGTTGGCGCCGTCCAGTTCCGACGCCTCGTACAGCTCACCGGGGATCGACTGGATCGCGCCGAGGAACAGCACGAAGTTCAGGCCCATGAAGCGCCACACCGACACCGCGGACAGCGAGGTGTTCGCCGTCCGCCCGCTGCCCAGCCAGAAGTGGTGCCCGTGCACCCCGAAGGCGCTCAGCACGGTGTCGAGGGTGCCGTGCGGCTGGAAGAAGTACAGGAAGACGAAGCCGATCGCGACCCCGTTGAGCAGGTAGGGGAAGAACAGCAGGCCCTTGAAGAGATTCCGGAACCGCAGGTCGAAGCTGAGCACGGTCGCGAAGTACAGCGCCAGCGCGATCTGCGCCACCGACGCCACCAGGTAGTAGACGCTGACGAAGAAGACCTGGAACAGCTCGGGTCTGGTGAACAGCTCCACGTAGTTCTTGGTCCCGACGTAGTTCCGGTCGGGGCTGACCCCGTCCCAGTCGGTGAAGCTGTCCCTGATCATGGTGCCGACCGGCAGGTAGGTGAACGTGATCAGCAGAGCGAGCGGCACCGCCAGGTACAGCCACGGCGTCACGGTCCGCCAGACCCGGGCGCGCGTCACAGGGCGGCGGTCTTCTGCGCGTTCGCCCACTTCTTGGCGAGGCCGGCGAAGATGCCGGGGAGATCACCCCCCGCGGCGCCGCGCGCCACGTCGATCAGGTGCTGGCGGTACTCGGGCTTGTCGGTCATGCCGATCTCGGACTGGTTGTCGATCCTGGTGACCTTGGCGCTCTGCGCCTGCGACATCTCCACGAACCGCACACCGGCGTCCTGGAACGGCTTGAGGGCCGACGGCAGCGGTCCGCCCTTGAGCGTGGGGACGGCCTGATTGGTCTGCACGTAGCCGGACTTGTCGGTGAACCAGTCGATCCAGGCGCGGGCCGCCGCCTTGTTCTTGGAGTGGACGTTCACCGCCTCCTGGTAGTCGGGCGCCACCGGGGTGCAGAAGGTGCCGTTCTTCTGGGAGGGGAAGGGCATGTAGCCGATCTCGGACGGGTCGCGCCCGGCCTTCTTCGCCGCGTCCTGCATCTGCACGATGGACCACGAGCCCAGCCACATGGTGGCGATCTTGCCGGTGGCCAGCAGATTCTTGCTGTTCTCCCAGTTGGTGGTGGTCGGGTCCTGCTCGGAGAGCTTGTCGTGCACGATGGTGTAGAGCAGCGTGTCGCCGACGTTCAGGTCGGTGCCCGCGCGCCAGGGGTCCGGGTCGGTGGCGGGCTCGTCGGCCGCCTTGGCGTCGCAGGTGGCCGCGCCCTGCACCGAGGTCCAGGCGGTCAGCGGCCAGCCGTCCTTGTAGTTGGTGTAGTACGGCGTCGCGGAGGTCTTGGCCTTGACGGCCTTGAGGTCGGCGAGGAAGGCGTCGGGAGTGGTCGGCCAGTCGGTGACCCCGGCCTGCCGCCAGACGGCCTTGTTGTAGACGAAGCCCGCCGCGTTCGCGAAGTTCGCGATGCCGTAGACCTTGCCGCCGACCGTGGCCTTGCCGGTGAAGGTGTACTTCTTTCCCAACTCCTCGGCGCTGCCCAGCGAGGCGAAGAACTTCGGGTAGTCGTCGGTCTTGATGGCCGCCGGGATCATCAGCACATCGCCGTAGTTCGAGGTGTTCATCCGGATCTTCACCTCACCCTCGTAGTCCGTGATCCCCTCGAAGGTCACCCGCACCTTCGGGTAGAGCTTGCTGAACTCGGCGGCGTACTTCTTCATCGTGCCGTCCTGCACGAGGTCGGTCCGCTGGGTGAGGACCTTGATGTCACCCGACACCGCCGACGGGTCGGCGGGCACGGTGGCGGTACCGCCCTTGGACGTCGAGCCCCCGCCACCGCAACCCGCGGCGAGCAGCGCCATGGTCGCCAGCAGCGACCCGGCGAGTGCCTTGCCCTTCATGTGCACCATCTCCGTCTCCACAGCGCGGTACTTAAGCGATTCAGTGGCGGAACGACCGCACTATTGCATTGGGTTGTGGGCCGGTAAAGGGACTGATTCAGCGCTGATGCTTAACCGTTACATTGCGGTTCAGCGCGCCGCCGTCCGAGGGCGCGGGTTCGGGGCGACGGGCGCGCCGCGCCGTGGGGTAGGGTCGATGCCGTCAGCGGCGGGCCAGGACCCGCCACAGCAGTGGAGATCAGCCGAGATCAGCCGAGGAGGTGGGACCGATTACCGGTATCGCAGGCCGGGTGCTCCCGCCGTACGGCCGAGCGGTCTCTCCGACGTAGGTGAGGCCGGGGGAGTGCCCGTGGGCTTCCCGAAAGGCTCTACATGTCGGACTTCACCGCACCGTCGCCCGAATCCACCGTCGTCGCCGCGCTCAGGGCGGCGGGCTGTGTCTTCGCCGAGGACGAGGCGCGGCTGCTCATCGCGGCGGCCGGGACCCCCGAAGAACTCACCGCGATGGTCGCGCGCCGCGCGGACGGTCTGCCGCTCGAACACGTCCTCGGCTGGGCCGAGTTCGCCGGACAGCGGTTCGCCGTGGACCCCGGCGTCTTCGTACCGCGCCGCCGTACCGAATTCCTCGTCCAGGTCGCGGCCGGGCTCGCCGCGCCCGGCGCCGTCGTCGTGGACCTGTGCTGCGGCTCGGGGGCCGTCGGTGTCGCCCTGGCCACCGCGCTCGGCGGCGGCGTCGAACTGCACGCCGCCGACCTCGACCCGGCCGCGGTGCGCTGCGCCCGCCGCAATGTGGCCCGCGTCGGCGGGCGGGTGTACGAGGGTGACCTCTTCGCGCCGCTCCCGGCCGACCTGCGCGGACGGGTCGGGCTGCTGGCCGCCAACGTCCCCTACGTACCGAGCGAAGAGGTCGGCCTGCTGCCGCCCGAGGCCCGCGACCACGAGGCCCTGATGGCGCTCGACGGAGGCGCTGACGGCCTCGACGTCATGCGCCGTGTCGCCGCGCGGGCCACCGACTGGCTCGCCCCCGGCGGTTCCCTGCTGGTCGAGTCGAGCGAGCGGCAGGCCCGGCGGGCGGTCGGCCTCTTCACCGCCGCCGGGCTCCGCGCGCACGTCACCGACTCGGACGAGTTGTACGCGACCGTCGTCGTCGGCACCCGGCCGTCGCTCGGGGCAGGCGGTTAGGGCCCGCCCCGGACGCGTCGTGGCGGGCCGTCGGTCAGTCGGCCTGCTGGTCGGCGGTGCGCAGGCCCGCCGACCACTTCTCCTCGATGTTGCCGAACCGCCAGACGGCGAAGGCGACGGCCCAGGTGGCGAAGAACAGGCCCACGATGACGTAGCCGACGATGTTGAGGTCGATCCCGCCGACCCAGTCCCAGAAGGCGCCGTGGAACCCCGCCTTGTCCGCGACCAGGCCGAGGAGTTCGACGGTGCCGATGATGAGGGCGACGGCGACCGACAGGCCGGTGATGGTGAGGTTGTAGTAGACCTTGCGGACCGGCTTGGAGAACGCCCACTCGTAGGCGAAGTTCATGAACGAGCCGTCGATGGTGTCCAGCAGCGACATGCCCGCGGCGAAGAGCACCGGCAGGCAGAGGATCGCGTACCAGGGCAGCCCGGACGCCGCGCCGGAGCCCGCGAGCACCAGCAGTGCGATCTCGGTGGCGGTGTCGAAGCCGAGGCCGAAGAGCAGGCCCAGCGGGTACATCTGCCACGGCTTGGTGATCGACTTCATGACCCGGCCCAGCAACCGGTTCATGAAACCGCGGTTGTTGAGCTGCTCCTCCAGCGCCGCCTCGTCGAAGTGGCCCTCGCGCATCTGCCGGAAGACCTTCCAGATCCCGGCCAGGATCACCAGGTTGATGAAGGCGATGACGTACAGGAAGGTGCCGGAGACGGTGGTGCCGATCCAGCCGGTGACGTTGTGGAGCTGGGAGTTGTCGTCCTCGACGGGATTGGCGAGCGCCTTGATGCCGAGCGAGAGCAGGAAGGCCAGGCCGAAGACGATGCTGGAGTGGCCCAGCGAGAACCAGAAGCCCACCGACAGGGGCCGCTTGCCCTCGCCCATCAGCTTGCGGGTGGTGTTGTCGATCGCCGCGATGTGGTCGGCGTCGAACGCGTGCCGCATGCCGAGGGTGTACGCGGTGACGCCGATGCCGATGCCGAAGGACTTGGTGCCGAGGCTGTAGTGCTCGGGGGCCACGATCGCCACCAGCGTGAACCAGCCGATGATGTGCAGGGCGAGGATGAAGGCGAACATGCCGCCGACCCTCGTCCACTCGGCGCGGGTCATCGAGCCGGCGATGCGGCGCCAGCGGGACCCTGGTGGTGCCGGTGCGTCCGGAGACGTGGCGGTGGTCATTTCATCAGTCCTTTGTCGAAGCGGGCGAAGCCAAGCTAGACGCACCTCTGTCCTTGTTGCAAGGTACTGGCAATAAGGATGCCCACCCTGGCCTGCCCCAAGCTCAGCGGGGTGCCGGTACCACCGGCGCGAGGACGCAGTCGCCGCAGAGCCCGCCCGCGCCCCCCGGCGCGGCCCGGTAGATCAGGCAGCAACTGCGCCGGCGGAAAGGCGCGCCCGGTACGCCCGTACGCGCCCCCGTGCTCGTACCGCGCAGCGGCGGCCGGTCCAGCAGCAGGGCGGCCAGCGACCGTACGCGCCCGGCGTCGGCGGGGCGCGCCGCGGCGAGCATCCCGGCGGCGCCGTTCAGCGCGGAGGCGCTGTTGCCCCACAGGATGTGCGGGGACACCTTGAAGGGCGCGAAGGCGTCGGCCAGTTCGCGCACCGGCCCGTCGAGCAGATGGCGGGCGAGGGCGGCGGCCACGGCCTCCCCTCCCGCGGGCGCGCCGGGAGCCGTGTGGCCGGTGTCCTGAGGCGTGTGCGGCAGCGACAGCGGGAAGGGGCCGCCCAGGACCGGCTGCCAGCGCAGATCGGCGAGCCGCAGGCCCGGCGCGACCTCGCCGCGCAGGACCGCGAGGGCCAGCGTCGGCGACAGCACCCGGGCGACCAGGCCGAGGTGGGCCACGGACGCGGCGACCCGCGATTCCACGGCTTCCGCCTCCCGGCCGCCCGCCGCCGCGAGATACCGCCTGACGCCCGCCACCCGGTCGCCGAGCGCGGGTCCGCCGTCGGCCAGCTCGGCCATCGAACGCCAGGGAGCGCCGGTATCGGAACCGGCGCGGTGCCCCTCGGCGGCGAAGAACGGGCCGAGGGCCGCGAGATCCGCCGTCCGGGACGCCTCGGCGGGCGGCTCGGACGGCGGCGGCGCGTCGTCGTTCATCGGTTCACGCGCTGACCGGGTCCGTCCTGCCGGTCTGCGCGGCGGGGGCGGTGCGCGAGGCGAGCACCCGCTCGGCCAACGGGCCGAAGGCCAGCCCGATCACCGTCCACAGCAGGAGCTGCGCGGCCACCGAGTACAAGCGGAAGGAGAACAGCACATCGGCGGGGAATCCCGGATAGACGATCCGGCCCTTGTCGTCGGTGAGCGGCAGCGGCGTCTCCGTCGCGTGGTTGCCGAAATTCTCCTTGTTGTACGCCAGGTGGCCCAGTTGCGGCAGCAGCGCCATCACCACGCCGATCGCGACGACGAAGGCGGCACCGGCGAGCAGGGTCGCGTTCCAGTTCCCGAACCGGGCCTGGAGCCTTCTGCCGAGCAGTGCCGCGCCGACCAGAAAGGCCAGCGAACACACGACCATCACCAGATAGAGCCCGGTGCGGTCCTTGATGGTGTCCTCGTGCCCGATGGCGGGCGGATTCGCCGGGTACTTGAGGAACGGCACCAGGTAGATGCCGAGGAATCCGCCGCCCGCGACCAGCAGCGCGAGATTGCGCGCCCGCAGATTGCCGACGCGTCCCAGGCAGACCGCGTAGGCGACCGCGAAGAGCGCGCCCATGGCCATGCCGAAGAAGATCATGCCGACGCCGATGCCCACGTCCGCCTGGACGGTGCGGCTGAACAGCTCGTGTCCCGCGTGCTCCATCGGCAGCCCGGCGGCTTTGTCGAGCGCGGCCTGCGCGTCGTCCCTGCCGCTCTCGTAGTCGATCGCTTTACTGATGTCCGGCTCCGCGAAGATCCGCGCGAAGAGGAATGCGAGCAGCCCTGCGACTGCGCCGACGACTATGCCGCGCAGGATGAGTTTCTTTTCCATGTCGAATTGTCCGTCTGTTCTGTCGGCTCCGTCGGCGCGAACTCAGTGGCAGGGGAAACCGAGGAAGTGCCGGGCGTCGTGGACGAACTCGTGGATGTGGGTGTCCTTGCCGAAGACGCTGACCGCGCCCTGGTCGACACCGATGAAGTAGTAGACGGCGAAAGCCAGGATCGCGGTGCCTACCAGCCACATCACGGCCTTCGAGACCGGCAGGACAACCGGTGTGGCGGTGGTGGTGGGAGCGGACACAGAGCTCACGGGTGGGCCTCCTTCAGGGATTCGGCGTCCCTCGATCGAATGGGGCGTTGTGACGGCGGAGTATCTGACTCACCGGCCACCTCCTCGATGACCGGCTACACAGTGGCGCGACCGTGCTGGATTTTCACCAGCTTCCTCACGCCATCACGTAATTGAGCGTAGGGGCTGTCGAACAGGCACGTCAATCGGGCCTGCGACGTTGTGACATACGCCCCTGACCGCTGTGCGAGACTCCGGACCGTGAAACAGATCTTCGTCATCGGTATCGGGGCGGGCGACCCGGACCAGCTCACCCTCCAGGCCGTGCGGGCGATCGGCCGCACCGAGGTGTTCTTCCTGCTCGACAAGGGCGAGGAGAAGGCCGATCTGGTCGCGCTGCGCGAGGAGATCCTGCGGCGGCACGCCGTACGGCCGCACCGCGTGGTCGTCGCGCGCGACCCGGAGCGCGACCGGGAACGGACAACTCCCGGCTACGCGAAGGCGGTTGACGACTGGCGACGGCGCCGCGCCGACATCTACGAGCGGCTGATCGCCGCGGAACTGCCGGACGACGGCTGCGGGGCGTTCCTCGTCTGGGGCGATCCGGCCCTGTACGACAGCACGTTGGGCATTCTCGAAGAGGTGCACGGCCGGGGGAGGGCCGCGTTCGAGTGGACGGTCGTGCCCGGCGTCAGCAGCGTCTCGTCGCTGGCCGCCAAGCACCGCACGGGCCTCAACCAGGTCGGGCGGCCGGTGCAGATCACCACCGGGCGCAGGCTCGCCGACGGCGGGCTGCCGGACGGGGTGGACGACGTGGTGGTGATGCTGGACGCCCACCAGACCTTCGGACGTTTCACCGGCCAGGGGCTGGAGATCTACTGGGGCGCGTATCTCGGCACGCCCGACGAGATCCTGCTGTCCGGACCGCTGGACGACGCCCTCGCGCAACGGATCAGCGACGTACGGGCGCGGGCCAGGGCGCGCAAGGGCTGGATCATGGACACCTATCTGCTGCGGCGCGGCGTCCCCAAGTGACCTCGCCCGGCGCGGAGTCGAGGCATGTGCTGATCCTCGGCGGTACGGGGGAGGCCCGGCGGCTCGCGGAGCTGCTCGCGGCCGTTCCGGGGTTGGTGACGACGAGTTCGCTGGCCGGGCGGGTCGCGGAGCCCCGGCTGCCGGACGGCCGGGTCAGGATCGGCGGCTTCGGGGGAGCGGACGGGCTGGCCCGCTGGCTGCGCGAGGAACGGGTGGACGCGGTGGTCGACGCCACGCATCCCTTCGCCGCCGTCATCAGCGCCCACGCGGCCGAGGCGGCCCGCGCCGTACGCCTGCCGCTGCTCGTGCTGCGCCGGCCGGGCTGGGCGGCCGGTCCCGGCGACCGCTGGCACTGGGCCGACTCCGTCGCGGACGCGGCGGCCCTGCTGCCGGGCCTCGGGAGCCGTCCCTTCCTGACCACGGGGCGCGGCGACCTCGCGGCCTTCGCCGCGGCGTCCGCCACATTCCTGCTGGCACGCTCGGTCGACCCACCGGACCCGCCGCTTCCCCCGTACGTCCATGTCCTGCTGGCCCGCGGCCCGTTCACGGTGGAGTCCGAACGGGCGCTGCTGCGCGAGCACCGGATCGACGTCCTGGTCACCAAGGACAGCGGCGGCTCCGCGACCGCCCCCAAACTCACGGCGGCCCGTGAGGCGGGCATCCCCGTCCTGATCGTCCGCCGCCCGCCCCCGCCGGAGTCCGTCCCCGTCGTCGCGACCCCCGCGGAGGCCGTCAGCCTGCTGCGTGCCCCACGCAGGACCTGGCCTCCTCCGTGGGGGTGGCCGTCCCCGCGAGGACCTGGTCACGGTGGGTCCGCGCCGTGACCATCAGGGCGTCGAGGGTGTCGCGGGTGCGGACGAGGTCGTCGATATGGGCCGAGAGGCGGTCGCGCTCCAGGGCCATCCGGTCGAGGGCGGCGTCGGAGTTCTCCTCGCTGGGGGAGTCGACGCAGGGGAGCAGTTCGGCGATGGTGCGGCTGGACAGGCCCGCCGCGTAGAGGCGCTGGATGAAGGCGACGCGCTCGACCTCCTCGTCCGTGTAGTGCCGCTGCCCGCTGCCGCTGCGCACGCTGGTGAGCAGCCCCTGCTCCTCGTAGTAGCGCACGGACCGCACGCTGACCCCGGCCCGCGCCGCGAGTTCCCCGATCCGCACGATGTCCTCCCGGCTGTTCCCACCGCCCGGGCGGTGGCTCCCGGGCGGGCTATGGTCTGCGTCACAGAGCTTGCCTCTGACGTCAATGTCAGGTTTTAGCGTAGCAGTCGCGTCCGGGAGACCGGGCGATACGGAAGTGACGCGCTACGCATGAAGGAGCCCGACGTGACGAACCTCTTCACCAGCTACCGGCTCGGCGGTCTGACCCTGCCCAACCGGCTGGTCATGGCCCCGATGACCCGGGTCAGGGCCGCGGCGGGCGGGCTGGCGACACCGTCGATGGCGGCCTATTACGCCCAGCGGGCGACCGCCGGGCTGATCGTCAGCGAGGGTGTGCAGCCGAGCGCGATCGGGCAGTCCAACCCGGGCACGCCGGGGCTGCACACCGACGAGCAGACCGCCGCGTGGCGCCCGGTGACCGACGCCGTGCACGCCAGCGGCGGCCGGATCTTCGCCCAGCTCATGCACGGCGGCCGGGTCTCGCACCCCGACACCATCGGGACGCTGCCGGTCGGGCCCTCGGCCGTCGCCGCCGTGGGAGAGGTGTTCACCCCGACCGGCCCGCAGCCCGCCCCGACGCCCCGCGCCCTGGAGACCGCCGAGATCCCCGAGCACGCGCGGTCGTACGGCGACGCCGCCCGCCGCGCGGTCGACGCCGGGTTCGACGGGGTGGAACTGCACGGCGCCAACGGCTATCTGATCTCGCAATTCCTCTCGTCCAACGCCAACCTGCGCACCGACGGGTACGGCGGCTCGGTCGTGAACCGGATCCGCTTCGCCGTCGAGGCGGTCGCCGCCACCGTCGAGGCCGTCGGCGCGGACCGCACCGGCATCCGGCTCTCGCCGGGCGCCACCTTCTGGGGCGTCCGGGAGGACGACGTACCGGAGCTGTACGCGGCGCTGCTCACCGAACTGGCGGCGCTCTCACCGGCGTACGTCCACCTGGAGGCGACCGCCGACGAGGAGGTGCTGACCGCTCTGCGCCGGGCGTGGCCCGGCACCCTCATCATGAACCCCGTGCTGCCGATGGGCCCCAAGCAGACGGGCCGGGATGACGCCGACCACTGGCTCGCGCTGGGCGCCGACCTGATCAGCTTCGGCCGCGGCTTCATCGCCAACCCCGACCTGGTCGAGCGGCTGCGCGTCGGCCTGCCGCTGGCCCCTGTCGACGAGGCAACGTACTACCAGGGCGGCGACGCGGGCTATCTCACGTACTCCTCCCACCAGTACGCGGCCTGAGACCCTCGTCGGTCAGGCGGCCTCGACCGCGGGCCTGAGGACGTCCTCGCACCACCGCCGGAGCGTGGTGGGGGTGTCGACGGCGTGCTGCGGGGTGCGGGTGATCCCGTTGTCGAGGCCGCCGTCCTTGGCGATCGCCATGTCCAGCATGCCCTGGGCGATGGCCTCGGACATGCCCGCGCCGAGGAACCGCTCCTTGAACGGCCCCGCCGGGACCTGCTGGTAGCGGACCGGGAAGCCGAGGACGTCGGCCATCACGGCGGCCGTGTCATTCTGCGACAGGTCCTCGGGACCGAGCAGCGGTACGTCCTCCCGGCCGCTCCACGAGGGGTCGAGCAGCAGGCGGGCGGCGACGGCGGCGATGTCGCGGGTGGCCACTGTGGGCATCGCGCGGTCGGGGGAGAGCGCGTTGAAGAACACGCCCTGCGCCTTGATCACTTGGGCCTGGCGGAGCAGATTGTCCATGAAGCTGGGCAGATTCAGGGACCGGAAGGCCGCGCCGGTCTCCGCGAGCCGGTCGTCCAGGGCCAGCGTGGCCGTCACATGCCCGGCCCGGTCCGCGTAGGCGGTGCCGCGGCCCAGGGAGCTGACGCTGACGACGTGCTTGACGCCGTAGGCGCGGATCGCCTCGACGGCGGGCCGGGCGAAGTCGGAGTACACCTCGTCTAGGGTGGCCGCGTGGGGGTTGGGCGGCGGCAGCCAGAACAGCGCGTCGGCGCCGTCGAAGGCGCGGGCCACGGCCTCGGGGTCGCCGTGCGAGCCCTGGACCACCTCCGCGCGCTCGCGGACGTCGGCGCTCAGCCGGGCGGGGTCGCGGACGACGACGCGGACCGGCTCGTCGGCGGCGAGGACGCGGTCGACCACCTGGTGTCCGATATTTCCGGTAGGTGCGGTGATGACGATCATGAGTTCACTCCAGCGGCATGGGAAAAGGTCGCTCGAACAAGTAAACTCTACCGTACCGTTTACTTTTGAGGGTGCAAGCCGATGACCGAAGAAGGCGGGCCGCGACAGCGCGGGGAGCAGCGACGGGGCGAGGAGTTGCGGCGCCACATCCTGTTCATGGCCAAGGACGTGTTTCTCGAGGCCGGGTACGAGCGCGCCTCGATGGACGCCGTCGCCGCCCGCGCCGGGACGTCCAAGCGGTCGCTGTACGCGCACTTCGAGAACAAGGAGAAGCTGTTCCTCGCCGTCCTCGGACTCGTCCGCGAGCTCTACCTCGGCAGGCTGCGGACGCCCGACGCGTACTCCGCGGACCCCGCGGAGGCCGTCACCCTGTTCTGCGGGCGGTTCCTCCAGCTCATGACGTGGGAGTCGCAGGTGCGCACCTGTCGGCTGAGCATCGCCGCCGCCGCGTGGCTGCCCGCCAGTTCGCGCGCGTACTTCGACGCCATGTTCGCCACCACCCACGAACGGCTGGCCGCGTATCTCGTCGAGCACTACGGCATGGGACCCGAGGACGGCGCCGCCCTCGCCGAGGACCTGCTCGGCCGCACCGTGCTGCCGCGCGTCTTCCGCACCCTGCTCAACGTCGAGGACGCGACCACGGGCATGCCGGAGGACGACGCGCTCGCCGCGAGCGTCGACCTGCCCGCCATCCGCCGGGTGGTCGCGACGGCGCTGCCCGCCGCCGAGGACTGACGGCTACCGGTGTTCGCGCCGAGACGCGGTCCTCACGCGCAGGACGGGCACACGCCCCGGTAGGTGACCTCGAACGCCGAGACGGTGAAACCGAAGCGCTCCTCGGGCGGCAGGTCCGCCAGCGGGTCGCCGGTCGGGTGGACGTCCCGGATCGTGCCGCAGCGCGAGCACACCAGGTGCTGGTGGGCGTGGTGCGCGTTCGGGTCGTACCGCTTGGCGCGGCCGTCGGTGGAGACCTCGATGACCTCGCCGAGCGCGACCATCTCGCCCAGGGTGTTGTAGACGGTGGCCCGCGAGATCTCCGGCAGCCGCCCGGCCGCGCGGGCGTGCACCTCGTCGGCCGTCAGGTGGACGTGGTCGCCGTCGAGAACCTCGGCGACGACGCGCCGCTGGGAGGTCATCCGCCAGCCGCGTCCGCGCAGGCGCTCCAGCAGGTCACTCATGTCGGTTCACCTATTCAGGTTCGGCGGGATGCCCGAAGTTTACTCATGGGCGTCCGGAGTCTGATGGGATATGAGCTTGGCCCGCTTCTTGACTTGGACACAGTCCATCGTAGGATCGGTTCCGGCGATAGCCAAGGGACAGGAAGCCCCCAGCAGGGCAGGAGACGGAGACGTGACGGGACCACCGCCGTGAAGTCGCGCGGCGTCGGCCTGAGGGTGGGGACCGCCCGCGTCACGGCCACCGCCCGCCCGACCGTGTCCGATGACCCTGGCTCGTCGTTCGACTTGTCGCCCGACGAACCGCGGTCGTCTCCCGGGGCCGAGCGCCCCGACTGTTCCATTTCCCCGCAGTTCCTGAGCACCGTGATCCGCCTGGTCCGGAAGGATTCCCATGTCTGAGAACCATGATGCAATCGTCACTGACGCGAAGGCGGAGGGCGGGGGTGGCTGCCCGGTCGCGCACGGACGCGCGCCGCACCCGACTCAGGGCGGCGGAAACCGCCAGTGGTGGCCCGAGCGGCTCAATTTGAAGATCCTTGCCAAGAACCCCGCCGTGGCCAACCCGCTCGGCGAGGACTTCGACTACGCCGAGGCGTTCAAGACCCTCGACCTCGTGGCGGTCAAGCAGGACATCGCGCAGGTGCTGACCAGCTCCCAGGACTGGTGGCCCGCCGACTTCGGCAACTACGGCCCCTTCATGATCCGTATGGCGTGGCACAGCGCGGGCACGTACCGCATCAGCGACGGCCGCGGCGGCGGCGGCGCGGGCCAGCAGCGCTTCGCCCCGCTCAACAGTTGGCCGGACAACGCCAACCTGGACAAGGCCCGCCGTCTGCTGTGGCCGGTCAAGAAGAAGTACGGCCAGAGCCTGTCCTGGGCCGACCTGATGATCCTCACCGGCAATGTCGCGCTGGAGCAGATGGGCTTCGAGACCTTCGGCTTCGGCGGCGGTCGCGCGGACGTCTGGGAGCCCGACGAGGACGTCTACTGGGGCCCCGAGACCACCTGGCTCGGCGACGAGCGCTACACGGGCGACCGCGAGCTGGAGAACCCGCTCGGCGCCGTCCAGATGGGCCTGATCTACGTCAACCCCGAGGGCCCCAACGGAACGCCCGACCCGCTGGCCGCGGCCCGCGACATCCGTGAGACCTTCCGCCGGATGGCGATGAACGACGAGGAGACCGTCGCGCTGATCGCGGGCGGCCACACCTTCGGCAAGACCCACGGCGCGGGACCGGCCGACAGTGTCGGCGACGACCCCGAGGCCGCCTCCGTCGAGCAGCAGGGCCTCGGCTGGAAGAACAGCTACGGCACCGGCAAGGGCGGCGACGCGATCACCAGCGGTCTCGAGGGCATCTGGACCAACACCCCGACCGCCTGGGACAACAGCTTCTTCGAGATCCTCTTCGGCTACGAGTGGGAGCTGTTCCAGAGCCCCGCGGGCGCCAACCAGTGGCGGCCGAAGGAGGGCGCGGGCGCCGGCACCGTACCGGACGCGCACGACGCGTCCAAGAGCCACGCCCCGACGATGCTCACCACCGACCTCGCGCTGCGGGTCGACCCGGCGTACGAGCAGATCTCGCGGCGCTTCTTCGAGAACCCCGCCGAGTTCGCGGACGCCTTCGCCCGCGCCTGGTACAAGCTGACCCACCGCGACATGGGCCCGGTCGTGCGCTACCTCGGTCCCGAGGTCCCCTCCGAGGTGCTGCTGTGGCAGGACCCGCTGCCCGCCGCCACCCACGAGCCGCTCGACGCCTCCGACATCGCCGCCCTCAAGAGCCAGATCCTCGGCTCCGGGCTGTCGGTGGCCCAGCTCGTCTCCACCGCGTGGGCCTCGGCCTCGTCCTTCCGCGGCAGCGACAAGCGCGGCGGCGCCAACGGCGCGCGCGTCCGTCTCCAGCCGCAGATCGGCTGGGAGGTCAACGAGCCCGACCAGTTGGCGACCGTGCTGCGCACCCTGGAAGGTGTCCAGGAGTCCTTCAACGCCGCCCAGAGCGGCGGTAAGGGGATCTCCTTCGCCGACCTGATCGTGCTGGCCGGTGGCGTCGGCGTCGAGCAGGCCGCCAAGGCGGCCGGGTTCGACATTCAGGTGCCGTTCACGCAGGGCCGCGTGGACGCGACCCAGGAGCAGACCGACGTCGAGTCGTTCAGCGCCCTGGAGCCGACCGCCGACGGATTCCGCAACTACCTCGGCAAGGCCAACCGGCTGCCCGCCGAGTACCTGCTGATCGACAAGGCGAACCTGCTGAACCTGAGCGCCCCCGAGCTGACCGTCCTCGTCGGCGGCCTGCGCGTCCTGGGCGCCAACTACCAGCAGTCCGCCCTCGGCGCCCTCACCGAGACCCCCGGCACGCTGACCAACGACTTCTACGTCAACCTGCTCGACCTGGGCACGACGTGGAGCGCGACGTCCGAGGACGCGAACACCTTCGAGGGCCGCGACGCCTCCGGCGCGGTCAAGTGGACCGGCACCCGCGCCGACCTGGTCTTCGGCTCGAACTCCGAGCTGCGCGCCCTGGCGGAGGTCTACGCGAGCGACGACGCGAAGGAGAAGTTCGTCAACGACTTCGTCGCGGCGTGGGCCAAGGTCATGGACCTCGACCGGTTCGACCTGGTCTGAGAACGGTGCCTCCGGGGCACCGCGTGAGGACGCCTGACCGCGTCTGACGCACATCCCGGCCACGACGTCCGGGGCGGTTCGCAGAAGCCGCCCCGGACGTCGCTGTGTGCGGGGCCCTTTCGGCCGCCGGGTGCCCAGGCGCCCAGCGGCCCGGGGGCTCAGTCCTGGGCGAGCACCGCGCGGATCACATGCCGGGCGTTACGCGCCATCGTCGGATTCGTCTCGCGGTAGTACGGCAGCGCGTTCACCGCCTGGGAGAGCGCCCGGCCCCGCCCGCGCCTCCACGTCGCGTCGTCGACGCCGAGCGCGCCGCGCAGGACCTCCCGCGCGTCGGGCGGCAGCAGATTCCACGCGGGGAACAGGTCACAGGCCGGATCGCCCACGCCCGCGCACCCGAAGTCGATCACCGCGGTCAGCCGGCCCCCCGACACCAGCAGATTGCCCGGCATCAGATCGGAGTGCACCCACACCGGCGGCCCGTCCCAGACGGGCGCGCGCAGGGCGTCCTCCCACATGGCGGTCAGGCCGTCGCAGTCGACGCCCTCCTGCGGAATCCCGCGCAGTCGCGCGATCGCCGACCGGGTCGACGCGTCGTGGTGGGCGAGCGGTTCGCCGCGATAGGCGGGCGGCGGGTCCGGCAGCGTGACATCCCGCATCGCCCGCACGAATCCGGCGATGTCCTCCGCCAGGCGTACGGGTTCGCTCAGCGCCCCCGCCTCGGGCGGCTCGCCGTCCAGCCACCGGTACACCGACCACGGCCACGGATACCCCCGCGCGGGCTCCCCGGCGCCGAGGACTTCGGGAACGGCCGCGGGCAGCAGGGGCGCGAGCCGCGGCAGCCACTCCTGCTCCAGCGCGACGTCCCCGGCCCCGCCCGCCACGAGCGGCAGACGGACCACCATGTCGTCGCCGAGCCGGTACATCGCGTTGACCGTGCCGCCGGACGGGAACCGCCGCACGTCGAGCCCCGCCCACCGGGGGAACTGTTCGGCCACCAGCCGCCGTACGAGGTCGGCGTCGATGGGGTGCAGGTCAGGGTGCATGGGCGGGGTGGTCATGGGGCGTCATACGACCGCGCGGCGGCGGCTCCCGTCAACCGCTTTTCCCCCCTCGACGGCCCGCCGCGCGGGCGCCCCGCCGGGGGCCGGCGAGGGGGGCCCGATCCCGCCCCCGCAATCCATTTGCCATTCCTTTACTATGGCTCGGTCGGTCCGCCCGCGACCCTGGTAGGAGCCGCGGTCGCCGCCGACCCGGCGAACGCGCCGCGCCGCCCGACCGCCCGACCAATACCGGTCGGCCGGACGCCGTTCACACGACACGTCCCGTCCCCCTTGGAGCACGCAATGCAGCACACCGTCCACGCGCGCAAGACCCCGCTCCCGGGGGTGGGCATCCGCTACGACGTGTCCACCGACGCCGGTCGGCACCTGTCGGTGGTCGTGCACCACGACGGGCGGCGCACCCTGGCGTTCCACGACCCGGAGGACGACGACGCCTGCAAGGACGCCGTGGTCCTGGAGCCGCACGAAGTGAGCGCGCTCGCCGAACTGCTCCCGCCCGACCCGGTCGCGCACCTGCGCCAGCACTTCGAGATCGACCTGGTCACCGAGCACATCACGGTGAGCAAACGGTCGCCGTACGCGGGCCGCACGCTCGGCGACACGCAGGCCCGTACCCGTACCGGCGCCTCGATCGTCGCCGTGCTCCGCCGGACGGCCGCCGTGCCGTCGCCCACTCCCGACTTCCGCTTCGCGGTCGGCGACATCCTTGTCGTCGTCGGCACCCGCGAAGGTGTGGACGCCGTCGCGGAACTGATCACAGGAGGATAAGAGCCTGTGCACGACACGACCGACATGCTCATCGAGCTCGGGGCGATCATTCTCGCCCTGGGCATCCTCGGCCGCCTCGCGGGACGTGTCGGCTTCTCGCCGATTCCCCTCTATCTGCTCGCGGGGCTGGCCTTCGGCAAAGGCGGGCTCATCCCGCTGCACGCCAGTGAGGACTTCGTGGCCACCGGCGCCGAGATCGGCGTCGTCCTGCTGCTTCTGCTGCTCGGCCTGGAGTACAGCGCTTCGGAACTCGTCACGAATCTGAAAACGCAGTACCCCTCGGGCGCGGTGGACTTCGCGCTCAACGCCGTACCCGGCGCGGTGGCCGCGCTGCTGCTGGGCTGGGGTCCGGTCGCGGCCGTCGCGCTGGCGGGCGTGACGTGGATCTCCTCGTCGGGTGTGATCGCCAAGGTCCTCGGGGACCTCGGCCGTCTCGGCAACCGTGAGACCCCGCTCATTCTGGGTGTGCTGGTCCTCGAAGACCTCTCGATGGCGGTCTATCTGCCGATTCTGAGCGCCCTGCTGGCGGGCGTGAGTCTCGCGGGCGGCACCCTCACACTGCTGATCTCGCTCGGCACGGTCGGGATCGTCCTGTACGTGGCGCTGCGCCACGGGCGGCTGATCAGCCGCGCGGTGTCGTCGGACAACGCGGAGATGCTGCTGCTGGTCGTGCTCGGCCTGACGCTGCTGGTGGCCGGTGTCGCCCAGCAACTCCAGGTCTCCGCCGCCGTCGGCGCGTTCCTGGTCGGCATCGCGCTCTCCGGTGAGGTCGCCGAGGGCGCGAGGAGTCTGCTGACTCCGCTGCGGGACCTGTTCGCGGCGGTCTTCTTCGTCTTCTTCGGCCTGAGCACCGTCCCGTCCGACATCCTGCCGGTCCTGGTCCCCGCGCTGATCCTGGCCGTCGTCACGACCCTCACCAAGGTCGCCACCGGCTGGTACGCGGCGCGCAGGGCCGGAATCCGGTCCGCCGGACGGTGGCGGGCGGGCGGCACGCTGGTCGCGCGCGGCGAGTTCTCCATCGTCATCGCGGGACTCGCGGTCGGTGTCGAGCCCCGGATCGGGCCGCTGGCCACCGCGTATGTGCTGATCCTGGTCGTCCTCGGCCCGCTCACCGCCCGCTGGACCGAGCCGATCGCCCGCAAACTCACCGAGGCCATCGGCCCGTACGCGCGCCGCCGCGCCGCGCTCCCGGCCGCCGCCGCGTCCCCCGGCCCGGCCGAGGAACAGATCGACACGACGGCCACGCGTTCCTGAGCGCCCCGCCCGCTCCGCGACGACGGCTCACTCGTGCCGCTGGGCGCGCACCAGCACCTCCCCGGCGTCCGTCCGGTAGTAGAGCACCGACCGCCCCGCGCGACGGCGCCGGATCAGACCGGCGTCGAAGAGCACCTTCAGATGGCGGCCGACGGAGCCGAGTCCCTGGCCGGTGAGCGCGACCAGTTGGGTGGTGCTCTTGGGGGAGTCCAGGAGGACGAGGACGGCCGCGCGCCCCGGCCCGAGCAGCGCGCGCAGGGCGTCCGGCGCCGAGGGCCGGTCCGGCTCGGCCAGTACGCCCGCGCACGGGTAGATCACGGCGTAGCGGTGCGGCTGGTCCCAGGAGACCCAGCTGCGGCGCGGGGTGACCGGCACGAACAGCAGCCGCGCCCCGGAGACCTCGCGCGGCGGATTGTCGTACGCGTTGATCTGAAGCCGTCCCTCGCCCAGCCAGCGCATCCCCGGCCGCATGTCGTCCAGCGCCGCCGTCCAGCCGCCCTGGCTCAACTGCCGGGTGCGCGCCACGATGTCGGCCTCGAGAACGCGGCGCCGCCGGGGCCAGTACGGCAGGACCGTCTCCGTCCACACCCACCGCATCACATCCGCGGCCCGCCGGGGCACTTCGGCCTCGGGCAGCCAGGCGGGCAGCGGTCCGCCCAGCGATATCGCCAGGTCGGCGCGGGCGACGTCGGCCGGGGTCGTACGGATACGGTCCAGCTCCGCCTCGATCGACGGCTCGCCCTCGGCCCGCGGCGGGGGGATGAGGAAGTCCGCGATCCAGGTCGGCCGGAATCCGGCCCCGACGATCAGCGCGGCGACCGGGTCCTCGGCCAGGCGGCGCCGGTACGCGGACCGGTGGGCGCGCAGCCACGCGCTCTCGCCGGGGTGCGCGGCCGTGCCGCCCGCCAGGTCGAGCAGGCTCGCGACGGTCTCGGCCAGCGGGGAGACGACGAAACGGCCTCCCGCGAGGGTGTCCGCGTTGACCAGCCACCAGCCCATCGTTTCGCCTCCCCGCGAAACTCTAACGCCGGGCCGGCCGGGCCGCGGAGACTCCCCGTCCATGCGCACCTACCGAGAACTCTTCCGCGCCCCGGAGTTCACGCCGCTGTTCGCGACCGGCTCGCTGTCGACGGCCGCGTCCACGGTGAGCGGTCTCGCGCTGGGCACGCTGATCTACACGGCGACCGGCTCGCCGCTGCTGTCCGCCCTGGCGATGTTCGGCCCGGCGCTGGCCCAGGTCGTCGGCGCGACCACACTGCTGTCGGCCGCCGACCGGCTGCCGCCGCGCGCCGCGACGGCCGGGCTCGCCCTGCTCTTCGGCCTGTGCACCGCCGCCCAGGCCGTGCCGGGACTGC
Source organism: Streptomyces sp. NPDC003300 (assembly GCF_040610915.1). Lineage (NCBI taxonomy): Bacteria > Bacillati > Actinomycetota > Actinomycetes > Kitasatosporales > Streptomycetaceae > Streptomyces > Streptomyces sp. NPDC003300. The sequence goes on along the minus strand of NZ_JBEXNE010000012.1, from coordinate 100,792 downwards.
CCGTGTGGGCGGCCTTCGCCGTACTCCTCGGCGAGGGGCTGATCGCCTCACTGGGCGGGGGAGTGCGCTACGGGCTGCTCAACGAGATCCTTGAGCGCGACGGCTATCTGCTCGGCAGGTCCGTGCTCAACATGTCGGTCGGCGCCACGCAGATCTGCGGCTTCGCCGTCGGCGGGGTCCTGGTCACCGTGCTGTCCCCGCGCGGCACCCTGCTGGCCGGCGCCGCGCTCTACCTGGCCGCCGCGGCCGTCGCCCGGCTCGGCCTGAGCGGTCGCCCGCCGCGTACCGCGGGACGCCCCTCGGTCGCCGACACCTGGCGCACCAACGGCCTGCTCTGGTCGTCCGTGCCCCGCCGCTACGTCTACCTCGCCCTGTGGGTGCCCAACGGGCTCATCGTCGGCTGCGAATCCCTCTACGTCCCCTACGCGCCCCGGCACGCCGGGCTCCTCTTCGCCAGCGCGGCCCTCGGGATGCTCGCGGGCGACACCGTCACCGGCCGCTTCCTGCCCCGCCGTTGGCACGAACGCCTCGGCGCGCCGCTGCGGCTGCTGCTCGCCGCCCCCTACCTCGCCTTCGCCCTCCACCCCGCCCTGCCGCTTGCCGTGACCGCCGTCGTCCTCGCCTCCGTCGGCTACTCCGCGAGCCTCCTCCTCCAGGAACGGCTCATGTCCCTCACCCCCGACGCCCTCAGCGGCCACGCCCTCGGCCTCCACTCCTCCGGCACGCTCACCCTCCAGGGCGTCGGCGCCACCCTGGCGGGCGCTGTCGCCCAGCGCACCTCACCCGCCACCGCCATGACCGTGATGGCGACCGCCTCCGTAGCCGTCACCCTCGCCCTGGCCCCCGGCCTGCGCCCGCTCCCCACCGCTGAAGGTCCGGCCCTCGGCGAGACCCCGGCGCGGAGCCCGTCCGCCTGACCGGGCCCGGCGGGAGCGCCGACCGGGAACGGGAGGGGGGCTCGCCTAGGGTGGCCGTGAACCGGTGGGAAAGGGGCGGGGCGTGGGTCCGACGAGCGGGGTGGCGCGGCCCGATGTCGTGGTGGTCGGGGGAGGCGGGAGCGGGGGGCCGTTGGCCGCGCGGCTGAGCGAGGACGCGGGGCGGACGGTGGCGCTGATCGAGGCGGGGCCCGCGCCGAGAACCTTCGCGCCGGAGTTGCTGGACGCGCGGCTCGTACCGGGGGCGTGGGCGCGGGGGGCGCCGCTGTGGCTGTATCCGGCGCGTCTGACACCCGAGCGTCCCCACACGATCGGCCGCGGCAGGATCCTGGGCGGCTCGACCACCGTCAACGGCGGGTATTTCGTACGGGCCCGGCGGGACGACTTCGACCGGTGGGCGGCGGCGGGCAACGACGCCTGGTCCTTCGACCGGATGCTGCCGTTCCTGCGCCGGATGGAGACCGACCTGGACTACGGCGCGTCCGCCGTCCACGGCGCGGACGGCCCGGTCCGGGTGCGGCGGACCGCGCTCGACCACCCCGCCGCCGCGGCGTTCGGCGCGGCGGCCCGCGAGTCGGGGTTCCCGGCCGAGCCGGACAAGAACGACCAGGGCGCGCCCGGCTTCGGCCCGGTGCCGTCGAACGCGGTCGACGGCGTACGCGCCAACACCGCCGTCGGCTACCTCCAGGACGCGCTCGCGCGCCCCAACCTCACCGTCCTCGGCGACCGCACCGTCCGCCGAGTCCTGGTGGAGCACGGCCGCGCGGTCGGCGTGGAGACCGAACGCGACGGCGTACGGGAGACCGTCACGGCGGGTGAAGTCGTGCTGTGCGCGGGCGCTTTCGGGTCACCGCACCTGCTGGCGCTGTCCGGCATCGGCCCGCGCGCGGACCTCGAACGCCTCGGCATCCCCGTGCTGCGGGACGCCCCCGGCGTCGGCGGGTCGTTCAGCGACCACCCGCAGATCGTCGTGGAGTGGACCCCGGTAGGCGACGTGCCCGCCGCCGACGGCGGTTGGCTCGGCGGCGCCCTCCACCTTGCGTCGAGCGGCGGCCCCGCGGCGGGCGACCTGGAAATCCTCCAGTCGCTCACGCCGATGGCGGCCCTGATCCGCGCCCGCACGTCGCTGCCCGGCGCGCCGCTGCCCTTCCTCGTCTCCGCGCTGGCCCCGCGACCGCGCGGACGCCTGCGGATCGTCTCCGCCGACCCCGCGGTGCCGCCGACCGTCGACTACGGCTATCTGCGGACGCCCGACGACCGGCGGCGGCTGCGCGAGGGCGTCAGGACGACCGCGGCACTGATCGCCGCACCCGCCTTCCGTACCGTCGTCGCGCCGGACTCGACGGCCGGGCCCGGCCACGAGACGCTGGCCGACGACGGCCTGCTCGACGCGTGGATCCGGGCCCGGATCGGCACCTCGGTGCACGCCTGCGCGAGCGCGCCCATGGGTCCGGCCGACGACCGGCACGCCGTGGTCGACCAGTACGGCAGGGTCCACGGGGTGCGGGGGCTGCGGGTCGCGGACACCTCGATCCTTCCGGCCGCTCCCCTGCGCGGTCCCGCGGCGACCGCCGTCCTGATCGGCGAGGTCGTCGCGGACGCGATCCGCCACGACCGCGCGTGAGCGTCAGCCCGAGGCACCCTTGCCGGACCCCAGGCGCGGGCGCAGCGCCGCTGTCGAGCGGCCCTTGAGCGCGGAGAGCCAGACGCCCGTGCCGTAGGCGAGGTCGTCCAGGCGGCGGGCGGCGGCGTAGCGCAGGGGGTCGAGGCCGACCTCGCCCGGACGGTATTCGAGGGCGACGTCGGCGACCGACGCGACGGCGACCGCGCGCCGGATCCGGGGGGAGACCGCGCAGCCGACGGCGGCCAGCGGCCACCAGTGGCGGGTGAGCAGGGCGCCGGTCTGGGACAGGGCGCTGACCGCGCCGTTGGCGGTGAGCCGGGTGGCCAGCCGTACCGGGTGGTCGGCGCCCTTGAGTTTGCGGGCGATCCGTACGGTCGTGATCCCGCAGACGGCGCCCGCCACCGGCAGCGACCAGCGGCGCTGGGCCAGCAGCGCGAGGGACAGCGCGCCCGCCCAAGGGGCGAGGACGGCGGGGGCGATGAGTTCGGGGTGGCGCTCGGCCAGCGGATGCGCTCCCGTGCCGTACGCGGCCTTGCGCAGCATCCAGTCCGTGAACCGCACGCGGTGCTCGTGCTCGGCGCGGACCGACGGCTCGTACCGTACGCGCCAGCCGTCCTCGATCAGCCGCCAGCACAGGTCGACGTCCTCGCCGACCCGCATGGCCGCGTCGAAGCCGTCCGCCATCGCGTCCACCCGCGCCACGCTGCACGCGGTGGAGGCCCAGGAGACGGGGGTCCCCGGGCGGACGGCCGCCGGGTCCCGGCCGAGGTCGAGCGAGGACCTGGCGGCCTCGTACCGGCCGATCCAGCCGGTGGCCGCGGCGGTCGGCAGCCCGGTGATGCGCGGCACGGCCATGCCGACCTTGGGGTCGGTGAAGTGCCGGAGCAGGACGGGGACGGTCTCCGGGGGCAGCACGATGTCGGAGTCCACGAAGACCACATAGGGGGTGCGGACCAGCCGCAGCCCCGCGTTGCGGGCCGCGGCCGGGCCCATGTTCCGCTCCAGCACGACCAGTTGGGCGCCGTGCTTGACGGCGGTGTCCTCGATGTCGTCGGCGTGCCGCGATCCGTCGTCCACGACGACGACGCGCTGGCCGGGGCCGATGCTGGTGAGCAGCCGGTCGAGTTGCGCGGCCCGCTCGTGGACGGGCACGACGAAGGTGTGGCGCGGGTCGGGATTCTGCGGCAGGTCGCGGGCGACCGGGTACGCCATGCCGTTGTCGAGCAGCCGGTCGGCGAGGACGCCGCTCGCCGCGTCCCGGACGCGCACCGTACGGTCGTCGGCCAGCAGCGGGCGGGCGCGGGGGGTCAGCCGGACGAGCCGGGTCGGGAAGCCGCCGAGCAGGGCACGGCCGCCGTCGATGACGCGGGTGTGGCGGTTGAGCGCGACCACGAAGCCGCCGGGCAGCCGCGCCGTCCCGCCGGGCGCGCCCGTACCGCTCCTGCCGTCCGGAGCGCCGGCGCCGCGCTTGCCGTCCGGCGCACCCGTACCGCCGTCGCCTTCGGGCGCGCTCCCCGCCGGTTCCGCGGTCATTCGGTCACCGTCCCGTCCGCCGGTTCGGCGTCGACCAGCCGGCCGCGGGTGTCCGCGGACCCTTCGGCGATCAGCCGGGTGGCCGTGGTGACCATGTACGTCATCGCCTTCTCTCCCTCTTCGGCGGACGCCCCCGCCGGGTCGCCGAGGACCCCGGACGGCGAGACCGCCAGCACACCGCCCGCGACCAGGTCGGGCATGAGGTCCGCGAGCGGCCGGGTGTCCCCGGCGACGGCCTGCGCGGTCCGCACGTCCCCGGGCGCCAGGTGGAGCATGACCGAGGTCTCCCACCGTCCGGCGTGCGGATCCGCGTCGGGCGCCACGCAGGGCACCCACGCGACGTGGTGGCCCTCGGCGCGCAGCAGGACGACCGCCTCGGCGAGCGTGGCGACATTGCCGCCGTGCCCGTTGACGAAGACGATCCGCCCGGCCCACATCGCCAGCGACCGCACGGACTCCACGAGGACCGCCTTCAGGGCCTCGCGGCCGATCGAGACGGTGCCCGCGAAGCCCGCGTGCTCGCCGCTCGAACCGTAGGCCATGGTCGGCGCGACCAGGGTGTGCCACTCGGGCGGGGCCCCGGCCGCCACCCGCTCGGCGACCGCCCGCGCGATGGCGGCGTCGGTGCCCAGCGGCAGATGCGGCCCGTGCTGCTCGGTCGAGCCCAGCGGCACCAGGACCAGCGGCGCGAACGGGACCGTCGGCCAGACGGCGTGCGCCAGGTCGGAAGGGGCCGCGGGTCCTGCCGTGCTCCCGGGGCCCGCGCGGTTCGCGGGTGTCGACGGCATGTCAGCGGATCGGGTCCTTGGAGCGCGGCGCGGTCTCCGCGGCGCCCGCGCGGTCCGCGCGGCCGACGAGCCCGCCGCCGAGTGTCCTGGTGAAGCCGTCGGGGATCACCAGGTCGTCGGGGGACAGCTCGTGCACCGAGGAGTGGCCCAGGCCCAGCACCGCGGAGTCCAGGCCGCCGCGCATGATGTCCAGGACGTTCTCCACCCCGGCCTGGCCGTTGGCCGCGAGCCCCCACAGGTAGGCGCGGCCGATCAGCACCGCGCGGGCGCCGAGCGCCAGCGCCTTGGCGACGTCGCCGCCGCGCCGGATGCCGCCGTCGAGCACGACCTCGATCTGGTCGCCCACCGCCTCGGCGATCGACGGCAGCATCCGTATCGTGCCCGGTGTCGTGTCCAGGTTGTTGCCGCCGTGGTTGGACACCGAGATCCCGCTGACCCCGGCGTCGACCGCGCGCTTGGCGTCGTCCACCCGCGTCACGCCCTTGAGCAGGAACGGGCCGCCCCACTCCTCGCGCAGCCACTTCACGTCGTCCCAGGTGGGCGGCGCCGTCTGCATCCACTCGTAGTAGGCGCCGAAGAAGGTGGGCGCCGCGCCGCCCGGCGGGCGGAGGTTGGGCGCGGTGAGGTCGGGGAGCCGACGGGATTTGAGGAACCGCATCAGCCAGGCCGGGTGCGGCGCCACGTTCGGCGCGAACTTCAGCATCGTCTTGAAGTCCAGCTTCTCCGGGATCGAAGGACTGCCCCAGTCGCGCCCGTTGGAGAAGGACCAGTCGAGCGTGGAGATCAGCGCCTTGGCCCCGGCGGCCCTGGCCCGGTCCATCCGCTGCACCATCGACTCGCGGGTGCCGGTCCAGTACATCTGGAAGAAGGTGTTCTCGTTCGCCTCGGCGACCTCCTCGACCGGCTTGCTGGCGAAGGAGCTGAGCCCCATGATCACGCCCCGGTTCGCGGCGGCCCGCGCGACGGCCACCTCGCCGTCCGGGTGCACGGCCTGCACACCGGTCGGCGAGATCACCACGGGCATCGACGTCGGGATCCCCAGCACCGTCGTCGACAGGTCGCGCTCGGCATGATGGCCCACCACCCGCGGCGCGAAGCCCAGTTCGGCGAACGCCTCGATGTTGTCGTCGATGGTCCGGCCGCGCTCCGAGCCCGCGACCAGGGCTCCGTAGACCGAACTCGGTAGTTGCTTCTTTGCCCGGCGCTGCGCCTCGGCGACGGTCTCGAACCAGGGATTCCTGCTCATTGCGTGTTCCTCTTCGTCTCGGAGCCGGTCCTTCGGGGCCGGTCCATGTCCGTGAGCGTCAGGTGCCGCCCGTGCGCCGCTGAGGCGCGGGTCAGCCGCTCCTCACGTGCCCCGGGCGAATGTGCCTCCACGCGCCGTTCATGTGCGGAAGACCTCCCTGAGAGCCGGTGCGATGTCGTGGTGGGTGCGGATGCGGTGGAAGGTGCCGTGCCCGGCCCTGGCCAGTTCCGCGCCCAATTCGACGTCCTTCTCACCGCTCGTGTCGAGCAGCACGTCCAGCCGCGGCAGCCGGGCCGCCGCCGGGCGCGGGTCCGGCCCCGCGTTGTGGACGCAGTCCGACAGCAGCAGCACCCGCGCGCCGCGCCGCGGCACCGACGCCAGCCGGGCGGCGGCGAGTTCCAGCGGGAAGGCCACATTGGTCAGGCCCCTGGCCGGGATGCGCAGCATCGCGTCCAGCAGCTCCATCGGCCTGACCGGGTCGCCCAGTTCGAGCAGCACCGCCGCGTCCGACCAGAAGGCGACGACGGCCAGCGCCTCGGACTCCAGCTCGGCCGCGAGCGCGCCCACGGTCGCCGCCGCGGTACGTACCCGCTCGCCCTTCATCGACCCCGACAGGTCCACCGCGAGCACGACGGAGCGGGGCGCGCGGACCCGCTCGAAGACGAAGACGTCCTCGTCGTCGGGGACCGGCCGCTCCGCCAGCCGCTCCAGCGTCGGATCCAGGTCGATGTCGCTGCCCCGCTGCCGGTACGGGAGGCTGGCCAGCCGCCCCGAAGCGGCCGGCCGTCCGCCGCGCGCCCGCTTCGGCTTCGGCAGGGACAGCCGCGCGGCGATCTCGCGGGCCCGCGCCCGCACCGCGGGGTCCACCGGCTCGGTGTCGTCCGAGCCGCTGAGCAGCGCCCCCCGCTCGTCGGTGAAGTCGGCCGCCGAGCGGGTCGGCCGCGGGCGCGCGGGACCGGCGCCGCGCGAGCGGGCGCGCAGCACCGTGCCTCCCGTGCCCGCCACCGCTTCGAACACCTTCGGCTCCTCGTCGAGTGTCTTGGGGATACGGCGCAGCGGTCGCCGCGACCGGTCCGTGGACGCCGGTTCGCGCCGCCGTACGGGCGAGTCGGCCTCCACCGCTCTTCATCCGGGCTCCGCCCGCGCCGGATCCAGCACGAAGCGGTCCTCCCAGATCTCCCGCAGGACGCGTTCCGCAGTGGTCTCCGCAGCGTCGTCCAGCCGGATCCGGCCGGACAGCGAGACCGTCATCGCGTCGTAGAAGCTCTCCGGGTAGCGGTCGTCGTCCGGTCCGCTCAGGCCGCGCATCGTCATCAGGCCGTCGGCGACCAGCGCGCAGTCGATCGCGCCCCGCACGCTGCTGCCCTGACGCAGATCCGGGTGCGCGCGGGTGGCCCGGGTCACCGCGACGGCGTCGGGCACGATCCGGTCCGCGAGCGGACCGGACAGCGCGGCGCGCAGCGTGACGATGTCCTCCTCCGCGGCGGCGTCCTGGTAGCCGACCACGATCCGGTTGAGCCGGTCGCTGACGCCCGCCGAGAGCCGGGTGGTGCCGATGTCGTCACTGGGGTTCATCGAGGCGATGACCCGGAACGACGGCTCGGCGGTGACCAGGCCGACCCTGGGCACCTCGACCGCGCGGTCGGCCATCGCCGACAGCAGGGTGTTGAGGGTGTCCTCGGGGGCGCGGTTGAACTCCTCGATGTAGAGGAACCCGCCGGTGCGCATCGCCTGGACCAGCGGCCCCGCCACGAAGTTGTCGGCGCTGTAGTCCTCCCGCAGCACCCGCGCGGGATTGTGGTGCCCGACCAGCTTGGCCGGGGTCAGATCGGCGTTGCCCTCCACGAACACCAGCGGGATGCCCCACTCCTCGGTGATCGCCTTGAGCATGGTGGTCTTGCTGGTGCCGGGCGGGCCCTCCAGGACGAGATCCCGCCCGGCGCCGACGGTCGCGAGCGCGAGTTCCAGCTCGCGCTCGCGGCCGACGATGCGCGAGGCGATCCGCTCCCCGGCCGCCGCGACGCCGGAGCCGGCCCCGGCGTCCCGTACCGTCCGCAGTGTGGTCATCGTTCGCGCTCCCTACGCTCGACGTGGCTGACAGACCCGCTATTTGGCCGTCTGGCCCGCGTCGATCGGCAGGGTGACGCCGGTGACGTACCGCGCCTCGTCCGAGGCCAGCCACAGCACCGCGTTGGAGATGTCGACCGGCTCGACCCACGGGATCGGCAGCGCGTTCATCGAACCGAAGCGCGGGCCGAGATTCTCCTTGGTCCGCTCGGCCACCGGCAGGTCGGACGCGAACAGCTCGTACGTCGCCGAATTCTGGATCATGGGGGTGTCGACCGACGTGGGGTGCACGCTGTTGACCCGGATGCTGTCCGGGGCCAACTCCAGCGCCAGCGTGCGCATCAGGCCGACGACACCGTGCTTGGCGGCGACGTAGTGCCCGATGTTCTCCATCGCCATCAGCCCGGCCGTCGAGCTGGTCAGCACGATCGAACCGCCGTTGCCACCCGCCTTGATGTGCGGGATCGCCGCCTTCGCGGTGTGCCACACACCGGTGAGATTGACCTCGATCATGTCCTGGAACACCTGCTCGTCCAGCTCCGACATGGTGCCGAAGCTGAAGATGCCCGCGTTCGCCGAGACGATGTCCAGCCGTCCGAGCTGCGCGACCCCGGTGTCCACGGCTGCCTTCAGCGCCTCGAAGTCACGGACGTCCGCCTGTGCGGCGACGATCCGCCGGTCCAGCTTCTCCACCTCGCGTACGGTCTCCGCGAGGTCGTCGGGCGTCGCCATCGGGTACGGCACCGAGTCGATCTGCGACACGACATCGACGGCGATGATGTCCGCGCCCTCCTGCGCCAGGCGTATCGCGTGGCTGCGGCCCTGACCACGGGCGGCCCCGGTGACGAGTGCGACCTTTCCCTCTACACGCCCCATTGCGTGCTCACCTCTTTCTCTTTCGATGACGCTGTCGTTCTGCGAACCCCCGTGAACCCCCGCTGATCCCCGTGAGCCGTGTCGCGTTCTGCCGCGAACCGCCCCGCTCGCGGCCCTACTTGAGGAAGTTGCCGCCGTCGACGGGCAGCGTGACCCCGGTGACGTACCGGCCCTCGTCCGAGGCCAGCCACAGCAGGGCGTTGGAGATGTCCACCGGCTCCACCCACGGGATGGGCAGCGCGATGACCGACCGCGAGACCTCGGCGAAGTCCTCCGCGGTCGGGTGCTCCAGGTCGGGACGGAACAGCTTGTAGGTCATCTCGTTCTGGATCATGGCCGTGTCGACCTGGGTCGGATGGATGCTGTTGACCCGGATGCTGTCCGGGGCCAACTCCAGCGCGAGCGTGCGCATCAGGCCGACGACGCCGTGCTTGGCGGCCACGTAGTGACCCGCGTGCGGATACGCGCGCAGGCCCGCCTCCGAGCTGGTCAGGATGATCGAGCCGCCGCGCCCGCCCGCCTTGAGGTGCGGGATCGCCGCCTTCGCGGTCTTCCACACGCCCGTCAGATTGATGTCGATGACATCGCGCCAGCGCTGGGCGTCCAGTACGTCGAGGGTGTCGGGTATGACGCCGATCCCGGCGTTCGCCGCGACGATGTCGAGCCGTCCGAGCTGCGCCACACCGTCGTCCACGGCGGCCTTCAGCGCCCCGAAGTCACGGACGTCCGCCTTCGTGGCCACGATCCGGCGGTCCAGCTTCTCCACCTGCCGTACGGTCTCGGCCAGGTCCTCGTCGGTGGCGCCCGGGTAACCGGCGCTCGGCACGTCCTCGCAGATGTCCACCGCGATGATGTCCGCGCCCTCCTGCGCCAGCCGCACCGCGTGGCTGCGGCCCTGACCGCGCGCGGCTCCGGTGATGAATGCGACCTTTCCTTCTACACGCCCCATTGCGTGCACCTTTCGTTACGGGTTGATTACTGTGAGTGATGTCCCCGAGGTGTGCGGAATCGATACGGTGGCCGGGCTCCGTGACCGGAGCCGGCGGCCGGGCCGGTGGGGCGGTCCCGGAGTGCTCAGACCGGACGGAAGCCGGCGAGCGGATCCTCCGCGCAGTCGCTGACGGGCGGCCGGTCCAGATCCTCACGACGGGTGAGGGTCAGCGGGACCGGTCCCCGGCGCGGTGCGGGGGAAGTACGGTGTGAGTGGTCGACGGACGACTTCGGGACGGGTGTGTGCTGCGTACGGTTCGCGAGCAGTTCCTCGCCGTAGCCCTGCACGCACTCCGGGTCCGGCCCGTCCAGCGGCAGGCCGGTGAAGAACTTGGCCGCCATGCACCCGCCCTTGCAGGTGTCGAAGAACTGGCAGGAGGCGCAGGCGCCGCCCGACTGGGGCTCGCGCAGGCCGCGGAACAGCTCGGACTCGCGCCATACCTCGGTGAAGCCGCCGGGTTGCCGGATGTTCCCGGCCAGGAACTCCTCGTGGATCGCGAACGGGCAGGCGTAGACGTCCCCGACCGGGTCGATCAGGCACACCACGCGTCCGGCGCCGCACAGATTCAGGCCGGGCAGCGCCTGCCCGTAGGCGGACAGGTGGAAGAAGGAGTCACCGGTCAGCACGCTGTCGCCGTGCGCCACCAGCCAGTCGTACAGCTCGCGCTGCTGGTCACGCGTCGGGTGCAGCTCGTCCCAGACGTCGGCGCCGCGCCCGGACGGGCGCAGCCGGGTCAGCCGGAGCTGGGCCCCGTACCGGTCGGCGATGGCCTTGAACTCGTCCATCTGGGGGATGTTGTGCCGGGTGCACACCACGGACAGCTTGAAGTTCTTCATCCCGGCGGCGGACAGATTCGCCATGGCGCGCAGCGCGGTGTCGTACGAACCGGGGCCGCGGACGGCGTCGTTGACCTCGGCGGTCGCGCCGTCGAGGGAGATCTGCACGTCGACGTAGGAGTTCTCGGCCAGCCGGGCCGCGACCTCCGGGGTGATCCGGACGCCGTTGGTGGAGAACTTCACGCCCACGTGGTGGGCGGTGGCGTAGTCGACCAACTCCCAGAAGTCGGGGCGGACCGTGGGCTCGCCGCCGCCGATGTTGACGTAGAAGACCTGCATGCGTTCCAGCTCGTCGATCACCGCCTCGGCCTCGGCCGTGGTGAGTTCGCGCGGATCGCGGCGGCCGGAGCTGGACAGGCAGTGCGTGCAGGACAGATTGCAGGCGTAGGTCAGTTCCCAGGTCAGGCAGATGGGCGCGTCGAGTCCGTACTCGAACAGGTCCACCAGCCGTTCGGCGCCGGGAGCGCGGGCGGGGGCATCCGTGGTCGTCGTGGTCATGGGGCTCACGGGGTCCTTTCCACCACCATCGACGACCTGGCGAGGGTCGCGAGGGCGCGGCCGTACCGCGGCACGTCGGCTTCGGTGACCCCGGCCGCCGAGCAGGCGGCCCGTGCCGTGGGGGAGTCCTTGAGGGACTGGACGACCGACAGCAGTCGCCGGTCCTTGAGGAACGAGAGTTTGCGCGTTCCGAAGTGGTACAGCAGGGCGCCGAACGGTTCCGGCCGGACCGAGACCTGCGGGTGCAGATCCCAGGGGCGGTCGAGATCCATGCCGGGCGCCGGGTCCGGGGTGTTCACCGGACGGTCCGTGCCGCTCATGGCGGGGCGGCTCAGTAGACGCCGCACATGCCGTCGATCGAGACCTCTTCGACCAGGTCGTCGGCCTCGATCACGGAATCCGCGGTGACATCCTCGTCGGCGGCACGCGGCTCGCCGGGCTCCTTGAGCTGAAGCTCTTCCATACCATGGCTCCTCAGTCGGGCGATGGTCGCAGGCGGGGTTGTTGTCGTCCGCCGTGCCTTCAATAATGTTCAGACTAATGGCACCCGGTGCCAAATGGAAGAAGGAAAATCCGTGAGGTCCCCAGCCGACGCTCCGAAACCGCCGTCGACCAGCACTCGCATGGGGCGTCAGCCCTCCACGACGGTGGACGAGCTGAGCCATGTGGCGCTGGAGCTGTTCGCCGAGCGCGGCTTCGCCGAGACGACGGTGGACGACATCGCCGCCGCCTGCGGCATCGGCCGCCGGACGTTCTTCCGCTACTTCCCGTCCAAGAACGACGTGCCCTGGGGCGACTTCGACGCCCTGGTGGAACGGATGCGCCGCTACCTCCAGCGCACCCCGCCGGACATGGCGCTGGCCGAGGCGCTGCGCGGCGCCATCGTGGAGTTCAACCGCTTCCCGGCCAGCGTCGTCCAGGACCACCGGCTGCGGATGTCCCTGCTGCTGAACGTGCCGACGCTGGTCGCGCACTCCACGCTGCGGTACGCCACCTGGCGGCAGGCCATCGCCGAGTACGCCGCCCGCAGGCTCGGGGTGGACGAGGACGACATGCGGCCGCAGGTGATCGCCTGGGCGGCGCTGGCCGCCTCGCTGTCGGCCTACGAGCAGTGGCTCAAGGACGAGGACGCGGATCTGCCGGCCCTGCTGGGCTCGGCCTTCGACATCCTCGGCGAGACCTTCTCCGGCGAAGGGCGCTGAGCCGCGCTGCGGGCAAGGGCGTTGTGCCGGGCTCGGGTCCAGGGTGTCGAGCCCGGCTCCCGGCGAAGGGCGCTGAGTCGGGCCTCGATCGCGGGTGTTGAGCATGCCCTCGGCCAACCGCGGTGCGCCTGGCCGCCGTTGGCGTGAGCGCACCGCAAGGTCGGGCGTCCGCGACCGGTACGTCAGGCGCCGACGTACGCCGCGAGGTGTTCCCCAGTGAGGGTCGAGGCGTCCGCGACCAGGTCGGCGGGGGTGCCCTCGAAGACGACCCGGCCGCCGTGGTGACCCGCGCCGGGGCCCAGGTCGATGATCCAGTCGGCGTGCGCCATCACCGCCTGATGGTGCTCGATGACGACGACGGACTTGCCGGAGTCGACCAACCGGTCCAGCAGGCCCAGCAGTTGCTCCACATCGGCGAGGTGCAGGCCGGTGGTCGGCTCGTCCAGCACATACACACCGCCCTTGTCCGACATGTGCGTGGCCAGCTTCAGCCGCTGCCGCTCGCCACCGGACAGCGTGGTGAGCGGCTGGCCGATGCCCAGATAGCCCAGGCCCACATCGGCCAGGCGCCGCAGGACGGCGTGCGCCGCGGGGGTGTGCGCCTCGCCGCCGCCGAAGAACTCCTCGGCCTCGGCCACCGACATCGCCAGCACCTCGCTGATGTCGCGCCCGCCGAAGCGGTAGTCGAGCACCGACGCCTCGAACCGCTTCCCCTCGCACTCCTCGCACGTGGTCGCGACCCCGGCCATCATCCCCAGGTCGGTGTAGACGACGCCCGCGCCGTTGCACGTCGGGCAGGCGCCCTCGGAGTTGGCGCTGAACAGCGCGGGCTTCACCCCGTTGGCCTTCGCGAACGCCTTGCGGATCGGGTCGAGCAGCCCGGTGTACGTGGCCGGGTTGGAGCGCCGCGAGCCGCGGATCGCGCCCTGGTCGATCGACACCACCGCCGTACCGTCGGCGCCCTTGGCCTGCGCGCCCTTGACCAGCGAGCCGTGGATGAGCGAGCTCTTGCCGGAGCCCGCGACACCGGTCACGACGACCAGCACGCCGAGGGGGACATCGACGTCGACACCGCGCAGATTGTTCGTGGTCGCGCCGCGGATCTCCAGCGCGCCGGCCGGTTCGCGGACCGTCTTCTTGAGCGAGGACCGGTCGTCGAAGTGCCGCCCGGTGAGGGTGCCGCTGGTCCGCAGCCCGTCGAGGCCGCCCTCGAAGCAGACCGCGCCGCCCGCCGTACCGGCGCCGGGCCCCAGGTCGACCACATGGTCGGCGATGGCGATCGTCTCCGGCTTGTGCTCCACGACGAGCACCGTGTTGCCCTTGTCCCGCAGCCGCAGCAGCAGGTCGTTCATCCGCTGGATGTCGTGCGGGTGCAGACCGGCGGTCGGCTCGTCGAAGACGTACGTGATGTCGGTGAGCGCCGACCCGAGGTGCCGGATCATCTTCACGCGCTGCGCCTCGCCGCCGGACAGCGTGCCCGCGGGCCGGTCGAGCGCGAGATAGCCGAGGCCGATCTCCACGAACGAGTCGAGGGTCCGGAGCAGCGCGGTCAGCAGCGGGGCGACCGAGGGCTCCTTCAGCTCGCGGACCCACTCGGCCAGGTCACTGATCTGCATCGCGCAGGCGTCGGCGATGCTGATCCGCTTGATCTTCGAGGACCTGGCGCCCTCGCTGAGCCGGGTGCCGTCGCACTCGGGGCAGGTGGCGAAGGCGACCGCCCGCTCCACGAACGCCCGGATGTGCGGCTGCATCGCCTCCTTGTCCTTGGAGAGCATCGACTTCTGGATCCGGGGGATCAGCCCCTCGTACGTCATGTTGATGCCCGCGATCTTCATACGGGTCGGCTCGCGGTGCAGGAAGTCGTGCAGCTCCCTCTTGGTGTACTTGCGGATCGGCTTGTCCGGGTCGACGAAGCCGGACTCCTTGTACAGCCGCATGTTCCAGCCGTCCGAGCCGTAGCCGGGGATGGTGATCGCGCCTTCGGAGAGCGACTTCGTGTCGTCGTAGAGCTGTGCGAGGTCGATGTCGGAGACCGTGCCCCGGCCCTCGCAGCGCGTGCACATGCCGCCGGTCCGGTGGAAGGTCGCCTTCACCGCCGTCTTCGAGCCGCGCTCCACGGTGATCGCGCCGCTCGCGCTGACCGAGGGGACGTTGAACGCGTACGCGCCGGGCGGGCCGATGTGGGGCTTGCCGAGGCGGCTGAAGAGGATCCGCAGCATCGCGTTCGCGTCGGTGGCGGTGCCGACCGTCGACCGCGGGTCGGCGCCCATCCGCTGCTGGTCGACGGTGATCACCGTCGTCAGCCCGTCCAGCACGTCGACGTCGGGGCGTGCCGTGGTCGGCATGAAGCCCTGCACGAAGGCGCTGTAGGTCTCATTGATCAGCCGCTGCGACTCGGCGGCGATCGTGCTGAACACCAGCGAGCTCTTGCCGGAACCGGAGACCCCCGTGAACACCGTCAGACGGCGCTTGGGGATCTCGATGCTGACGTCTTTCAGATTGTTCACCCGCGCGCCGTGCACACGGATCAGGTCGTGGCTGTCGGCCGGACGCACCGCGGACGCCCGGGCCGTCCCGGCGCTTTCCGCGGCCTCGTCCGCGCCGACGGGTGCGGCGGTCCTGGCCGGCTTGGCGGTTTTGGCGGTCTTGGTGGTTGCCGCGGCTGTCGGCCTGGCCGTCTTCTTCGCCGTGCTCATCGTTTCTCCATGACGTCAGGTCGACCGGCGGGCGTCGTCACCCGGCGCGTGGCCGGACTCGCGCGGGTCGGCGGTCATCGGTCCTGGAGGATACCGAGGACATTGCCGTCGGGGTCGGTGACGGTGGCCACCAGCCGGCCGCCGCCCACGTCCGACGCCGCGTCCTTCACGGTGGCGCCCGCGGCGGTCAGCTCGGCCAGCTTCGCCTCGATGTCCGACACCTCCCAGTACACCACCGGGGACGTCAGACCCTGCGGGCCGCCGCCCGGCACCAGCCCGATGTGCTGGTCCCCGGTCTCGAAGCCCACGTAGTACGACTCGTCGGTCTGCGGCTCGATGCCGAGCAGCGCCGCGTACACCGCCTTCGCCTTCGGCAGGTCGGACACGGGGTGCAGCACGGTCTTGATGCCCTGGGTGGTGGTGCCGGTCATGATCGCTCCTGTGGTCGCGGGCCGCATGGACCCGGTGTTTCCGTGCCGAGTTCCCCAGACGTTCGGGGGCTCGGCGTCCATGCGATTCACGCTACGGGCGGGCGCCGGGATTCGCTTCTCCATTCCTGACCGGTCCCGCGCCGCCCTCGCGACCGGCCCTTTCCCGCCGGGGCCTGGGGCCCGGCGGCGGGGCCCCGCGCCCGGTGTGCTCAGGCGCGGGCGGTGGGGGACATCTCCCAGGGCGCCTGCGGCAGCACCTCACCGGTTTCGAGCAGCGACTTGAGGTTGGCCAGCACGGCGGGCCAGCCCCGCGAGATGCCGTTGAACATGTCCGTATTGGCCAGCTTCTCGTGGGTCACGGTCAGCCGCACGATGTCCTGGTGCGGCTCGACGAGGAAGGTGACCTCCGACGGCTCGCGCGGCGGCTCCTTGCCGACGGAGTCCTCGAAGGTGAGGACCAGGCGCGTGGGCGGCTCCGCCTCCCGCACCTGGCCGACGGCGTCCACGGCGCCCGAGCCGTCGGCGCGGCGGTGCTCCCAGGCCGAGCCCGGCCGCCAGTCCGAGACGTTGGCGTGTCCCCAGTACCGCGCGGTCAGATCGGCGTCGGTGAGTGCACGCCACACCTGCTCGGGCGTCGCCCGGATGTAGGTGACGTAGACATAGGTCGGTACGGATACGGATTCGTCGGTCATGGCGTACTCCTCTGCCAGGTTCTTGATGGCGCTCAGGGCCCGCAGCCGGGGCTTGTCGAACCCCGAGATCCAGCGTTCCTCGATGTCGTGGATGGGCGCCGGATTCAGGTAATGCAGCCGCTCCCGCCCACGGCGCACCACGGTCACGAGATTGGCCTGCCCGAGCAGGTCGAGATGCTGCGTCACCGACTGGCGGGCCATGCCGAGACGCTCGCACAGCTCACGCAGCGTCTGACCGTTCTGTTCCCGCAGCCGGTCCAGCAGGAGTCGCCTGGTCGGGTCGGCCAGTGCTTTGAAGACCGGGTCCATCTCGCTCGGTTCTGGGCTCACCTCTCTATTATGCAGGTATCTGCCTGCCTATTGTCAACGACGCAGGTCAGTGGCGCGGGCCAGTGACGTGGGCCCATGGCTCAGCTCGGGGACTCGGCGCGGCGGCACCGTCCACGCGGTGCCGGGCACCACGCTGTCGGGGCAGGGACGAGGGCGCGTCCCCGGTCAGTCGTCGGATTCGTCGGCGACCGACGAGACGCTCAGCAGCTCCTCGAACTCGGACAGGCCCGCGACCAGGTGTTCGGGGCTGCCGGTGCCCTCGACGTCGACCGCGACCAGGGCGGTGCCGCCCTCGGTGGGGTGCCAGTTCTCGTCGTCGGGGTGCTGGGCGGCGCGGTCGACGCGGACCTGGACGACGCGGAAGCCCTGGGTGGCGGTGTATTCGAGGACGCGGGTGAGGACGCCGGTGCCGATCCGGTACGCGAGGTGGATGCGGGTGCGCTCGGGGGTGGCGAGGACCGGGACCCGGCGGGTGAGCCATGGGTAGCCCTGGACGACCAGGAAGTGCGCGAGGGTGACTCCTATGGCCAGCAGCGGGAGACCGCCGCCGCAGGCCATGCCGACCGCGCAGGTGAGCCAGACCGTCGCCGCGGTGGTGAGGCCGCGGACGGCGTCGCGCCGTACGAAGATCAGGCCGCCGCCGATGAAGCCGATGCCCGAGACGATCTGGGCGGCCACCCGCGACGGGTCGAAGGAGACGGCCTGCATGCCCAGCACGGCGTTGAACCCGTGCTGGGACACCTCCATGAACAGCGCGCTGCCGACACCGACGAGGGTGTGGGTGCGCAGTCCCGCGCTCTTCTGCTGCGTGGCGCGCTCGGCGCCGATCAGGGTGGACAGCAGCAGGGCGAGGCCCAACTCGGCGAACTGCCTGGCCCCTTGGCCCGCACCGGGATCGAAAAGCGGCAGAGCGAACGAAATATGCTGCATGAGGAGATCCTGCCACTGGCCACGGCGGCGGCGCGGAACCGGCTCTCCCACGCCCGGTTGGGCGGATCAGCGCATCAACCGATGAGCGCGTAGCGGGACGGGCGGCCTGTGGAGCCCGCGCCGCGAGCGACTGCCCACCTCCGGACGGCGGTTCGGGTTACGGCGTCAGGACGATCCGGCCGAACACCTCGCCCGCGTCCATCTTCCGGTGCGCCAGCGCGGCCTGCTCCAGCGGCAGCACCTCGTGCACCGCGAGAGGCAGCTCACCGCGGCTCGCGGCGGCGAACTGCGCGGTACGCACGGCGGTCAGATCCGCCGCGGCCACGGTGTCGGTGCTGAAGGTGGCGAACGACAGGGACTTCTGGAAGGCCGCGATCATCGTCATGCCGAAGTCGGCGGGCGGCGGGCCGCCGACCACGCCCACGGCCACCATGCGGCCGTTCGGCCGGAGCCGGCCGAAGAAGGACGGCAGGTCCGCGCCCGCGACGATGTCGATGATGACGTCGTATCCCCCGGGAGCGTCGTCGGAAGTGTCGTCGGCACCGGAACCGCTGCCCATGGTGTCGCCCGAGCGGTCCAGCACACGCGTCGCGCCGAGTGCGCGCAGCCGCTCGCCCCGCTCGGCCGACGATGTCGTGACCGCCACCGCGGCGGCGCCCGCGCGGGACGCCAGATGGACCGTCATGATCCCGATGCTGCCCGCCGCGCCGCGCACCAGCACCGACTCGCCGGGGGCGAAGCGGGCGTGGGCCAGCGCGAAATGGGCCACCGCGCCCGAGTTGCCGAGCGTCACCGCGTCCACCGCCGACAGCCCGTCGGGCAGCGCGAGGACCGCCTCGACCGGGACGGCCGCCTGCTCGGCGTAACCGCCGCTGAGCCCGGTGAACGCCCACACGCGCCGCCCGATCCACGACGTGTCGACGCCGTCGCCGACCGCGGTCACCGTACCGGCCGCCTCGCTGCCGAGGATGTGCCCCTCCTTGAAGCCGTACGAGGCCAGCGTCCCCCTGCGGATCACGGCGTCCACGCCGCCGACACCGCTCGCCTCGACGCCGATGAGCACCTGCCCGGCGGCGGGCGCCGGGGCGGGGAGGTCGACGACCGCCATGCCCTCGGGGCCGCCGAACGTCTCGATCGCGACTGCCTTCACCGTCTGCTCCCTGCGCTGGTCCACGGCCGGTCCCGGCCCTCGTGGTCCGCGCCCGTCCGGAACCCGGCGGCCCGCGGACCTGGTGCTTCGGACGGTAACGGACGCCGCCGTCCGTTTGGCTAAAGTGAGAGCGTGACCGACGAATTGCCTCACACCCTGCGCTCCGACGCCCTCGACAACCGCGAGCGCATCCTCGAAGCGGCTCGCGAGGTGTTCGCGACCGAGGGGCTGAACGTGCCGATGCGGGAGATCGCCCGGCGCGCCGGAGTCGGCCCCGCCACCCTCTACCGCCGCTTCCCGACCAAGGAGACGCTGGTCACCGAGGCGTTCACCGGTCAGTTGCGGGCCTGCCACGACATCGTGGACGAAGGGCTCGCCGACCCGGATCCCTGGCGCGGCCTCTGCCTGGTGATCGAGAGGATCTGCGAGCTGCACGCCCGCGACCGCGGCTTCACCGCGGCCTTCATGTCGACGTTCCCGCACGCCGTCGACTTCGACGCGGGCCGCGAGTACGCGCTGAAGGCGGTCGCGGAACTGGCCGCCCGCGCCAAGTCCACCGGCCGCCTGCGCCCCGACTTCGTGCTGGACGACCTGATCCTCGTCCTCATGGCCAACAGCGGCATCCACGCGCCGTCACCCGCGGCCCGCGTCGCGGCCTCCCGGCGCTTCGCCGCCTTCGCGATCCAGGCGTTCCGGGCGTCCCCGCAGCACGCGCCGCTCCCGCCCGCGGCACGGCTGTCACCCGTACCGCCGGTCATCCCCGTGGCGCCCGCCCGTACGCCGACCACCGCGCCCCGCCGCTAGGGCCTGTCCCGCCAGAAGCTCCGGCCCGCGTACGTCAGCCGGTCGAGGTCAGTCGGTCGCGGTCGGCCGGTGTACGCGGTGGCGGCCGATCGGGAGGATCAGCGGGGTCCGCGAGACCTCGTCGGTGACGATGCGGCACTCCATGCCGAAGATGTCGCGGACGGTGTCCTCGGTGACGACCTCCGAGGGCGGGCCCTCGGCGGCGATCCGGCCGTCCTTCATCGCGATGAGGTGATCGCCGTACCGGCAGGCGAGGTTGAGGTCGTGGAGGACCGTGACGACGGTGGCGCCGCGCTGCCGGTTGAGGTCGGTGACCAGGTCGAGGACCTCGACCTGGTGGGGGAGGTCGAGATACGTGGTCGGCTCGTCGAGGAGCAGGACGCCCGTGCGCTGGGCGAGGGCGACGGCGATCCACACGCGCTGCCGCTGGCCGCCGGACAGTTCGTCCACCGAGCGCTCGGCCAGGTCGAGGGTGTCGGTGGCGGTCAGGGCCTCGGCGACGGCCTCGTCGTCGGTGGCCGTCCAGCGCCGGAACCAGCCCTGGTGCGGATAGCGTCCGCGCCCGACCAGGTCGATGACGCGGATGCCGTCCGGCGCGACCGGGGTCTGCGGAAGGATGCCGAGCCGGGCGGCGACCTGACGGGTGGGCAGGCGGTGGATGTCCTGTCCGTCGAGCAGGACCTCGCCCGAGGTCGGAGCGAGCAGCCGGGCGAGGCCGCGCAGCAGGGTGGACTTGCCGCAGGCGTTGGGGCCGACGATCATCGTCACCCGCCCGGCGGGGATGTCGGCGGTGATGCCGGTGACCACGGGCCGCTGGTCGTAGCCGAGTCGCAGGTCACGGGCGGCGAGCGTGCTGGGCGCGTCCACCGCGCCCTTTCCGTACGTCTCGGCCCGCGTGTCGGCCTCCCGCTTCCCGTACGTGTCGCCCCCGCTGCCGTACGCCTCCGCCGCGCCGGATACGCCGTCCGTCGCGGCGGCCGGCCGCGCGGGCGCGCCCTGCTCTGTCGTGTCCGTCATCGCGGTGTCCTCATCCTCCCTGCCCGACCCGGTTGGCCCGGGCCAGCAGCCACAGCAGACCCGGGGCGCCGAGCACCCCGGTGATCACACCGACCGGGAATTCGGTCGGGCCCAGCAGGTGCTGCCCGGCGAAGTCGCAGCCGAGCATGATGACCGCGCCGGTCAGCGCGGACAGTGTCAGCGCGGGACCCCGGCCGTGCACCAGACGGCGGGCGACGGGACCGGAGAGAAAGGCGACGAAGGCGACCGGCCCGGTCGCCGCCGTGGCGACCGCGGCCAGACAGACCGCGAGGCCGATCAGCACCAGGCGGCTGCGCTCGACGCGTACCCCGAGGCCGGTCGCGCTGTCGTCGCCGAGCCCGAGCACCGGCAGCGAACGCACCGCCAGACAGACCGCGGGCAGCAGCGGCAGCAGGCACAGCAACAGGGCGCGGGCGAGCGGCCAGTCCGCGCCGTTGAGGCTGCCGGTGAGCCAGAGCAGTGCCTGCTGCGCGGTGTAGATGTCGGCCCTGGTCAGCAGGAAGGACACGATGCTGGAGAGCCCCGCGGCCACGCCGATGCCGACCAGTACGAGCCGGTAGCCGGTCACCCCGCGCCGCCAGGCCAGCAGGTAGATCGCCAGCGCGGTGGCCAGCGCGCCCGCCACGGCGAGTCCCGACACCGTCGCGCCGCCGAGTCCGAACACGACGATCGCCACCACGGCCGCCGCGCTCGCCCCGGAGGTGATCCCGATGACGTCGGGGCTGGCCAGCGGGTTGCGGATCAGCGTCTGGAACACCGCGCCCGACAGGCCGAACGCGGCGCCCGCCGCGACCGCGGTGACGGCCCGCGGCAGCCGCACCTTCAACACGATGAAGTCGGTGGCCGCGTCGCCCCGCCCGGCCAGCGAGCGCAGCACGTCGGACAGCGGGACGGAGTAGCTGCCGACGCACAGCGAGGCGCACAGCAGAGCGACGGCGCACAGCACGAGGACGAGTGCGACGGCGCTGGTACGCGCCCTCGGCCGGTGCCGCGCGGCCCGTATCGCGCGCAGGGTGTCGGCAGGCACCGTCGT
Organism: Streptomyces sp. NPDC003300; assembly: GCF_040610915.1. NCBI lineage: Bacteria > Bacillati > Actinomycetota > Actinomycetes > Kitasatosporales > Streptomycetaceae > Streptomyces > Streptomyces sp. NPDC003300. Next base: position 79,092 of record NZ_JBEXNE010000012.1, on the reverse strand, counting down.
CCGGATCGCACGGTCCGAAGCGGCGGTGTCCCAAACGGCGCTGTCCGCAACGGCGCGGCCGTTTGGCGGTTCGGGGGTCGGCGCTTCGGGGGTCCGCGGTCCGGGCGGCACGGACGTCTGCGGGTCGGAGGTCGGTCTCACTAGAGCCCCGCCTGCCTTCCGCGCCGGACCAGCACGATGAGCACCGGCGCACCGAGCACCGCGGTGACGATGCCGACCTGGATCTCGCCGGGCCTGGCCACGATACGGCCGAGGACGTCGGAGACCAGCAGCAGAGCCGGGGCGATGAACAGCGAGTACGGCAGGATCCAGCGGTGGTCGGGGCCGGTGAAGGAGCGGACGACGTGCGGAACGGTCAGCCCGACGAAGCCGATGGGACCGGCGAGCGCGGTCGCGGCGCCGCACAGCAGCACCACGGACACCGCGCAGAAGATCCGGGCGGCGGCGATGTTCGCGCCGAGCCCGCGGGCTGTGTCGTCGCCGAGGCTCAGGGTGTTGAGTAGCCGTCCCGATCCCAGCGCGCACACCGCGCCGACCAGGAGGAACGGTCCTGCCTGGTAGGCCACCGGGAGATCGCGCCCGGCCAGCGAGCCGACCTCCCAGAACCGGAACCGGTCGAACGTCGCGGTGTCGGTGAGCAGGACGGCGGTGGTGAGGGAGGTCAGCCCCGCGCTGACGGCGGCGCCCGACAGCGCCAGTTTGACCGGTGTCGCGCCCTCCCGGCCGAGCGAGCCGACCGAGTAGACCAGCAGGGCCGCCGCCGCGGCGCCCACGAAGCCGAACCACACGTAGCCGGTGAAGGAGGTGATCCCGAAGACGCTGATCGCGGTGACGACGGCGAGCGAGGCCCCGGCGTTGACGCCCAGCAGGCCGGGATCGGCCAGCGGGTTGCGGGTCAGACCCTGCATCACCGTCCCCGCCAGGCCCAGCGCCGCACCGGCCATCAGACCGACGACCGTACGCGGCAGCCGCAGCGAGGTGACGATGGTCTGGTCGTCGTTGCCGGAGTCGTGGTGGAAGACGGTGTCCAGGACCGTGCCCAGGGGGACGGACTTGGCGCCGATCGCCAGGCTCGCGCCGACCGCGAGGGCGAGCACGACCGCGGCGACGATCAGCCCGGCGCCGAGCGCGGCCGTACGATCACGGCGGGGTGAACCGTGCGCGCTCGCGGGGGAGCCGGTCGCGGCCGGGACGGGAGGAGTCCCGTCGGCCGGTACCGGGGCGGGCCCGCTGCGGGCTCGCAAGACGTTCATGGGCCAACTCCTCGGCGGACTCACCCGGGCGGAAAGTAAGGGCAGGCTAACTTAAGCCGTGCGGTCGTTCTGCCGCCCCTTGGGGGGAATCGAGCCGCCCGGCGGCGGCGGACAGGCCGTAGGAAGACATCTTGTGTCGCCGAACGGACACTCCTGAGCGGCCCTGTCCGATCGGGTCGACGCTCCGTGCGGCCGTTCCGTCATCGCACCGGAGTGCGGAATTCCGTGCCGCGCGGGGGAGTTGGCGAGATCGCGCCCGTACGGCGGCGGGAGCGGCCGGAGGCTGCGGGTGACCTTCTGCCGACACCGACTGGCCGAGGCCAGAATCCACCCCGGAAAGCCGCGCTTAGGGTAACCAAAGTTAGGTAAACCTAAGTTCTGCTCGGAGGTCCTCATGTCGTCCCTGCCGCCCGGCCCTTCCTCGTCGCGCCTCGCGCGTCCGACCCGCCGCACCCTGCTCGGCGCGGGCGCGGCGGGCGCCGCGCTCCTCGGCCTCGCCGCCTGCGGATCCGGCGGATCCGGCTCCTCGGACAGCGCTTCGGCGGGAACCAAGGGCGGCGGCAAGAGCGGCGGAAAGGCGACCCGTACCGTCGACTCCGCCAAGGGCCCGCTGGAGATCCCGGACAAGCCCCAGCGCGTCGTCGCGATCAACGACTTCCCGATGTCCGCGATCTTCGACCTCGGCCTGACGCCCGCGGGCCTGTTCAACGCGGGGGAGGAGTACGTTCCGCAGCGCGACCTGGAGCGCTGGAGAAAGATCCCCAAGGTCTCCAACGGCGTCGGCGGCGCCATCGAGGTGGAGAAGGTCGCAGCCCTGCGCCCCGACCTGATCATCGGCATCGACGTCCAGGCCAACCTGCCGTACAGCCAGCTCAGCGAGCTCGCGCCGACCGTCCTGCTGCCCTTCTCCAAGTCCAAGGCACCCTGGCGTGACATGTCCGACCAGACGGCGGCGGTCCTCGGCGTACCGACCGCTCTCGACAAGCTCAAGGGCCGCTACACCCAGCGCGTCGCCGAGATCAAGCAGAAGCACGCGGACGTCCTCGGCCGCGTCCACTGGGATCTGCTCCAGGGCGGATTCGACGAGGGCCAGTGGTGGCTGTACGGCGTGGGGTCGCCGATCGGCGGCATCCTCAAGGAGGCGGGCGCGCAGTTCGCCACCGCCACCCAGCGGCTGGCCGAACAGCAGCCCGTCTCCTACGAGTTGATCACCGCCAAGCTCTCCGACGCGGACGCGATCTTCTACTACACGACCAACGACGGGAAGCCCGCCAACCTCGGGCCCAAGCTCTTCGCCCAGAAGTCCTTCAAGCAGCTCGCCGCCGCCAAGGCCCACCACCTCTACGGCAGCGACTACTTCCTGCCCGGCGGCTACGAGGACGCGCTCGGCGTGCTCGACGACTTCGAGAAGGCGCTGACCTCGCTGTGACGGCGCTGCCGCGGGACCGGTCTCAGCGGGGCGAAGCGGAGAAGTACGCGCCCGGTGTGCGGCCGGTCTCCTGGCGGAAGGCCGCGATGAACGAACTGGGCGTGGAGTACCCGACCTGGAGCGCCACCGCCGCCAGCGGCCGGTTGCCCGCCATGTGCTCCAGCCCGGCGCGCAGCCGTGCCCTGGTGCGCCAGCGGCCGAACGACATCCCGGTCTCGGAGCTGAACAGCCGCGCGAGCGTACGGGCGCTGGCCCCGACCTCGCGCCCCCAGTCCTCCAGCGGCCGGTGGTCGGCGGGCAGCGCCAGCAGCGCCTCGGCCACCTTGCGGGCCCGGCCGTCCACCGGCATCGGGAGGTCGATCGTCGTCACCCCCACCGGCCGCAGCAGGTCGAACATCACCGCCTCCGCCCGCGCCCTCGGCTCCGGCTCCAGATCCGGGTCCGCCAGGTGCGTGATCAGCTCGCGCAGCAGCGGCCCCACCGCCACCACCGTCGGCTGCGACCACGCCAGCGGGCAGCTCTCTGGATGCACGTACACACTGCGCATCCGGGCGGTGCGGCTCGCGCTCGTCGTGTGCGGCACCCACGCCGGTATCCACAGAGCCAAGGTCGGCGGCAGCACCCACGAGTGCGCGCCGATGTCCACGGCCAGGACACCGGTCGGCGCCCACACGAGCTGGTGCACGTCGTGCTCGTGCTCGCCGAAGCGCTGGCCGCGCGCCATGTCGAAGTTCACGACGCGCAGCGCCTCGGCGCGGGCGGGCGGCGTCGAACCCTCGGCAACGGCATGGCTGTTGAGCGACATAAGTCAGCAGCGTAGCTCATTTACGACAGCCCGGACCGACCCGTAACCTCGCGGTGGCCGCCGCACGTACCACCGTCCGGCGGCCGTACGCACAACGCACCACCCACCGGCCAAGGTCCCCTCGGGCCTGGAAAGAGCGCACACCTCCCCATGCCCCAGACACCGCCCACCGCCGTCCTCACCCCCGCCGCCGACCCCGGCCCGCTGCGCGCCGCGGCGCTCCACGTACGCGGCAGCCTCACCGCCGCGGTGCTGCTGCGCAGCGGACATCTGGCCGGTGAGGCGCTGGTGCCGGTGGTGGTCGGCGTCGTGATCGACCGGGCGGTGGACGGCGGCTCCGGCCGGGAGCTGGCGGCCTGGCTCGCCGTGCTCGCCGCCGACTTCCTCGCGCTGTCGCTGTGCTTCCGCTTCGGCTCCCGCGCCACCGTCGCCGCCGCCGAACGCTCCGCGCACGCCGTCCGCGTACGGCTCACCGACCGGATGCTCGCGCCGGACGGGACGGCCGTACGGGACCGGATGCCCGGCGACCTGATGTCGGTCGCCGTCTCGGACGCGCAGAACGTCGGCAGATTCACCACGTCCGTCGTCCAGGCGATCGCGTGCGTGTTCGCGCTCGTCCTCGGCGCGGCCCTGCTGCTGCGCATGTCCGTCACGCTCGGCCTGCTGGTGCTGCTCGGCACGCCCGCCGTCCTCGTCGCGGTGCATCTGCTCGGCCGCCCCCTGGAGCGCCGCGGCGCGGCGGAACAGGCCGCCGCCGCCCGCGCGTCGGGCACCGCGGTCGACTTCGTCGCGGGACTGCGGGTCCTCAAGGGCCTGCGCGCGGAGGGCCCCGCGTACGCCCGCTACGTCGAGGCCAACCGGACCAGCCTGCGCGCCACGATCTCCGCCGCCCGCTTCGAGGCGCTGATGGACGCCGCCGCCGTGCTGCTCGGCGGAGTCCTGGTCACCGCGGTCGCCCTGGTCGGCGGGCGGCTCGCCCTCCAGGGCCGGATCAGCCTCGGCGACCTCATCGCCTGCACCGGCCTGTGCCAGTTCCTGCTCGGGCCGACCCAGGGCCTCATCGCCGTCGGCCCCGACCTCGCCCGCGCCCGCGCCTCCGCAGGACGCGTCACGGCGGTGCTCGACACGGCGGGCGCGCCCGGCGCTCCCGCCGCGGCCAAGGACGCCCCGGTGGCCGATTCCCCGGCGAACCCGCGTGGCGCGCTCGAACTGCGCGCCCTCACCTACGGGCGGCTGCGCGGGGTCGAACTGAGCGTCGCGGCCGGGGAGCACGTGGGGCTGGTCGTGCCGGACCCGGCCGCCGTCGCCGACCTGATGGCGTGCCTGCGCGGACAGGCGGAGCCCGAGAGCGGCGCCGTCCTGCTGGACGGCACGGCGGCCACCGACCTCACCGGGGCCGCGATACGCGAACGCGTCCTCGTCGCACCGCACCACCCGTTCCTCTTCGACGGCACGATCCTCGACAACCTCGGCTCCGGGCCCGAGGGAACCCTTCCCCGGCCCGCCCCCGACGGCCTGCTGCCCGCCGCGGGGGACACCCGCGTCGGCGAGCGCGGCGCCTTCCTCTCCGGCGGCCAGCGCCAACGCGTCGCCCTCGCAAGGGCGTTGGCCGCCGACCCGCCGATCCTCGTGCTCGACGACCCGACCACCGCGATCGACTCGGTCACCGAGGCCAGGATCGCCCGCACGGTCACCGACGAGCGGGCGGGCCGTACGACACTGATCGTGACCACGTCCCCCGCGCTGCTCGCGGCCTGCGCGCGTACCGTCCTGATCATCGAAGGCGCGGTGGTGGCCAGCGCGCGGCACGCCGACCTCACGGCGGCCGAACCGGCCTACCGGGCGGCGGTGTTCGCATGAGCGCGCAGACCGAGCGGACCGGGGAAGCGACCACCGTCGCCGACCTGCTGCCCGTCGCGACCCCGGCGAGAACCGGCCGCGCGGTGCTCGAACTCGTCCGCCCGCAAAGGGCGTTCGCCCTCCTGACCGCCGCGGTCTTCGTCGCCGAGGCACTGGTCGGCCTGGTCGGGCCGCTGGCGCTCGGCCGGATCGTGGACGTGGTGCAGCAGCGGCGCGGCGAGGGACCGGTCTACGTGGCCGCGGGTGTGCTGCTGGCCGCGGTGCTGGCCCAGGCCCTACTGACCGCGATGGGCCTGCGGCTGACCGCGCGGGTCGGCGAGACCGCCCTGGCCCGGCTGCGCGAACGCGTCATCGAGAGCGCCTTCGCCCTGCCCGCGCAGCGCGTCGAACAGGTCGGCGCGGGTGACCTCGCCGCGCGGATCGGCGACGACGCCTCCCTGGTGGCGGGCGCCCTGCGCGGCGTGCTGCCCAGCGTGGCGGGCGCCGCGCTGACCATCGGCTTCACCGTCATCGGACTGACCGCCCTCGACTGGCGGTTCGCCCTGGCGGGGCTGTGCGCCATGCCGATCCAGACAGCCACCATGCGCTGGTACTTGCGCCACTCGGGTCCCCTCTACGCGGCCCAGCGCGTCGCGGGCGGCGAGCGGACCCGGCAGATCCTCGAATCGGTGTCGGGCGTCGAGACCGTACGGGCCTTCCGGCTCACCGAACGGCACACCAAGCGCGTCGCGGACCGCTCGGCCGCCGCGATGGGCTACGCCCTGCGCGCGGTCACCCTGCGCTCGCGCTTCTACGGCCGCCTCAACGCGGCCGAGTTCACCGGCCTCGGGCTGATCCTGTGCACCGGCTACTGGCTGGTGCACGCCGGCCACGCGGGCGTCGGCGAGGCCACCGCCGCCGCGCTGCTGTTCGTCCGGCTCTTCGACCCCGTCAATGTGCTGCTGGGGCTCGCGGCGACCGCGCAGGAGGCGGCGGCGGGACTCGCCCGGCTGGTCGGAGCGGCCGACCTCGCACCGGAGCCCGCCGCCGAGCCGGGCGTGACGGCCGTACCCGCGCCGCGGGAGCCCGCCGCCGAGCCGGGCGGGACGCCCGTACCCGCGCCGCGGGAGCCCGCCGCCGACCCCGCACAGGGCCCGGCGTATCTCCTCGACGCGCGGGACATCCACCACGCCTACCTGCCGGGACGGCCCGTGCTGCACGGCGTCTCGCTGCGGCTGGCCCCCGGCGAGCAGGTGACGCTGGTCGGCACGACCGGCGCGGGCAAGAGCACCCTGGCGAGGATCGTCGCGGGCGTCCATCCGCCGACGTCGGGTCACGTGTCGGTCCAGGCCACCGGGCGGGCGGGGCGGCCCGCCGTGCTGCTGCTCGACCAGGACACCCACGTCTTCGCCGGTACGGTCGCCGACAATCTGCTGCTGGCCCGGCCGGACGCGGACGAGGCGGCGCTGACAGCGGCTCTCGACGTGGCGGGCGCCCTGGCGTGGGTCCGCGCGCTGCCCCAGGAGACGGCGACGCGGGTCGGGTCGGGCAGCATGGCGCTCACCGCCGTGCAGTCCCAGCAACTGGCGCTGGCCCGGCTGGCGTTGGCCGATCCGCCGATCGCCGTGCTGGACGAGTCGGCGGCCGAGGCGGGCAGCGAGGGCGCCCGCACGCTGGAGGCCGCCGCGCGCGAAGTGCTCGCCGGACGCACGGCGTTGGTGGTGGCGCACCGGCTCACGCAGGCCGCCACCGCGGACCGGGTCGTGGTGATGGACGACGGCCGCATCGTCGAGGAGGGCCCGCACGACGAACTGGTCGCCGCGGGCGGCCGGTACGCCGAGCTGTGGTCGGCCTGGTCGTCGCGGGCGACCGCGCCCGCCACGCCTCCGGTGTCCTGGGCCGCGACACCCGGAGTCCAGCACCAGCCATGAGGCACAAAGCATGAGGTATCAGCCATGAGGTATCAGCCATCAGGCATGAGGCATCGGGCACTCGGCGTCCGCCGCGCGGTCAGCCGGAACCGCGCACGTCCCGTCCCGCGGCGGCCCAGTTCGAGGTCAACTGGTCGAGATAGGACTGGGCTTGTGACCCGGGGGTGACGCCTCGGGCGAAGGCCAGCATGTTGCCCGCGCCGGTGTTGTAGCCGAGCGCGATCAGCTGATTCACCGTCAGGGAGGTGGAGCGGTGGGCGGGGAGCTGGGCGGCCAGGTCGTGCAGATACCAGGCCGCCGACTCGATGGCCAAGCCGGTGTCGTCGGGCAACTCGTCCCAGTCGCGGCCGGCGAAGTCGCGGCCCCGTCTGGTCTCGTCGAAGGTGGCCTTGTGCATGTTCGCGATGCCGAAGGCGGCGTCCGGCTTGAGCTTCTGCCAGGCCCGTTGGAAGGCCGGGTCGTGCGGCTTGTAGTCCTCGTTGTAGAGGATCGCCATCAGCACCTGCGGGTCGATCCCGGCGCGGGCCGCGTACCGCTTGACCTGCGGCGCGTACCGCCCGAGACCGTCGCTCGCGGAGACCGAGGGTTCGGCGGACGCGCTCGGCGCGCTGCTGCTCGGCCGGGCGGAGCCGCCGGCCGTCGGCCGGTCGGCGGCGTCGGGGCTGTGCCCACGGCCGCCCGCGGCCCATCCGGCGACCACCAGGGTCGCCAGGACGACCCAGGGCCACCGCTTCCGGGGCTTGTCCACCGCCACTGTCCCGCCGCCTTCCGTCACCGCACGGTGCCACCGTACGGACTCCCCCCGCGACACGCGCGTCCGCCGCGTCGCGAGGAAGTACTGACCTCCGCCGCAGGTCCGGGCCTGGACCTGTGAGCACTTCAAAGATTGCGCAATCAAGGAACCGCGTCGCGCGGATCCTCGTTCTTCTCAGTAGAGGACGCGAAAACAAGCGGGAAGGTGGAGAGAGCTCGTGGGTGTGACTCTGTCCAAGGGCGGCAATGTCTCTCTGAGCAAGGAAGCCCCCGGACTGACGGCCGTCACGGTCGGCCTGGGGTGGGACGTACGGACCACGACGGGTTCCGACTACGACCTGGACGCGTCCGCGCTGCTGTGCGACGCGGCCGGGAAGGTGCTGAGCGACCGGCACTTCGTGTTCTTCAACAATCTGGAGAGCCCGGACGGCTCCGTCACGCACAGCGGCGACAATCTGACCGGCGGCGGTGACGGGGACGACGAGCAGATCAGGGTGAGCCTCGCGACGGTCCCGCTCCAGGTCGACAAGGTGGTCTTTCCCGTGTCGATCTACGAGGCCGAGAAGCGCGGCCAGAGCTTCGGCCAGGTCCGCAACGCGTTCATCCGTATCGTCAATCAGGCCGACGGGCGCGAGCTCGCCCGCTACGACCTGACCGAGGACGCCTCCACCGAGACGGCGATGGTCTTCGGCGAGCTGTACCGCAACGGCGCGGAGTGGAAATTCCGCGCCATCGGCCAGGGGTACGCCTCCGGTCTCGCGGGCATCGCCACCGACTTCGGCGTCAACGTCTGAGGTCCACCGAGCCGGGGCCGCCCCTTCCACCCCCCCTGGGGGCGGTCCCACCCCCCGTCGCCTGAATCCCGCCACGTCCGCACCCGCAACAGTTCCCCAATTGCGTAATCGATAAAGTGTCGCGCATGGAGAGAGCAGGGAACGGCGCCGACGGCTGGGAAGCCGCGGTCCTTGACGGCGGTCCGGCGGACGGCGTGCGGATACGGGTGGCCGGACGGCCGCGAGTGGTGCAGGTGAGCTGTCCGTGCCCCCTCGACGACGAAGCGGGCACGACGGGCGTACGGGTGGACGCGCTGCACATCTATCGACGCACGTCCCGCGCCGGGGACACCCCTTTGCGCTACGGCTTCGACGCCGCCAGTCCCTGACGGGCGGCGGTCCGCGCCTCGTACCGCGTCTTCGCCATCACCAGCGCCGTCCCGTACGACATGAGGACCGCGGCGAGCAGCGCGTAATAGAAGAGCGGGAGCGCGGTGAAGCCGAGGGCGGGGGCGAGGGGGGAGAGGGGGACGAGGATGCCGATGGCCGCCAGCGCGCTGGTGGTCACCCGGATCGGGCCGGGCGCGCGGCCCTCCGCGGCGGTGCGGCCGGTGCGCAGCAGCAGCATCACCAGGGCCTGCGTGAGCAGATTCTCGGTGAACCAGCCCGACTGGAAAGCCTCTTGGCTGGCGCTGGTGCCGAATCCCCTGATGGACAGGGCGAGGATGCCGAAGGTCGCCACGTCGGCGATGGCGTTGAGGATGCCGAAACCGGTGACGAAGCGCAGGATGGCGCGGGGTTCGAGGGCCGAGGGCCGCGCCATGTCGGCGGCCGGCGGCCGGTCGTAGGCGAAGGCGAGCTGCGCGCCGTCGAAGCAGAGATTCTGCACGAGGACCTGCATCGGCAGCATCGGCAGGAAGGGCAGCAGCAACCCGGCGGTGAGCATCGCGATGACGTTGCCCAGATTCGAGGACAGCGCGATCCGCAGATAGGTGGCGATGTTGCCGCTGCTGCGGCGCCCGGCGACGATCGCGTGGCAGATCGCGGTGAGGTCCTTCGCCGCGAGCACCACGTCGGCCGCCTCGCGCGCCACGGCGGTGGCGTCACGCGGGCTGATCCCCACGTCGGCGGCGTGCAGCGCGGGCAGGTCGTTGACACCGTCGCCGAGGAAACCGGTGACGTGGCCGCCCGCGCGCAGCGCCCGCACCACGCGGGCCTTGTGCGCGGGGGTGCAGCGGGCGAAGACCGTGGTGGTCTCGGCGAGTTCGGCCAGAGCGTGGTCGTCCAGGCCGTCGATCGTGTCGCCGGTGACCACCCGGCCGGGGTCGAGTCCGATCTCGTCGCAGGCCCGCGCGGCGGTGCCCGGATGGTCGCCGGTGAGCACCTTCACGGTGACACCGCGCCCGCTGAGCGCCGTCAGGGCGTCGGCCGCGGTGTCCGCCGCCGCGTCCCGCAGCCCGACGACGCCCAGGAACGTCAGCCCGTACTCGTCCGACGCCGTGACGGACGAGGCGCCGGACTTCGCGGGCCGCTCCGCCGCGGCCACGGCGAGCACCCGCAGACCTCCCTCGGCCCGCTGCGCGCACATGGACAGCAGCCGCGCTCGGGCCTCGTCGTCCAGGTCGGTGTCCCGGCCGTCCACGCGCTGCCGCACGCACCGGGCGATCACCGCCTCCGCCGCGCCCTTCACGACCAGCGCGTGCGTGCCGGGACTGCCCGGTGTCCGCAGCACCACCGTGGCCAGGCGGCGTACGGGATCGAAGGGGAGCGCCGCCACCGCGTCGTGGTCGAGGTCGTCGCCGCGCTCCTCCGCCGCGTCCAGCAGCGCCTCGTCGAGCGCGTCGGGCGAGGGCAGCTCGGCGAGTTGGAGGGTCCACAGACTGTTGACGGCCGCCCAGTGCAGGACGTCGGGACTGTCGTGCCCCTCGCCGTCGACATGGCAGGCGACGACGGGCCGGTCCTGGGTCAGGGTGCCCGTCTTGTCCGTGCACAGGACGTCCATCGCGCCCAGGTCGTGCAGCGCGGGCAGCCGCTTGACGATCACGTCGCTGCCACGGGCGAGCAGGGACGCCCCCCTGGCCAGCGTCGTGGTCACCACGACCGGCAGCATCTCCGGCGTCAGGCCGACCGCCACCGCGACCGCGAACGGCAGCGTCTCCAGACCGCGCCCGCGCAGACCCGCGTCGGCCATGAGCACCAGCGGCGGCGTCAGCAGCATGAACCGGATGAGCGACCAGGAGATGCCGTGCACGGAACGGTCGAAGGCGCTCTCCCGCCGCCGCGTCGACATACCGCGAAAGCCCCGCGCGAACCGGGTGTGCTCGCCGGTCGCCGTCACGACCCCCGTCGCGCTGCCCGAGGCGACGCTGCTGCCCTGGAGGCACAGGTGCGGCGCCTCCTGCGCGGACGACGAACCGTGCCGGTGCCGGCGGTCGCCGGACACCCCGTCCCCCGGCTCCTCGTCGGAGGCGGGCGACGCGTCACCGGTCGGGGCGGGACTCTCCACCGGATACTTGGCGACGGGCGCGGACTCCCCGGTCAGCGCGGCCTGGTGCACGGTGAGCCCGGTGGCGCGCAGCAGCCGCAGATCGGCCGGGACCAGATCCCCCGGGCCGAGCAGGACGACATCCCCGGGCACCAGTTGGTCGACGGGGATCTCGCGCGTCTCCGGCGCGCTGTTCGCGTCCGCTCGACGGCGTACGGTCGCGGTCGCGGCGACCAGTTCCCGCAGCGCCGACGCCGACTGGTCGGCGCGGTACTCGCCGCTGGAGCGCAGCACACAGCTGACCGTGACCAGCGCCATGATCACGCACGCGGTGTTCCAGGCGGCGACGGCGGCCGACACCAGGGCGAGGCAGAACAGCACGGTGGTGAAGGGATCGCGCAGGCTGCGCAGGAAGCGGCGCGGCCAGGAGACGGAGCGCAGCGCGGGAAGGACGTTCTCGCCGTACCGGGCGAGCCGGTCGTCGGCCTGCGACTCCAGCAGCCCGCGCGGACCGCTGCCGACCACGCGCAGGAACTCCAGCGTGGGCAGATCCGCCGTGTCGGGGGCGGTGAGGTGACCGGGCGGCGCGCCCTGCTCCAGGCCGTCGACCGGCTCGGGCGCCGCCCAGGCGGTGGGACGTGGTCCGCTGTCAGGCGCCCAGGTCACGGACGCGCCCAGGCGTTGTCGTGTACCCACCGCGTTCCGCGAGCTGCCGCAGCATCCACCGCACCATGGTCTCCACGTCCGGGTCGTCCACCAGGTACACCACGTGCCGTCCCTCACGGCGCGACCGCACCAGGCCGGCGAGCTTGAGCTTCGTCAGGTGCTGGCTGACCGCGGGCAGCGCGCCGCCGACGCGGTCGGCGAGCGCGGTCACATCGCTCTCGCCCTGCATCAGCGTCCACACCAGGTGCAGCCGCGCGGGCGAGGCCAGCAGGCCGAAGGCCGCGGCGGCCTGTGTCAGCACCTCAGCGGGCAACTCCTCGAAGTCGCCCCCGCCCCTCGCCACCACCGCTCTCCCTCCGGACCGCGCCTGCGCGCCGACCGCGCGAGCGCTCAGTCTAGAGCGTGTCCGTGAACGCCGGACCTCTCCCGTGACCTGCGCTGCACGGGCGCCGGACACCGACCCTCCGGCGCGGCCGGGCACCGGCGCGTGAGGCCGCGGGGTAGGGCAACAGCCGTCGGCTCAGAGGGACGTGACCCACTCGTCGGTGGTCATGACCTGGGCCTGCTTGGGGAAGACCTTCTCGATGAGGATGCGGTGGACGTCGGGTTCGTTGTCGGCGCAGGCGTCGGACAGGACGGTCAGGCGGTAGTCGAGGTCGGCCGCCTGGCGGATGGTGGACAGGACGACGCCGCTGGTGGACAGGCCGGTGAGGACGAGCGAGTCCGCACCGGCGCCGCGCAGCAGGACCTCCAGGTCGCTGCCGGTGAAGGCGCTGACCCGGCGCTTGACGGCCACCGGCTCGTCGGCGCGCGGGGCGAGCGCGTCGACCACCTGGGTGGCCGGGTTGTCCTGGGTGAAGGCGTCCCCTGCCTGGCTGAGGGCGCTGAAGGAGAGGTTCGAGGCGGCGGTCTCCGGATAGCCGGGCCGGAAGGCGACCCGTACGAAGATCACCGGAATCTCGGCGGCGCGGGCGGCCTCGACCGCGCGGGCCGCCGCGGCCACGACGGAGTCGTCGGCGATGCGCTGCACGATGCCGTTCTGGAAGTCCATGACCAGCAGGGCGGTACGGGATGCGGACATGAGGGGCGGGTCCTCTCGACGGAAAGTAGACAGTCTTAACTGAACAGTGAGAATTAAACAGTGTAGGCTGACGATATGCAAAGTGAAGCGAAGCCGGTCGCTCCCGGCATGCTCCAGGCGTCCCTGGACGTCCGCGTGGTGGTGGGCAGACTGCGCCGCCGCATCCTCCAGGTGACGGACGGGGAGGATCTGACCCCGTCGCAGTCGTCCGTGCTGATGCGCGTCAGCCGGGGCGACGCCGTCACCGCCGCCGCGCTGGCCGACGCCGAGCACGTACGGCAGCAGTCCATGGCCGCGACGCTGTCCTCACTCGAGCGGCTGGGACTGATCCACCGCACCCCCGACCCCGCCGACGGCCGCCGCCAGATCGTCGAGCTGACCCCCGCGGGCCGCGAGCGCGCGGAGGGCGCTCGGCAGGCGGGCGTGGAGTGGCTGGCGCGCGCCTTGGAGGAGCAGTACGACGACGCGGAGCGGCACACGATCAGTGAGGCGATGCGCCTGTTGGGCAGGCTGACGAACTGATGGCCGCGATACCGCAGGGACAGTCCGGGCAGTCCGGGCCGTCCGGGCCGTCTGAGCAGCCCGAGGCGTCCGCCGTGCCCGCCGTACGAACGGAGCAGGCCGCCGTACGGCCGGAACGGACCGCCGCGTCGGGTGCGCCAGCCGCCGTACAACCCGCCGCGCGGTCCGCCGGACCGGCCGCTCCAGGCCGGCCCGAGCGGCCCCAGCGGCCCGAGCGGTCGGAACCCTCCTCCGCACCGGCCGAGGTCGCCTTCGACCGGCGGCTGCTCGCGCCGATGATGATCGGCTCGATCCTCAACCCCGTCAACTCCTCCATCATCGCCGTCGCCCTGGCGCCGATCGGCGCCGCCCTAGGCGCCGACGCCGCCCGGACGGCCTGGCTCATCTCCGCGCTCTACCTGGCCACCTCCATCGGGCAACCGCTCGTCGGACGGCTGGTCGACACGTACGGCCCCAAGCGGCTGTTCCTCGCCGGGACCGCGCTGACGGGCGTCGCCGGGGTGATCGGCACCCTCGCCCCGAACCTCACCGTCCTCGTCGCCGCCCGCGTCGTCCTCGGCTTCGGCACCTGCGCCGGTTATCCGGCCGCCATGTACCTGATCCGCAGCGAGGCCGAACGCACCGGGATGAAGAGCCCCGCGGGCGTGCTCACCACGCTCGCCGTGACCGGCCAGACCGTCGCCGTCATCGGCCCGACCCTCGGCGGCCTGCTCATCGGCCTCGGCGGCTGGCGGAGCACCTTCGCCATCAACATCCCGCTCGCGATCGCCTGTCTCGTCCTCGGTTGGATCCACCTGCCGGGCAGGACCGCGATCGCGCCGTCGGGCGCCGCCGACGGCGCCCCGCTCCCCGACAGTGGGCCGCTCCCAGTCGGCGCCCCGCTCCCCGACGGCGGGCCGCGTCCGCGCAATCGCCTCGACTGGGCGGGCGTCCTGCTCTTCGCCGCCACCCTCGTGTCGCTGCTGCTGTTCCTCATGGACGCCCGCACCGACCGGGCCTGGCTCATCGCGCTCACCCTGCTCGCGGGCACCGGCTTCGCCCTGCGCGAGCGGCGCGCCGCCGACCCGTTCATCGACGTCGGCGTCTTCGCGGGCAACATCCCGCTGCTGGCGACCTACGCCCGCACCTTCGTCGCGTACACCGTCTCGTACTCCTTCATCTACGGTTTCACGCAGTGGCTGGAGGACGGCAGGGGGCTGAGCGCCTCCGCGGCCGGGCTGCTCCTGCTGCCCACCTTCGCGGTCGGCATCGTCGTGTCCACCCTCACCGGGCGCAAGGCCGTCGTGCGCGGCAAGCTGGTCGTCGGCGCCGTGGCCCAACTCGTCGCCTGCGCCATGCTGTTGGCCGTGGGCGACCACGCCGCGGTGTGGCTGCTGGTCGCGGTCGCCGTCGTCCTCGGACTGCCGCAGGGCCTGGTCAGCCTCGCCAACCAGAACGCGCTCTACTTCCAGGCCGACCCCGCGCGCATGGGCGCGTCGTCCGGGCTGCTGCGGACGTTCATGTATCTGGGCGCCATGGTCGCCTCCTCCGCGACCGGCGCCTTCTTCGGCCGCCGCGCGACCACCTCGGGACTGCACGGCCTCGCCCTGTTCATGCTCGCCGCCGCGGCCGTCTTCCTCGTCCTCACCCTCGTCGACCGCTCGCTCGGCCGGATCGCCGCGCCGCAGGAGACGAAGCAGGCCGCGCCCGCGCGGTGAGGGGCACGGTGGTCAGCCGCGTCCCGTCGCCCCCAGCAGGCGTGACACCGCCGGCAGCCGCAGAATCCTCGGCAGGAGCAGGCCGAAGAGATACGCGAGGGCCACGCCCGCGACCGTGGCCCACAGACGCTCGTCGGCCCGGGCACGGGCCTGGTCGGGCTCCGCGTGCAGCAGCAGGAGCAGCACGAGGACCGTCGAGTACGCGGGGGTCAGATACCAGCGGCTGCCCTGGGTCGCCGCGGCGAGCGCGAGCGTGGCCGCGGCGGTCACCGCGTACGCCCAGTCCGGCGCGTCGTTACGGAGCAGCAGGAGTGCGACCGCGCCACCGGCCAGCACCGACAGCACCCGGCCGAAGGACCGCAGCCGTTGCATCTGGGGCCGCGGACGCATGACCATCAGCGCGGCCACCACCGGCCAGCCCGGATGCGTCGGTGCCAGCGCCAGACCGCAGCCCGCCGCGGCGGCCCCGGCCGCGCCGAGCCGCAGACCGTACATCCTGGCCTGTTCGGGGGAGGGCGCCGGGCCCGGCGGCCTGGGGGGCGGCGCGGTCGACGGCCACAGCAGCGACACCAGCCAGGCGTACGCGGAGCCCGCGACGATCAGCCCGGTGATGCCGAGCGCCTGGGACACGTCGTCATAGCTCAGCCCTGCGCCCACCATGGGCAGGCTGAGCACGAGCAGCACCATCCCTGCCGGGCGCCGTGCGGCGACGACGGCGGACGCGTACGCCAGCAGGAACACGCCGGGCACCGCGACCCACCGCACCTGCACCAGCAGCGACCCCAGCACCATCGGCAGGCCGGTGCACAGGCCGACCACGACGGTCATGAACCGGGCCCGCCGCCGGGCGGGCATGCGCATGACGGCGGCGGGGAGCACGCCCACCGCCAGCGCCATGCCCGCGCCCGGATTGTGCAGCGCCACCGCGGCGCCCGGCAGCGCGTACAGCAGACCGCGCGCGAAGCCGGGCCACGCCCAGGCGACCCGCGGCGGCGACCCGGCGGCCGCTGTCGCGGTGTCCTCCCCGCTCACGGCCGGTGTCGCGGTGTCCTCCCCGGTCACGACCGGTGTACGTCCGCCGCTACGGAGCGGGCGGGCGACGGGTGCAGGGACCGCATGTGCGCAAACCTCCGGTACGGAGCCCCCGCCCGGCGCGGCGCCCTGAACCTCCCACCCTTCGCCGTAACGCCGGGCCGCGCACGTCACGGCACGCATCGGGGTGACGGTATGTCACGGGACCCGCCGCCCGTTCCCGCCGTCGGGCGGGTACGCGGGCCGTGCGGAGGCGGGTGGCGTCCGGGCTGGAACGGCTGCGTCGAGCGTCACGATCCCCGCCGCTGCCACCCCGTCCGTCCGATCCCGGATGTGGCAGGTGTGAAAAGGGTGTCGACCGTATGCTGTTGGCCGCTGGTGGTGCGCCGGCAGGGGCGAACAAGGGCAGTTCGGCGCATCGCGCGGCTCCCGCACATCGCAAGAGGGGAAGCGCTCACGTGACCGATCCGACCGAGCAGGAACTTCCGGACAACTGGGGCCGCTGGGGTTCCGACGACGAACTCGGCACGCTCAATCTAATCACCGACGCCGTACGCGCACAGGCCGCCGCCGAGGTGCGGACCGGCCGGTGGGTGTCGCTGGCGCAGCCGATCACGCCGACCCCCATCGTCAGCAGCCCGTTCGCGCCGACGACGGTGGACGTCTCCCCGGTCCAGCAGATGATGTCCTACACCGGCGTTCCCGTGGCGGCCGATCTGACGCTGACGCAGAACCACCACGCGGGCTCGACCCACATCGACGCGCTGGCGCACTGGTCGACCGACGGTCAGGTCTACCCCGGACGCCCGAGGGACCAGGTCGTGACCGCCGCGGGCGTGACCTTCGCTTCGACGGGGGCCTTCGCCGCGGGCATCGTCACACGCGGGGTGCTGCTCGACCTGGCCGTGGACGGCCCGCTCGCGCCCGGTCGCGCGGTGACCTCCCACGACCTGGAGGAGGCCGAGAAGCGGCAGAACGTCGAGGTGCGCTCGGGCGACGCCCTCGCGATCCGGCTCGGCTGGCCCGCCACGCCCGTCCCCGGCACACCGACACCGGGCATCAGCCTCGACGCGGTGCGCTGGATGCACCACCGCCAGGTCGCCGTCTACACCGGTGACCGGGGCGACGCCTTCCCACCGCTCGATCCGAACGCGCCGTCGCCGCTGCACGGCGTGGCACTCGGCCGGATGGCCATGCCCCTGATCGACGCCTCACAGCTCGACGATCTCGCCGCGCTGTGCGCGGAGTTGGGGCGCTACAGCTTCCTGCTCTCCGTCGCGCCGCCGCGTATCCACGGCATGACCGGCGTCCCGGTCAACCCGATCGCCCTCTTCTGATCGGCCGGTTCCGCACCGTGGGGACCGGCTCGCGGGCGTCAACCGGCCAGCAGCAGGGCGCCTGCCGTGATCAGGGCCGCGACCTTGGCGGCTTCCAGGCCGATGTAGGCGTAGTGGGCGTGGGAGCGCGGCGGGTCCTGCCCGGCCAGGACCGCGTTCGAACGGCGGGTCAGGCGGGGCCGTACCACGGCCAGTTGGAGGACGAGCAGAGCCACGGCGGCGGTCAGCGCGACCGTCGCGCGGGCGGAAAGGGGTCCGCTGGCCGCGACGGTCAGCAGGGTCACCGCGAAGACCCCTTCGACGGAGTTGAGCGCGCGGAACACCAGGCGGCCGATGCCGAGACCGATACGGACGGTGACGTCCGGGGCGCGGAACTTCAGCGGCGCCTCCAGGAAGGAGATGGCGAGGACCATCCCGAGCCAGGTGAACACCAGGGCCACCGAGGCCGCCGCCGAAGCGCTCAACGCCCCTTCCCTTCCACGGGGCGTGCCGCCCGGCCGAGGTGGACCACGCACAGGTCGGGTTCCACGAACGGCTCCAGCCGCTCGGCGGTCAGCGGCGCCTCCATCGCGGCCAACGCGCCCTGGATCAGGCCCAGATGGATCGGGCAGACGATCTTCGACCGCTCCTGCGCCAGGTCGAGGAAGGGGCAGTGCCGCAAGCCGATCCGGTCGACGGCGCCGCGCGGCGGGCGCTCCGGGGCGAAGCCGAGGTCGTCGAGCAGGCGGATGAGACCTTCGACCGCGCGCGCCTCGGTGACCGTCGTGCGCGCCTCGGTGACCGTGCCCGACGGGGCCGTTGCGTCCGGTGCCTCGGTCAACTCCCCGCCCCAGGCGCGCCCGGCCGCGACCGCCGCCTGCGTGGGACGGGGCCTGTGCGACAGCTCCTCGACGAGGATCGACGCGAGCAGCCGGTAATTGCGCGGTCCCGTCCGGTCCATGCCAGGGGCGGCGCGGAACAGCAGCGGCGGCCTTCCGGGCCCGGTGCGCGCGGCCGCGACCTGCTCCGCCTGCCCGTGCCCCACCAATGTGTCGAGGTGGAACCGGGCCGTGTTCGGGTGCACTTCGAGGCGGCGGGCGATGTCGGCGATGCTCAGCGGCGCCGCCGATCGCCGGAGCAGGTCGAGGACGTCCCGCCGACGGCCGGCGAGCGCGTCGGTCACGGCGTCCGTGGGATCGGAGGGAGGCGTCATGCGCTAGAGTTTACACAATCGCCACTTGTAGAAATAGAGGGAGGCGCGGCCCGTGCCAGGACCCGAGCTCGACGTACGTCCGCTGCCCAAGCCCGGCAGGCACCCCGCCGTCTTCGCCGCGTACGACGCCCTCGCAGTAGGGGATTCGCTGGTCCTGGTCAACGACCACGACCCCCGCCACCTGCGCGAGGAGTTCGACACGGAGCACCCGGGCGGCCACGACTGGCAGTACGAGGACAAGGCGCCGGGGGAGTGGCGGATCCGCATCCGCAAACTCGCGTCGACCTCGCTGCCCCGCGTCCTGACCGGCGCGCGGCGACCGGACTCCCCGGTGGTCTCGGACTCCCCGGTGGTCTCGGCGGCCCCGGCCTTCCCGGATGCCGCGGACGGTCCGGGCGCCCCGGCCGTCGCATCGCCGGGCGTGCCCGACGCCTCCGGCGCGGTGTGGAAACTGCGCATGCGTGACCGCGACTTGGACTCCAACATCATCCAACTCCCGCCGCACGCGGGCATCGCACCGCACCTCGGCCCCGACCTCGACGTGCTCGTCCACATTCTCGACGGCGACGGCCGCCTCACCACCGAACTCGACCAAGTCCCCCTCGTCCCCGGCGATTTGGTGTGGCTCCCGCGCCGCTCGCTGCGCGCGTTCACCGCGGGTCCGCACGGGCTGCGCTACCTGACCGTCCATCAGCGCCGCCAGGCCCTCGTGCTCGCGCCGCCGAGCTCTCGCGTCTGAGGGACCGCGTGTGAGCGGCCGCATGGCGCGCGACGGCGGTGATTCCCGCTGCCGACGAGGTCTGCCCGGACCGGGCGGTGCGGAGGACACCGGGCGCGGACCGGACCGCGACAGGAGGGCAGCGGGCACGGCATGGCGTGTCGTCGTCCATAAAACGCTGTAGTAGCATGCTGGTCCGAGATCGACTCCTTTGCGCTGACGCACGCCTAAATGGGGCCAGTTCCCACGGCCGGCCCGTCTCCCGTCTCTCTGCCGTGAACGGAGATCCACCCCATGGCCACTGATGCCGCGCAGCCGTCCTTGCTCCTGCCCGAGGTCGGAGGGCGGCTGCTGGCCGCCCTGGACATCGGCGGGACGAAGATCGCCGGAGCGCTGGTGGACGCCGAGGGCCGCGTACGCCACCGGGCCCGGCGTCCGACGCCCGCGGGCGCCGACTCGGCGGTTCTCGGCGCCGTCCTCGAGGTGCTGGCCGAGCTGACCGAGCATCAGGACTGGCGCGCGGTCACGGCGTTGGGCATCGGCAGCGCGGGTCCCGTCGACATCGCGGCGGGCACGGTGAGCCCGGTGAACATCCCCGCCTGGCGCGGCTTCCCGATCGTCGAGCGCGTACGGGCGCACCCCGCCGTGGCGGGAAAGCCGGTGGTGCTGTGCGGCGACGCCGTGGCGATGACGGCGGCGGAGCACTGGATCGGCGCCGCGCGCGGGTACCGGAACGCGCTGTGCATGGTGGTCTCGACCGGCGTCGGCGCCGGACTCATCCTTGACAACGCTGTCCGCAGCGGGCCGACCGGCAACGCCGGGCATCTGGGGCACATCACCGTCGACCTGCTCGGCGAGGCGTGCGTCTGCGGATCGCGGGGCTGCGTCGAGCAGTTGGCGAGCGGCACGTCCATCACGCGCCGCGCGCTGGAGCAGGGCTGGCGGCCCGATGAGGGTCCGGCCGACGCGGCGGCGGTGGCCGTCGGCGCCCGGCAGGGCCACCCGGTCGCGCTGGCGGCCTTCGACTCCGCCGCGCGGGCCCTGGCCGCGGGCATCGCGGCGGTCGCCACCCTGGTGGAGATCGAGGCCGCCGTCATCGGCGGGGGCGTCGCCGAGGCCGCCGACGTGCTGTTCCCGCCGCTGCGCCGCCACTTGGAGTCGTACGCCGCGCTGCCGTTCGCGGCCGGGGTACTCGTGGAGCGGGCCGCGCTGCGGGGGGACGCCGGACTGGTCGGTGCGGCGGCCATCGCGGGAGCGGCCACGGCCGGAGCGCGCTGAGCCACGGGCCCGCGTCGCGGCGTACGGCCGGGGCGTGGGCCTGTCGACCGCCCGGGGCGGCTTGGGCCGCTGACCGTCGCCGACCGGCGCGTATGCAACGTTTGAGTGTACGCTGAGCCGACGAGGCGGCTCGCACGGTCCACCCCTCGGCCGGGACTCCCCGCGACCCGCGACTTCCGGCCCCGGTGCGGCGCGTCTCGGCACGGCCCGACCACGAGACGAAGGCGGACATCCGGGTGAGCCAGACGGCAGCAGCGGGCGGCGGGCGCAAGGCCACGATCAAGGACGTCGCCCGGCGTGCGGGAGTCTCGCCGTCCGCTGTGACCATCGCCGTGCACAACAAGCCGGGCGTGTCGTCCAGTACGAAGGAACGCATCCTCCAGGCCGCCCGTGACCTGGGCTGGAGCCCGAACCAGGCGGCGCAGTCGCTGTCCGGCCGGGCGCTGCACACCGTGGGACTCGCCATCGCCAGACCCGCGCGGATGCTCGGCCTCGAACCGTTCTACATGGAGTTCATCTCCGGTATCGAGAGCGTGCTCGGCCGCCACTCCTGCTCGCTCCTGCTGCGGCTGGTCGAGGCCGACGACGAGATCGAGGTCCACCGCGAGTGGTGGCAGGGCAACCGGGTCAACGGCAGCATCCTGGTCGACCTGCGGGTGGACGACCCGCGCATCCCGGCGCTGTCCGCGATCGGCCTGCCCGCGGTGGCCGTCGGACACCCCTCGCTCGCCGGTCCATTCACCTCCGTGTGGACCGACGACGCCGCCGCGACCGTCGAGGCGGTCCGCTATCTGGCGGCGCTCGGGCACCGCAGGGTGGCCCGGGTGAGCGGACCCGCCGAGCTGGGGCACAGCGCCATCAGGACCCGCGCGTTCACCGAGACGGCGGCCGAGTTGGGCCTGTCGGCGCGGACCGTCGTCGCCGACTTCTCCGCCGACCAGGGCAGCCGCGCCTGCCGTACGCTCCTGCTCTCCGCCGAGCGCCCCACGGCGATCGTCTTCGACAACGACATCATGGCCGTCACCGCGCTGGGCGTGGCCGCCGAATTCGGCCTGTCCGTACCGCAGGACCTGTCCCTGCTCGCCTGGGACGACTCGCAGTTGTGCCAGCTCACCCGGCCCATGCTCTCGGCGATGCGGCACGACATCTTCTCCTTCGGCGCCGACGTCACCGAGACGCTCTTCGATGTGATGACGCATCAGAAGCCCGCGTCGCACGCGGCCCAGATCCCCGGCCTCGTCCCGAGGGGTTCGACGGCGCCGCCGCCCAGGCCGTAACACCGCGCTGTCGTCGGGCTGTTGAGGTCGGATCGCCGGTGACGGCGCGCCGCCCCACCGCTGTCGGCGCCGTGTCCCTCGTCCGTGCGAGTACGTCTTCCCGCGCTGTGGCCCGCCCGCGCTCTCTCGCGTGCCCGGCCGCGCCCCGTAATCCCTCTCTGGTTACTGATGAGTCACTGGCACGTTTTAGAAAACCTGTGCCGGACTCATTGACATGGCCTAGACCAGAGTTCTAGCTTCCAGGCGTTGGTCTTTCCGCCGTTTTCCCGTGGCCGCGATGACGCGACATCTCGCTGCCACGGACGCGCGGCATGCAACGTTCCACCCCCATGGGATACATGAGAGGGTCCGATGAGAGCGAAGATCTTCACCCGCAGGCGGGCCGCCTTGCTCGCCGCGCTGCCGCTGGTGGCCGGGGCGTGGCTGGCGACCTCGCCGCCGCAGGCGTCGGCGACCGGTGCCTCGACGCCCGACGCGGTGATCGGCTACCTGCACCAGATCAGCGGGAACCATGTGATCAGCGGCGTCCACAACAAGGAACCGCTCAGCCAGCCCTCGGCCTACACGGCCCAGGCCCACTCGATCACCGGGAAGTGGGCCGGGCTGTGGGGCGGGGAGTTCGGCTTCCGGCCGGACGACATCGCCAATCGTCAGACGATGATCGACCAGGCGAAGACCGAGTGGGCCAACGGCTCACTGGTCAACCTGACCTGGCACATGTGCCGGCCCGACGTGGCGACCTGCGACTTCGACACCGGCCCCAACCCCATCAAGGGCAGCCACCTGTCGGACCCGGAGTGGAGCCAACTCGTCACGGACGGCTCGACGCTGAACACCGACTACAAGCGCAGGCTCGACCAAGTGGTGCCGTACGTGCAGCAGTTGAAGGACGCGGGCATCCCCGTGCT
This sequence comes from Streptomyces sp. NPDC003300, assembly GCF_040610915.1. Lineage (NCBI taxonomy): Bacteria > Bacillati > Actinomycetota > Actinomycetes > Kitasatosporales > Streptomycetaceae > Streptomyces > Streptomyces sp. NPDC003300. Next base: position 56,116 of record NZ_JBEXNE010000012.1, on the reverse strand, counting down.
GTTCCGTCCGCTGCACGAGATGAACGAAGGCTGGGCCTGGTGGGGCGGCAAGACCGGCGCGGCCGGGAGCGCCCGGCTGTTCCAGATCACCCACGACTACCTGGAGTCCAAGGGCCTGGACAACATCATCTGGGTCTGGAACGTCAAGGACATCGACGGCGGAGCGGCCCACGTGGCCGACTACTACCCGGGTGACGCGTACGTGGACGTCGCCAGCCTCGACCCGTGGGTGCACGGCTCGGCCAGCACCGAGTGGTACCAGGCGATCGTCAACCAGGCCCACGGCAAGCCGGTTTCGCTCGCCGAGGTCGGTACGGTCCCCACGCCCGCGCAGTTGGCGGCCCAGCCGCTGTGGACCTGGTTCATGATCTGGTCCGACTACCTCACCTCGGCCAACACCACCGCCGGTCTCCAGACCACCTTCAACACCTCCCGCGTCCTCAGCCAGGGCCAGTTCACCGTCCCCACCGGCACCCCGCCCACCTCTCCTCCGACCTCGCCGTCCGCTCGTACGGGACCCATCACGGGTGTCGGCGGCAAGTGTGTGGATGTGGCGTCGGCGAGCAGCGCGGACGGCACTCCCGTGCAGCTTTACGACTGCAATGGCACCAACGCGCAGTCGTGGACGGTCGGTTCGGACGGTACGGTCCGGGCGCTGGGCAAGTGCCTGGACGTGACGGGCCAGGGGACGGCGAACGGGACGAAGGTCCAGCTCTGGACGTGCAACGGCTCGGGTGCGCAGCAGTGGCAGGCCCAGGCGTCGGGCCAGCTCAGGAATCCTCAGTCGGGCCGTTTCCTCGATGATCCGGGCGGCAGCACGGCCAACGGCAGGCAGTTGCAGATCTGGGACTCCAACACCAACGCCTGGCAGAAGTGGAACCTCCCCGGCGGGGGAGGGACGGCGCCGGATCAGTGCGTGCCCGCGCTCGGCAGCGGGCAGTACAACACGCCGGTGTCGTTCGGCGGCGCGACCTACCAGGTCCTCGTCCGTATCCCGGCTCGCGCCCAGGGCGCGCTGCTGCCCCTGGTGCTGGATCTGCACGGCAGCCAGGGCACGGGCGCCGGGCAGCTCGCGTACAGCGACATGGCGCCGACCGCCGACGCGAACGGCTTCGTCGTCGCCGCGCCCACCGGGGTGGTGCCCAGCGGCGGCGGCTTCATCTGGAACGTTCCCTCCGTCACCCCGCAGGGCACCCGCGACGACGTCGGATTCCTGCGCCAGGTGATCGACACGGTCACGGCCTCCGCCTGCGTCGACCCGGCGCGGGTGTACGCGACCGGCTACTCCGGCGGCGGCCGGATGACCTCCGCGCTGGCGTGCGCGCTGGCCGACAAGGTCGCCGCGATCGCCCCGGTGGCGGGCATCCGCGCCGGGCGCCCCGACCCCGCCGATGGCAGCCGGCCGGACGCCGCGTCCTGCGCGCCCGGCAGAGCCGTACCGGTGATCGCCTTCCACGGGCAGCAGGACAGCACCAACCCGTACTACGGCGGCGGCGACAGCGCCGCCTGGCACTACTCGGTGCCCGTCGCCCAGCAGCGCTGGGCCTCCCTCAACGGCTGCACGACGGGACCGGCCACCACCCAGACCACCCCACACGTCCAGCGGACCGTCTACGGAGGCTGCCGCGACGGCGCGGACGTCGAGCTGTACTCGGTGTCGGACGGGGGTCACACCTGGCCGGGATCACCACAGGACTCCGCGGGCAACGGTACGACGACGCGTGAGATCAGCGCCGACGCCCTGATGTGGCAGTTCTTCCGCCGGCACCCCATGCCCCTCACGCCGTCAGTTCTCTGACGAGCGCGGCCACTTGATCCGTCTCGATGAGGAATCCGTCGTGCCCGTACGGCGATTCGACGATCCGCAGCCGGTCGGAGTGCGGGATGCCCGCCGCCAACTCGGCCTGCTGGGGGAGGGGGTAGAGGCGGTCGGAGTCGACTCCGGCGACCAGGGTCGTGGCGGTCACGCGGCGCAGGGCCGCCGCCGTACCGCCGCGGGATCTGCCGATGTCGTGCGCGTTCATCGCCTCGGTGAGCACGACGTAGCTGGCCGCGTCGAACCGCCGCACCAGCTTGGCGGCGTGGTGGTCGAGATACGACTCGACGGCGTACCGCCCGCCGCGCCAGGGCTCCTCGCCGTCCTGCGCGGAGCGGCCGAAGCGGGACCGCAGCTCGCCCTCGCTGCGGTAGGTGACGTGGGCCAGCCGCCGCGCGAGGCCGAGCCCCGCGTGCGGTCCTCGGCCCGGACCCGCGTCGTGGTAGTCGCCGCCGCGCCAGTGCGGGTCCGAGCGGATGGCGTGCGACTGGACGGCGGCCCAGGCGATCTGCTCGGCACTCGCCGCGGCGGGGGAGGCGAGCAGCAGCAGGGCGCGGGTGCGCTCGGGGCGACCGACCGCCCACTCCAGGGCGCGCATCCCGCCCATCGACCCGCCGACCACCAGCGCCCAGCTCCCGATGCCCAGCGCGTCGGCCAACTCCGCCTCGGCGGCGACCTGGTCACGCTGCGTCAGAAACGGGAAGGAGCCGCCCCAGCGACGACCGTCGGGACCGTACGAGGACGGACCCGTACTGCCCTGACAGCCGCCGAGGACGTTCGGCGCGACCACGAACCACCGGTCGGTGTCCAGCGCGCGGCCCGGTCCGATCAGGGCGTCCCACCACCCGGCGGTCGGATGCCCGGGACCCGCCGGACCCGCCGCATGGCTGTCGCCGGTCAGGGCGTGCAGCACTAGGACCGCGTTGGACGCGTCCGGCGCGAGCCGCCCCCAGGTCTCGAACGCCAGCCGCACGCCCGGCAGTTCGCCGCCCGCCTCCAGGGCCAGCGGCCGGTCGAGGGCGTGCCAGTTCCGGCGCCCCGGCGGGTCCCCCGGCTGCCAGGCGCCCGTGGCGGGCAGCAGGGGGACCCCAGTGGTGGCAGCGGTGTTCAGGACGCGCCCTTCGCCGCGCGGAAGCCCGCCTCCAGGTCGGCCTTGAGGTCGTCGATGTGCTCGATGCCGACCGACAGCCGCACCAGGCCCGGCGAGGTGCCGGTGGCGGCGAGCTGCTCCTCGTCCAACTGGCTGTGCGTGGTGGACGCCGGGTGGATGATCAGGCTCCGCACGTCACCGATGTTGGCGAGGTGGCTGAAGAGCGACACCGCGTCCACGAACCTCTTTCCGGCCTCCGCGCCGTCCCGCAGCTCGAAGGCGAGCACCGCGCCCGCCCCGCGCGGCAGATAGCGCTGGGCCGCGTCGTGCCAGCGGCTGGACGGCAGTCCCGGATAGTGGACGACCGCGACCTCGTCACGCGCCTCCAGCCACTCCGCGAGCGCCTGCGCGTTGGTCGAGTGCCGCTCCAGCCGCAGCGACAGCGTCTCGACGCCCTGGAGCAGCAGGAAGGACGAGTGCGGCGACAGCGCCGGGCCGAGGTCGCGCAGGAGCTGCACGCGCAGCTTCGCCGCGAAGGCGCCGGGGCCGAGCGCGGGCCAGTACTGGAGACCGTGGTAGCTGGGGTCGGGCTCGGTGAAGTCGGGGAACCGCTCGGCGTGCGCCCCGAAGTCGAAGGTCCCGCCGTCCACGACCACGCCCGCGATCGTCGTGCCGTGCCCGCCGAGGAACTTGGTCGCCGAGTGCACCACGATGTCCGCGCCGTGCTCGATCGGCCGCAGCAGGAACGGCGTCGGCACCGTGTTGTCCACGATCAGCGGCAGACCCGCCGCGTGCGCGACGTCGGCGACCGCCCGCACGTCCAGCACATTGCCGCGCGGATTGCCCAGCGTCTCGGCGAACAGCGCCTTCGTCCCCGGCCGGATCGCCGCCCGCCACGCGTCCGCGTCGTCGGGGTCCTCCACGAAGGACACCTCGATGCCGAACTTCGGCAGCGTGTGACGGAAGAGGTTGTACGTGCCGCCGTACAGCGACGCGCTGGAGACGATGTGGTCACCGGAGCGCGCCAGCGTGAGGATCGCCAGCGTCTCCGCGGCCTGCCCCGACGCCAGCGCCACCGCCGCGACACCGCCCTCCAGCGCGGCGACCCGCTGCTCGAAGGCGTCCTGCGTCGGATTGTGGATGCGCGTGTAGATGTTGCCGGGCTCCGCCAGCGAGAACAGGTCGGCGGCGTGCTGCGTGTCGCGGAACACGAACGACGTCGTCTGGTAGATCGGCACCGCCCGCGCGCCGGTCGTCGGGTCGGGCGCGGTGCCCGCGTGCACCTGCTGGGTCTCGAACGACCACCCCGGCAGGTCCCGCGCCGCGGTGTCCTCCGCGGTGGTGCCCGCGGTCACGGAGTCGATGGGCTGGGTCATGGCTCTCCCCTGGGAAATGGCGTACGGCCCTCGGCTCGCGCGGAGCGCGCCGTACGGATGTGCGGATGTGTCCGGCGCGCGGACCGCCGCCGCGACGACCCGTACGGCGGGCGGCGAGGACGGCACCCGGCGGTGGCACGGCGCGGCACGGGAACGCGCCTTGCGTGGTGAAAGGGGCTGATCAGCGGCCGTTGCGGGCGGCAGGACGTCGAGCGCGCGACGTCAGCGCACGGCGGGACAGGCCATGTTCGTGACACGCCCGTAGTCCACGTGGCGGCGCATCACGAGCAGCGGGGTCATGACGCCAGGGAACCACAGCGGCGGCCGGTGTGTCAGCGGACCGGCGCCCTCGACCGGCCGGTGTGACACGTTGTTCATCTTTCTGTCCGCGTTCACCTCTCTGTCCGCCTTTCGACCCGTCCTCCCGAGCCCCTCCGGGACCATGTCGCGCCCGCTTCCGCGTCACCGCCGTGACCGACGGTGTACCGGCCGGGTCCCCAGAGGCGGGCCGGGGCGTCGCGGGAGATGATGGGCGGGTCAGGAGGTCCCATATGGATTACCCGGAGATCTACGAGCTGGTGTTCCAGGCCCCCGCGGTGGAGGACGACGTCGTCGTCGTACGCAGGACCGAGAAATCCGGCGCGGGCGGCTACCCGGTCTACGAGGACGAGACGGGGATCGTCCGCGCCGAGATCAGCGCGGACGGCGAGGTGCGGATGATCGCCAGCGGCGGCCACCAGGCCCCCGGCGTCCCCCGTGCGGTCCGCTCCCTCCACCCCTGAGACCCCGGAGCGCGCTAGCCCCCGCGGAGGCGGCGGCGTAGGCCCCGTCCGGGGGTCCCCTACGCCTCCGCCCCGCCCTGCTCCACCAGCGCCCGCTCGCGCGCCGAGATCACCGCCGCGGACAGGCTGTCGATGTCGTACGCGCCATGGTGGCGGCGGCCGTTGATGAAGAAGGTCGGGGTGCCCGACACCCCGCTCAGGTCGGCGGACTCCACGTCCTTCGCGATCCGCCGCGCGCCGTGCCGCTTGTGCAGCGACTCCTTGAACAGCGCCACGTCGAGCCCGATCTCCCGCGCGTGGTCCAGCAGGTCGCGCACCTTGAGCGCGTCCTGCCGCTCGAAGAGCAGGTCCCGCATCTCCCAGAAGCGGCCCTGCTCGGCGGCGGCCTCCGACGCCTCCGCGGCGAGCTGGGCGTGCGGGTGCACGTCGTTGAGCGGCAGGTGCCGCCACACGTAGCGGACGCTGTCGCCGAAGTCGGCGAGCAGTTCGCGTACGACGGTCTCCGCCTGGCCGCAGAAGGGGCACTCGAAGTCGCCGTACTCCACGATCGTCACCGGCGCGTCCACCGGCCCGCGGACATGGTCGCGGGCCGGGTCGACGGGCTCGACGAGGTCCACGACGGACTCCGCGGTGCCCAGCAGGGCACGCGCCCTGCGCGTCTCCGGCAGCCGCCCGGCGACCAGCGCGACCACCGTCGTGCTGAGCATGGCGAAGACGACCGCGCTGAGCACGCCGATCTTCGCCTGCGCGAGCTGGTCCCCGTCGAAGGCCAGCGTCGCGATCAGCAGCGACACCGTGAAGCCGATACCCGCGATGGAACCGCCGCCCAGCACCGCCGCCCAGCCGACCGACGGCCGCATCCGGCCCCGGCTCAGCCTGGTGGCCAGCGCGGACGCGCCCACGATGCCGATCGGCTTGCCGAGCCCGTACGCCAGCAGGATGCCGAGCGTGATCGGCGAGGTGAAGGCGTCGGCCAGCAGCGAGCCGTTGATCTCGATCCCCGCGTTGGCCAGCGCGAACAGCGGCACGATCACATAGCTGCTCCACGGGTGCCACAGCCGCTGGAGCCGGTCGTTGGGGGAGACCGCGGAGGCCAGGCCCAGCCGCGCCTCGCGCTCCAGCTCCGCGGTCGGCTGCTCGCGGAAGGACCGGAACAGCCCCGTCGCCCGCTCCAGCGCGTCCCGCGACGCCGGGTAGGCGAAGGAGAGCAGGCCCATGATCAGACCGACGACCAGCGGGTCCACCCCGGAATGCAGGAACGCCACCCAGGCGATCACCCCCAGCACCCCGTAGACCGCGCCGCGCCGCACACCGGCGCTGCGGACCGCGTACACCACCAGCAGGACGCCGATCCCGACGATCAGCGGCGTCCACGAGATGTGGTCGCTGTACGCCACCGCGATCACGCCGAGCGCCAGGAAGTCGTCCACGACGGCGACGGTCAGGATGAAGGTGTGCAGCCGTTCGGGGAACCGCGAGCCGAGCAGTGCCAGCATGCCCAGCGCGAAAGCCGTGTCGGTGGACATCGCGGTGCCCCAGCCGTGCACCGAGGACCGGCCCGCGTTCACCATGAGGTAGATCGCGATCGGTACGGCCATGCCGCTGATCCCGGCCAGCATGGGCAGCGGGATACGGCGCCGGTCGCGCAGCTCGCCCATGTCGAACTCGCGCCGCGCCTCCAGGCCGACGACCAGGAAGAACAGCGTCATCAGCCCGCTATTCACCCATTCCCGCAGGTCCAGGTCGAGCCCGTGGTCCCCGAAGCGGAAGGACAGGTGCGTCGCCCACGCCGACTCGTAGCCGCCGGGCGCGACATTCGCCCAGACCAGCGCCACCAGGGTGGCCGCGAGCAGCACGGCCGCGCTGCCCGTCTCGGTACGGATGTACGCCAACGCGGAGGCGGCCGTCGTACGGTCGCGCTCGGTCCTGCCTGACAAGGGCGCGGTGAAGCCCCGGAACATCCAGCCTCCCAGCAGAGGAACGGTCTTCCCACACCCTGGCACGAGCGGGACCCCGGTGGCGCGTCCAATCGCCATCCACGGATGAGCGGTACGGTGCGGCGTTCCGTATTTGGTACGGACCGGTGACGGACCGGAAGAGGCCGCTGGTGGGAGGATGAATGAGACGGAGATTCCAGGACCGGAACGGACACGAGAAGTGAGGGGCGGCCGGGAATGGCGCAGGACGAAGCCGTGATCGGTTGTACGGGGGAGCTGCTCATCGGCACGCGCGGCCTCGCCGGACCCGGTGAGGTCTACGTGCGGGTCAGAGGAGGCAGCGAGACCTTCCTCGCCTGGTCCGAGGAACCCCTGCCTAAGGGGGCGACCGTGCTGGTGGTGGACTCGCGTGGCACACGCCAGGTGGACGTCATCGAGTGGGCCGACCCGTTGGACGCGCTGGCCGACTGAGCCGGCGCACATGAAGGAGACAAAGGATGTTCGGTTACCGCGTTCCCGCGCCGGACGAGGCGATGTTGATCTCGGGCGGTCGGCGTGGACTGGGGGGTGCGCCGTTCCGTGTGGTCACCGGCCACGGAAAGTTCGTTCTGCCGGTCTTCCGCAAGACCCGGTTCATCACGCTCGCGATGTGCGAGGCGGAAGTCGCCGAGACCTGTGTGACCCGGCAGGGCATCGCGCTGACGGTGAAGGCCGTCATCGCGTTCAAGGTCGGCAACGACCACGAGAGCATTGTCAACGCCGGACAGCGTTTCCTGTCCGACCAGGACCAGATGTCGATTCTGACCGGCCGGATCTTCGCCGGTCACCTGCGGTCGATCATCGGCTCGATGACGGTCGAGGAGATCGTCACCGAGCGGCAGAAGCTGGCCTCCGAGGTGCTGGAGACCTCCAAGACGGAGATGGCGAAGATCGGCCTGAGCGTCGACTCGTTGCAGATCCAGTCCATCGACGACGGCGAGACCGGCTACATCGACGCCATGTCGGCGCCGCACAAGGCCGCCATCCAGCGGCAGGCGCAGATCGCGCAGGCCCAGGCCACGCAGGCGTCGGTGGAGGCGCAGCAGATCGCCGCCAGGAACCAGGCGGAGTACGCCCGGCAGACCGCCGTCGTTCAGGCCGAGTACTCGGCGCAGGTCGACCGCGCGCAGGCCGAGGCCGCGCAGGCGGGCCCGCTCGCCCAGGCGCACGCGCAGCAGGAAGTGCTCGCCGCGCAGACCGAACTGGCGCTGCGCGCTGCCGAGTTGCGCCAGCAGCAGCTTGTGGCGGAGATCGTCAAACCCGCTGAGGCGGAGGCCGAGCGGATCAGGGTGCTCGCCGTCGCCGACGCCGAGCGGATGCGCATCCAGGCCGCCGCGGCGGCCTCGCACGACCGGGTGGCGCTCGACCGCATGCTGATCGACCAGCTCCCGCTGATCGTGAAGGAGGCGGCCGGCGGTCTGGCCGGTGCCAATGTCAACGTGCTCAACGGCGCCGACGGGCTCAGCGAGATCGCGGCGGGCCTGGTCAGCCAGGGGCTGACGATCCTCGACTCGGTCCGCAACAACCTCAACGGCGGCGAGGGCGGCTCCGGTTCGGACTCGGACAGCTCGGACCACCTGCCCGCGCTGCGCGGTCTGACGCACCCGGGCGACGGCCGCAACGGCAAGGGGAAGGGCGGCAAGGGCACGTCGTCCGACGGCCCGATCGACATCGAGTAGGACGCGTACGGCCGCTCCGCCGGGGCGGCCGCACGGCGTGTGCGCACGGCACAGACGGGCGGACCTCCTGTACGGAGGTCCGCCCGCCGCTTCTACGGGTGCGGTGCGGGCCGGGGCTGGAGCCCGCACCCTCAACCGTTCGTCCTCAACCGTTCGTCCGCAGCCCTTCGCGCTCAGCCCTTCGCCCTCAGCCCTTCGCGCTCATTCTTTCGCCCGCAGGTCCTTGACCCGCTGGATCTTGCCGACCGAGCGCTCCAGCGTCTCCGGGTCCACGACCCGCACCTCGACGCTCACGCCCACACCGTCCTTGACGCCCTGCGCGATGGCCGCCGCGCCCGCGTCCCGCAGCTCCGTACCGGCCTCGGCCCTGGCCTCTGCGTAGACGGTCATGTGGTCCATCCGGCCGCGCCGGGTCAGCTCGATCCTGAAGTGCGGCGCGACACCGGGCGTCCGCAGCACGATCTCCTCGATCTGGCTCGGGAAGACATTCACCCCGCGCAGGATGATCATGTCGTCGCTGCGGCCGGTGACCTTCTCCATCCGGCGGAAGGCGGGCCGCGCGGTACCGGGCAGCAGCCGCGTCAGGTCGCGGGTGCGGTACCGGATCACCGGCAGCGCCTCCTTGGTGAGCGAGGTGAAGACCAGCTCACCGCTCTCGCCCTGCGGCATGACGTCGTCGGTCAGCGGGTCGACCACCTCCGGATAGAAGTGGTCCTCCCAGATGTGCAGACCGTCCTTGGTCTCCACGCACTCCTGCGCCACGCCGGGGCCGATCACCTCCGACAGGCCGTAGATGTCGACGGCGTCGATGGCGAAGCGCTCCTCGATCTCGCGGCGCATCTGCTCCGTCCACGGCTCCGCGCCGAAGATCCCCACCCGCAGCGAGGTGCCGCGCGGGTCGACGCCCTGCCGCTCGAACTCGTCGAGCAGCGTGAGCATGTACGACGGGGTGACCATGATGATCTCGGGCTCGAAGTCCTGGATGATCTGCACCTGACGGGCCGTCATGCCGCCGGACGCGGGGATGACCGTACAGCCCGCACGCTCCGCGCCGTAGTGCGCGCCCAGGCCCCCGGTGAACAGGCCGTATCCGTAGGCGACATGGACCTTGTCGCCGGGACGGCCGCCCGCCGCGCGGATCGAACGGGCCACCACGTCGGCCCACATCGACAGATCGCCCTCGGTGTAACCGACCACCGTGGGACGACCGGTGGTGCCGCTCGACGCGTGCACCCGGCGCACCTCGGACATCGGCACGGCGAACATCCCGAAGGGGTACGTGTCGCGCAGATCGGCCTTGGTGGTGAAGGGGAAGCGCGCCAGATCCTCCAGCGTCCGGCAGTCGGCGGGTACGACACCCGCCTCGTCGAACTTCCGCCGGTACAGCTCCACATGGGCATACGCGTGGCGCAACGTCGCCTGAAGTCGCGTGAGCTGAAGGTCCGTCAGCTCCGCGCGGGTCATCCGCTCCGCCGCGTCCGGGGTCTCCCGCGGGGTCGTCCCGCCCAGGTGGCTCACGAGGTCTCCTTCGCGTCGGCGCCGCGCAGCGTACGGCTCCGGCCGCGGAATTCGGCGATCAGCTCGTCGCCGCGCCGCACCTGTACGTCGTAGATCCCGCTGCGGCCGAACCGCGCCCGCTCGCGGGCGGTGGCCAGCAGCGCGTCGCCCTCATGGGCCGGGGCGACGAAGTCGATGTCCGCCGCCGCGGCGACGGTCGCCGCCCCGTCGGTGTTGCAGGCACAGGCGAAGGCGGTGTCGGCCAGCAGGAAGAGATAGCCGCCGTGGGCGGTGCCGTGCCCGTTGACCATCGCGGCGGTGACGACCATCCGCACGACGGCGACGCCCTCACCGAGGTGCAGCAGCTCGACACCGAGCCCGTTCGACGCCCGGTCGGCCGAGAACATCGCCTGCGCCGCCGCGATCCCGGCCCCGTTTTCGGCCCCGTCCGTGGTCACTCGCGCGGCCGCTCGCACCGCGTCCGGGGGCGGACCCGGTGCCGGTCCCGTGTCGAGCCTGGCGTCGCTGCCCTGAGTCACCGCTGCCCACCACCTTGTGGATGCACCGACCGACCATTCGGTTCGGGCGTATGACAGCTAAAAAATCAGCATCGGGAGTGCCTGTCAAGCACAAGGCGGGACGAAGCGGCCGGCCGCGGGGGAGAGGCGGCACCGGACGGCCGGGCGCCCGGTCCGCCCGACCGCCGCGGTCGTCGCGATCACCACGGCCGCCACGGTTCGCCGGGAAAACCGGTACGCCGATCGCCGACCGGCTGCCTACGATCCGGGCATGAGTACACGCACCTTCCGGATCACCGTCCGCGGCGCCTTCGACGCGCTCACCGCGGACCAGCGGACCGCACTGCTCGCGCGGGCGGCGGAGCACGACATCCTGCACGCCGCCTTCACCGCCGAGGGCACCCTGACCTACGACCTCGCGGCCCGCCCCTTCTTCACCTTCCGCTACCTGGACTCGGGCGAGGCGGAGGAGGACATCCTGGAGGCCACGGAGCGCGCCGAGGCCGCCGCCCGCGGCTGGCTGACCGAGCGCGGCTACGGCTGGAAGAACCTCACCTCGAACGCCGAGGACCTGTCGCAGGCCGCCCTCGGCAAGCGCCGCCGCCAGGCCGCGGCCCGCGGCGAGGGCTGACCACCTGGGCGGGGTCGGCACCGCGACTGCGGGGGCTCACCGCGCGGCGACGGACGGGCGGCGCCGGTCGCCCAGGGCCGGTACGAGCGCGACGAGCATCAGGCCCGCGGTGAGCGTGAAGGCGAGCGGATAGCCCGTGGCGGCGGCCAGCGCGCCGTATCCGAGGGCGCCGAAACCCATCCCGGCGTCGTACGCGGAGTTCCACAGCGCGCTGACCGTGCCGTAGCCGGACTCCGGGACGCGCGCGTACATCAGGGCCAGCGTCGCGTTCTGGGCCATGCCGAAGCCGACGCCGAAGAGGGCGACCCCGGTGAGGACCGCGACCGCGCTGCCGGTGAGAGCGGTGAGCAGCAGCCCGGAAGCCGACAGCAGCAGGGCGGGCAGCACGAGGCGCTGCGAGCCGTGCCGGTCGCCGCTGCGTCCGGCGAACCAGTTGGCCGCGGTGGACGCGGCGGGTTGTACGAACAGGGCCGCGGCGACCAGGCCGGTCGCGCCGGAGGGCACGGCGAGCGGCAGGAAGGTCACGATGATCCCCACGCCGAGCGCGGTGGTCGCGAAGACCGCGGTGGGCCTGGCCAGCGCGCCGGTACGGAATCCGGCCAGCACACCCACCGACGCCTTGTGCCCGTCCCCGGCCGGCGCGTGTCCCGGCAGGGCGGGAACGACCGCGACGGCGGCGAGCGCCAGCAGCCCACCGGCCACGCAGACGGCGGTGTATCCGACGTGCGCGGCGAACCACACCCCGAGCGGCAGCGCGATGAACGAGGGCACCCCCTCCATGGCGCCCGCGAGCGCGAGGCCCTCGCCCCGCCGCTCGGCGGGGATGAGCGTCGCGGTCAGCGCGCCGCCCGCGACGATGGTCAGGGCGAAGCCCACGCCCCGGACGAAGCAGACCGCCGCGATCCACGCCATGCCGTCCGACGCGGTCAGCACCAGGGCGGGCGCGCCGAGCAGCACGAGACCGGCCGCCAGCGCCCGCCGGTACCCGTACCGGGCGACGAGCCGAGGCGTGGCCAGTTCGCCGCAGACAGTGGCCAGCATCAAAGTCCCCGACGCCAGCCCCGCCCCGCCACTCGCGCCGGACCGCTCCGCGTACAGCGGCACCACCGACAACAGCAGAAAGAAGCTCGCCGACGCGCCGACGATCGTGGCGCAGCGCAACAGCAACTCCCGCGTCACCAGCGTCGGCCGCACGCCGCCGGACCCGGCCCCTGCACCCGAGCCGGTCGCCGCCGGACCGCGAGCGGCCGACGAGCAGTCCCGAGCCTGCCCCGAGCCGCCCCCCTGGGCGGGACCCGAGTCCGCCCCCGCCTCCCGGCCTGAAGCGGGCTCCTGGGCGGAGCCCGAAGCCGGATTCGCCTCTTTGCCGGAGCCGGGCTCCGGTGCGTGGCCCGTGGCGAGAGCCGTCTCCTCGCCCGAGCCGGGCCTCTCGGCGGGAGCCGAGGTCAGGCCCGGATCCCGGCCCGAGCCGGGCCCCTGGGCAGGACCCGAGTCCAGGCGCGGATCTCGGTCCGAGGCCGAGGCGGGTTCCGGGGCCGGGTTCGGCTCACGGCAGGTGGCGGGCTCCGAGGGGTCGTCGGCATCTGGTTGCGCGGCCGGGTCGGCGGCGTCGGAGGCGCGCGTCGTGGTCGTCATGGCATTGACGCTAGGGGTGCGGCCGGTACCCGGGTAAGCTCCATTTTCATGCCGCTGGAGTGGTCCGGTTTGTCGCCGGAACTGTTGCTTGTGATCGACCGGGACAGTACGGAACCGCTGCGGTCGCAGCTCGAACGCGGGGTGCGGGACACGATCAGATCCGGCCGGCTCCAGGTCGGCGAGCGGCTGCCCTCCTCCCGGGAACTGGCCTCGGCCCTCGGCGTCTCGCGCGGCCTCGTCCAGGACTGCTACGCCCAGCTCCAGTCCGAGGGCTATCTGGTCACGCGGGTCGGCTCCGCGACCCGCGTCGCCGCCGGGGCCTGCGCGCCGCCCGCGCCGCAGCCGAGGAGGCCGCCCGCACCGCGCCTGCTCGCCGACTTCCAGGCGGGCGTCCCCGACCTGGCCGCGTTCCCCGTCGCCGACTGGCTGTGGGCGATGCGCGAGGCGGTCCGCGCCATGCCCGCCTCGGCCCTCGACTACGGCGACCCGCGCGGCCACGCGCTGCTGCGCGAGGTGGTGGCCGGATATCTGCGCCGGGTACGGGCCGCCGCGGCCGACCCGGAGCGGACCGTGATCTGCTCCGGTTACGCGCAGGGCCTCGCCCTGACCCTGCGCGCGCTCGCCCGGTCCGGCGTCCGCACCGTGGCGTACGAAGACCCCGGCTCCCACGCCGTGATCGGGCCGGCGGCCGCGGCGGCGGGCCTGACCGCCGTCCCCGTACCCGTCGACGAGCACGGCGTCGACGTGACCGCGCTGGAAGCGACCGGCGCCCGCGCGGTCGTCGTGACCCCGGCCCACCAGTGGCCGACCGGCGTGGTGCTGGCGCCCGAGCGGCGCCTGGCGCTGATCGAGTGGGCGGTGCGCAGGGACGCCGTGGTCGTCGAGGACGACTACGACGCCGAGTTCCGCTACGACCGCGAGCCGGTCGGCGCGCTCCAGGGCCTGGCCGCCGACCGGGTCGTCGCCATCGGCACCGTCAGCAAATCCCTGGTGCCCGCGCTGCGGATCGGCTGGCTGCTCTGTCCGCCCGCGCTCGTCGACGCGATCGTGGCCGACAAGCATCTCAGCGACCGCGGCTCACCCACCCTCGACCAACTGGCCCTGGCCCGGCTGATCGAATCGGGCCGCTTCGACCGCCATCTGCGGCGGATGCGCGGGACCTACGGGGCCCGGTGCGAAGCACTCAAGGCGGCGCTCGCCGCGCACGCGCCCGCCATCCGGCTCAGCGGCCTGGCCGCCGGTTTCCACGCCGTGGCGCACCTCGACGCCGCCGCGCGGCCCGGCGTCACCGAACACTCCGTCATCGCCGCCGCCCGTGGCCGCGCGGTCGGCCTCTACGGCATGAGCGCGTTCCGTTCGACGGGCGCGCAGTCTCCGGCCCAACTCGTCCTGGGATTCGGCAATGTGAACGAGCGCGCCGTCACGGAAGGGATCGCCGCGGTCGCCGACCTGCTCGCATGAGCCGGTGCCGGGCCGGTCGGCCGGGCCGAAGTCCGCGACGGCGTCACGTACCTGAATCCCGGTCAGGTCATGGTCCGCGCGCGACCCCTTGACGCGCCGCGTCCGGAGCAACACTCTTACTCCTCAAGCAGGTTAGGAACCTTTCCTAACTATCGCGACGACCCTCTCCTGCCCGGTGCGCGCTCCCGTGCCCGGCGCCGTACCCCACAACCGACGAGGAGTTGGAAGATGCCACGACCCGTGAAGACGAGGACGAGGAGGCTGGCGGCCTGTACGGTCGCCGCCTGCGCGTCCTTCGGCCTGCTGGCGACCGCGGGCGGCGGAACGGCCGACGCCGCCACCGCCCCGGCGCGCCCGTTCCCCGCGCACACCGCGTACAAGGTGGGCGTGCTGCCCTCCGCGACGCAGACCACCCGCGACGCGGCGGTGAAGAAGGCGTACGACTCCTGGAAGAGCGCCTACCTGGTCAAGGGCTGCGCCTCCAACGAGTACTACGTCTCGACCAAGGGCGACGACGACGCCCCGCACAACGGCACGGTCTCCGAGGCCCAGGGCTACGGCATGAACATCGTGCCCCTGATGGCCGGTTACGACAGCGACGCCAAGGCCGAGTTCGACGGCCTGTGGCAGCTCGTCAAGGACCACAAGGACGCCGACGGCCTCATGCAGTGGCAACTCGACGGCAAGACCTGCAAGTACACCGACAGCGGCACCCCGGACTCGGCCACCGACGGCGACCTCGACATCGGCTACGGCCTGATCCTCGCCGACAAGCAGTGGGGCGGCTACACCGCGGACGCCAAGGCGTGGCTCGCCTCCTTCTACGCCCACGACGTCGCGCCCGACGGCCACCTCAAGTGCGAGGACGACGGCCCCACCACGGACACCCGGCCGTCCGACATGATGCTCGACCACCTGCGCGCCTTCGCCGCCTACGACACCGCGCACGACTGGAACAAGGTCGTCACCCGCACCGAGGCCGTGATCAGCGAGTTCACCGCGGGCTACTCCTCGTCCGCCGGACTGCTCTCCGACTTCGTCGTCAACGCCAACACCACCAGCCCCAAGCCGGCCCCCGCCGACTACCAGGAGGACCAGCCGGACGACATCGTCGGCTACAACTCCCTGCGCGTGCCCTGGCACTTGGGCACCGACGCCCTGGTGAACGGCTCCTCGACCGCCGCCGTCGCCTACGGCGCGGCGAAGAAGGAGTCCGCCTGCCTGAAGTCGCTGTCCGGCGGCAACCCGGCCAAGGTCCAGCCGCACATCAAGCTCAACTGCGCCAACGGCAACGTCTCGGGCGACACCGAGGCGGAGGAGGCCGGGGACTCGGCCGGTCCCGCCGCCATGGCCTCCGGCGACCAGGCGTGGACCGACGCGATCTGGAAGCAGCTCGCCTCCAACCCCTTCGAGGACGCCTACTACGGCGAGACCATCAAGATGCTCGTGTACATCGTGATGGCGGGCGACTACTGGAGCCCGGCCGCATGAGCCGCCTGCGTACCCCGCGCGGCGCGGCCGTCCTGTGCGCCCTCGTCCTGGCCGTCATGGCCGCGCTCGTCGGCGCGACCCCGTACGCCTCGGCCGCCTCGAAGTCCCCCGCGGCGGCGGCCGCCACCGACCGGCAGGCGTTCCTCACCTTCTACGGCTGGTACGACAACACCCCGCCCGGCGGCGACATCTCCTACCCCGGCCTGCACGACACGGCCGGCGGCACCGGGACCTACGCCGACCCGATCACCTTCGCCTCGTCCACCAAGGAGATACCGGCGGGCACGCGGATCTGGGTGCCAAGGGTCGGCAAGTACTTCGTCATGGAGGACTCCTGCGAGGAGTGCGGCGCCGACTGGAGCGGCCACGGCCCCAACGGCGGCCCGAATCTGTACCACTTCGACCTCTGGCTCGGCGGCCAGGGCGGCAACGCCTTCGACGCCATCGACTGCGAGGACGCGCTGACCCACTACAACGACGACAGCACTCCGGTGCTCGAATCCGTCGTCGTGGACCCGCCGTCCAACGAGCCGTACGACGCCACGCCCGTCTTCAACACCAAGACCGGCGCCTGTTACGGCGGAGCCCGGCCGACCACCACCGTCGGCCAGTACAAGAACGTCTCCACCGGGCAGTGCCTGGACAATCCGGGGAACAGCTCGGCCAGCGGCACCAAGCTGGACACGGCGGCCTGCACCGGCTCCGCAGCGCAGGCGTTCACCTTCCACGGCGCCTTCTTGATCAGCAACAATCTCTGCGCGACCCTGTCCGGCTCGTCGATCACACTCAGAGCCTGCGACGGCGGCCCGAACCAGCAGTGGTCGGTCAACCCGAATCTCACCGTCTCCGACATCCAGACCGGGCAGAAGTGCTTCCGGGCGAGCGGCTCGACGCTCACCGCCGGAAGCTGCTCCGGGGCCGCGAGCCAGTGGAACTTCACCCCATCCGGCGGCACGGGACCGCCACCGGGCGGCGGTGACACCCTGCTCTCGCAGGGCAGGTCCGCCACCGCCTCCTCCACCGAATCCACCGCCTTCCCCGCGAGCAAGGCGGTCGACGGCGACCTCACCTCCACCCGCTGGGCCAGCAAGGAAGGCTCCGACCCGCAGTGGATCCGGGTCGACCTGGGCACGAGCGCGCACATCAGCCGGGTGAAGCTGAGCTGGGAGGCCGCCTACGCCAAGAGCTACACCGTCCAGACCTCCCCGGACGGCGCCGCCTGGACCACGGTCTACTCCACCACCGCGGGCAAGGGCGGCACCGAGGACCTGACCGGCCTCACCGGCACCGGCCGCTACGTCCGCGTCAACGGCACGGCGCGCGGTACGGCGTACGGCTACTCGCTCTACGAGGTCCAGGTGTACGGCGCCACGCCCTGACCCCCGGTCACGGCGCCACCTCCTGATCCTGCTCGTCTCGACGGCCCCGCCGGCGGCCGGCGGCCACCGCGCCGTCGGCCGCTGCCGTGTCCGCCACCTCCTCGCCGACCGCCGTGTCTGCCGTCCCTGCCGTGTCCTCGGCGTTCGTGGTGTCCTCCGGGCGCTCGTCCTGGTCGATCGAACGGATGCCGGGCACCGGCGACGGCAGCAGCCACAGCACGGACAGCGCCCCGCCGACCGCCGCGACCAGCAGGGTCGTACGCAGCCCGAGGAAGGTCGCGAGCACGCCGCCGACGACCGCGCCGAGCGGACGGATGCCGTAGTTGACCGTGGCGTACGCGCCGGAGACCCGGCTGCGCATCCCGTCGGGGATCACGGACGCCTGAAGGGAGTTGAGGTTGACGTCGAAGAGCATGACACCGAGGCCGGAAAGGAACTCGGTGCCGGTCAGCGCCACGGCGCCGACCCACGGCGGCCCGTCGGCGACCGCCACCAGCGCGATCGGCGCGGGGAAGAGCACCGCGCCGATCGCGATGCTGCGCCCCATCCCGATCCACCGCGAGATCCGCGGCGCCAGGACCGCGCCGAGCAGCGCGCCCGTGGAACCGATGCCGAAGGCCAGGCCGATGAAGCCCGCCGACAGACCGAGGCTCCTGGTGGCGAAGAGCACCATCAGACCGCTGCCGGAGACGAAGGTGAAGAAGTTGACGGTGGTCGAGGTGCCGAGCCCGGCCCGCAGCACCGGGTGCCGTACGACGAACGCCAGCCCCTCCTTCGCCCGCCGCAGCAGCGGCGCGTCCCGCCCGCCCGCGGCGACCGGCGGCTCGTCGATCCTGATCCGCCCGATCAGCACGGCCGAGGCGAGGAAGGACAGCGCGTCGACCACGACGGCCACCGGCGCGGTCAGCGCCTGCACGAGCGCGCCGCCCACGGCAGGACCCGCGACATACGACGCGGACCGGCTCGCGCTGAGCTTGCTGTTCGCGTCCACATACGACGAGCGCGGCACGAGGTGCGCGAAGAACGGGGGATAGGAGGTGTTGAACAGCACCTCGGCGGCGCCGATCAGCAGCGCCACCGCGTAGAGCTGACCGAGCGTCACCGCCCCCGCCAGGTACGCGACGGGCAGCGACAGCAGCACCCCGGCGCGGATCAGATCCGCGGCCACCATCAGTCCGCGCTTGCGGGCCTGGTGGTCGACCCACGCGCCCAGGACGATCGCCAGCAGATTCGGTGTCCAGATCAGCGCGGTCAGCCACGCCACCTGGTTGGCGGAGGCGTGCAGCGCGCTCACCGCGATCAGCGGCAGGGCCAGTTCGCTGATCCGGTCGCCGAACTGCGAGACGCTCTGGCCGGCCCAGAAGCGGACGAAGCGGCGGTCGCGCGCCACGGATATCGGGGGCGGCCGCGTCGCTGCGCCGGTCACCGGGTGCCGCCCCCGTCGCCGTCGTCGTCCTTACGCGCGGCCGTACGCGTACCGGTATCCGTATACGAGTCCGCGCCCGATTCCGTGCCCGGTGCGCGGCCCTGTGCCTCAACCTCAGCCGGACCTTCACCCTCACCTTGAGGTTCACCTTCAGGGAGCGTGTAGCGCAGCAGGCGTACCGAGCGGGCGGCGGCCGGGCGGTCCGCCGCGTCCCGCGTCACATAGGGCGCGAGCACGCGCTCGATCCCGTCCTCGATGGCGGCGGCCTCCTCGGGCGTCACCACGACGCGCGTGTTGGCGAGCCCCGAGAGCCGCCGCCACGCGGGATCGAGGCCGGGCTCCACGGTGGCCGCCCAGCGGGCCGGCAGATCGGCGGAGCGCAGGAACATCTCACGCGAGAGCAGCCGCGCCGCGGAGCGGCCCTCCTCGTCCCCGTCGTCCTCCGGCACCTCGAAGCGGAAGCCGCGCGCGACCGCCTGCCACCGCCGCTCACGCCGGTCCCGTCGCCCGTTGCCTCCGGCGTCCGGATCGGGGTCCGCGTCCCGGACGAGCCCGAAGCCCGCGAGATGCCGCAGATGCCAGCTCGTCACCGAAGGGGTCGCCCCGACGCGGGGTGCGAGCACGGTGGCCGTCGCGGGCCCGTTGCGTTGCAGATGCTCCAGGATCGCCAACCGCACCGGATGCGCGAGCGCGCGCATCGCCTTGGGGTCGGTGATCTCGATGTCTCCCAAACGGTTACCCGGTTCCATAGCGTGAGAGTGTCCTCTCGCAATGTATGAGAGTCAACTCTCACGCTTTTCGCGCTGCTTGTGGCGGCGCGCGGCGAGGTCCGCCGCGCGGGGGACATGCCGGGGCAGGGGGGATGTCGAATCGTCGAATCAGGGCGCCGCCGGGGCGTCGCGTACGGCGGTGGCGACCGTGCTCGTCGCCGTATCGGTCGGACCGGTCGCCCGACCCCGGGCTCAGCCGCCGCCCTTGACCGCCCAGGCGGGGTGCCCTTCCGTGGCCGCGTCGGTGCTGAGCCGCCGTTCGCCGGTGCCGTCGGCGCGGACCGCCCAGATCTCGGGAGTGGCGAGCGGGCCGCGGACGAAGGCCACCCACGCGCCGTCGGGAGACCAGTCGGGGTCCATCTCGTGGGCCGGGGTGGCGGCCAGCGGCCGGTCGCCGGTGCCGTCGGTGCCGACGAGGCGGATGTCGCCCTGCGTGCCCTTGCCGTAGTCGCCCGAGGTGTAGGCGAAGACCTTGCCGTCGGGGGACCAGACCGGGTCGAGGGCGGGCCGGGGCAAGTCGGTGATCCGCTGCGGGGCGGCGCCCGGCGTCGTCGGATCGACCATGTTGATCTGCCAGTTGCCCGTCCCCTTCTCGACGCAGATCGCGATACGGGTGCCGTCCGGTGACCAGGAAGGGTCCTCGATACGGGTGCTGCCGGTGGTCATCTGCTGGGCGGAGCCGTCCGCGACGTCCACGACGTAGAGCTGCTGGACGCCGCCGGTCTTGCGCAGCACGGCCAGTTTGCCGCCGTCGGGAGACCAGGAGACCCGGCCGCCCGAGGTCTCGGCGATTCGCTTGGCGCCGGTGCCGTCGGCGCCGACCGTCCACACCGAGGTGTCCTGGGCGGTCCTGCGGGTGAAGGCGACGGTCTTGCGGTCGGGCGACCACTTGGGGAGGAAGTCGCACGGGCTGCCTGACGCGAGCCGCTTGAGGCGGTCGGTCGTGCTGTCGCGCAGCGCGATGTAGGAGTGGCAGGTGGCGGGCCAGCCGGGGGCGGTGTCCACCCGGACCAGCAGCGGCACATCGGGGAACGGCGCCGGGGTCGGCGGCGCCGACGAGGCGGTCGTGGTGTGCCCGCCCGAGGGAGCGCCCGCGTTGTCGTCCTTCGCGGAGCCGGACGTCCACGGATGCCAGACCAGCGCCCCCGCGACGGCGGCGGCCACCACGACAAGACCCACGGCCGCGGTCCCCTTGCGCCGGTCGCGCGGCGGCCCCGACGGCGGACCGAAACCGGGCGTCGGGGTGGGCGCGGGCGTCGGCGGGCCGCCGTACCCCTGCCCCGGACCGTACGGGGACGCGAGCGGCGACGGCGAACTCCCCGCCGGGGGCCCCGCGTAGGAGGCGGTCGGCGCGGACGCGGCGGCGGGCCCGGTGGCGTGGGGCGGGGGCGGGGGCGTCGAGACCGCGGGCGGTACGGCCTGCGGCTCCACCTGCGTCAGCAGCGCCGTCGCCTCGGCGGGCAGCCAGTCGCCGTCCTCCGGGTGACGTACCGTCAGCCTGCTCAGGAACTCCGAAGGGGTGGGCCGCGCGGCGGCTTCCTTCGACAGACACGCGGCCACCAGCGCGCGCAGTTCGTCAGGTACCGCCCTGAGGTCCGGCGACTCGTGAACGACCCGGTAGTGCCGGGCCGCTGACGGGCCATCACCGAAGGGCGCGCCTCCCGCCGCCTGGCTGAGCACCACGCCCAGCGCGAACATGTCGACCGCCGCGGTGACCTGACCGCCGGTCAGCTGCTCGGGCGCGAGAAAGCCGGGGGTGCCGATCTGGAGCCCGGTCTGGGTCAGCGCCGTGCCGTCGAGGGCGCGGGCGATGCCGAAGTCGATGACGCGCGGGCCGTCCTCGGCCACGATGATGTTCGCGGGCTTGAAGTCGCGGTGGATCACCCCCGCCCGGTGGATCGCCTCCAGCGCCTCCGCCAGCCCGGCCGCCAGCACCGTGAGGGTGTCCGTCGGCAGCGCGCCGACATCGGCGAGCACGTCCGCCAGCGTGGGCCCCGGCACGAACGCCGTGACCAGCCAGGCCGGTTCGCCGTGCGGATCGGCGTCCACCACGGGCGCGGTGTGGAAGCCGCCGACCCGGCGCGCCGCCGCCACCTCGTCGGCGAAGCGGCGCCGGAATCCCGGCTCGGTGCTCAACTCGGGGCGTACGACCTTGACCGCCACCGCCCGGCCGGACCGCGACCGGCCGAAGTACACCACACCCATTCCGCCTTGGCCGAGCCGGCCGGCCAGCCGGTATCTGCCTTCGCCCACGGAAGTGGGATCACCCGCTTCGAGCGGCTTCATGGTTCCCCCCATTCGCACCGTCCGCGCGGTGACGGGATCTCCCTACCGCCCCGCACGGGACCAGTCAAGCACCGCCCGGCGCGGGTCCGCCCACTCCTTCACTCCGGTCCTTCACCCGCCCTTCCCCGTGCGTACGCCGGGGGCTGCTTCCCTGGGCACATGGACCACATCACATTCCTTGTGGCACTGGTCATCGTCACGGCCCTGGCCTTCGACTTCACCAACGGTTTCCACGACACCGCCAACGCGATGGCCACGTCCATCGCCACGGGAGCGCTGCGGCCGAAGGTCGCCGTCCTGCTCAGCGGCGCGCTGAACCTGGCGGGCGCCTTCCTGTCGACGGAAGTCGCGAAGACGATCTCCGGCGGCATCGTCGACGACGCGCTGGTGACCCCCGGCATGATCTTTGCGGGCCTGGTGGGCGCCGTCCTGTGGAATCTCATGACCTGGCTGCTCGGACTGCCGTCCAGTTCCTCGCACGCGCTCTTCGGCGGCCTGATCGGCGCCGTGTGGGTCGGTGCGGGCCGGCACGGCGTCCACTTCGGCAAGGTCGTCGAGAAGATCCTCATCCCCGCCGTGGCCTCGCCTGTCGTGGCCGGGCTCGCGGCGCTCGCCGCGACGTACCTCGCCTACCGGCTCACCGGCCGGGCCCGTAAGGACACCGTCTCCAAGGGCTTCAGGATCGGCCAGATCGCCTCCGCCTCGCTGGTCTCGCTGGCGCACGGCACCAACGACGCGCAGAAGACGATGGGCGTCATCACCCTCGCGCTGATCTCCTGCGGAGCGCTCGGCCACGACGCCGGTCCGCCGGTCTGGGTGATCCTCGCCGCCGGCCTGGCCATCGCGCTCGGCACGTACCTGGGCGGCTGGCGGATCATCCGCACCATGGGCAAGGGCCTGGTCGACATCGAGTCGCCGCAGGGCTTCGCCGCGGAGTCGGCGTCCACCGCGGTCATCCTGTCCTCCGCGAATCTGGGCTTCGCCCTGTCCACCACGCAGGTCTGCTCCGGCGGCATCCTCGGCGCGGGCATGGGACGCAAGCTCGCCGAGGTCCGCTGGGGCACCGCGGGCCGGATGGCGCTCGCCTGGCTGGTGACGCTGCCCTCGGCCGCGGCGGTCGGCGCGGTGGCCGCGAGCGTCGTCGTGCACGGCGGTACGCCGGGCGTCGTGGTGATCGCGCTGATCGCCGTCGCGGTGGCGGGCGGCATCGTCGTCCTCTCGCGCCGCAACCCGGTCCACGCCGACAATGTGAACCACGGCCACACCACCTCCGTCCGTCCCGCCGCGCCCGCCGGCGCGGGCGTCTGAGCGGCGACGCCACCGGAATCACCGGCATCATCGGGGAAAAGGGGAACAGCAGTATGAGTGTGGACTGGAACGCGCTGGGCGAGGTGGCCGCGGTGAGCTTCGGCGTCACCGTCGGCGTGGTCGTGGTCTTCGCGGTCGGGGTGCTCGCGCTCTCCGCCCGCGACACCGTACGGGCGTCGGGCGGCAGCGGCACGGGACAGTTCGCGGGCGCCGGGGCGTGTTTCCTGGCGTGCGCGTGCGCGGTGCTCTACGGGCTGTATCTGATCATTCCGCAGTTCCACTGAGGCCACCCGCGGTGGCTGAGGACCACCGGGTCCACTGACGGTTCCACCGGCGAAGGGCGGGCGAGCGATGAGCGCAGGCACCGACGGCTCCGCACTCCTTGCGGGCATGCATGTCGACTACACCGACCAGGACGACCCGGTCCTGGTCAGGGCGGACGGCAGCGTCGTCGACACCTGGCGGGAGAACTACCCGTACGACACGCGGATGGAGCGGCCCGAGTACGAACTGCACAAGCGGCTCCAGCAGATCGAACTGCTGAAACTCCAGAGCTGGGTGAAGGAGACCGGCCAGCGGCTGGTCATCGTCTTCGAGGGCCGGGACGCCGCGGGCAAGGGCGGCACCATCAAACGGTTCATCGAGCACCTGAACCCGCGCGGCGCACGGGTGATAGCCCTGGAGAAGCCGACCGAGCGCGAGAGCGGGCAGTGGTACTTCCAGCGGTACGTCGCCCACCTGCCGACCGCGGGCGAGATCGTGATGTTCGACCGCTCCTGGTACAACCGGGCGGGCGTCGAGCGGGTCATGGGCTTCTGCTCGGACGACGAGTACCACCGCTTCATGCGGCAGGCCCCGGCCTTCGAACGGATGCTGGTGGACGACGGCATCCACCTGGTGAAGTTCTGGTTCTCGGTCTCGCGCGACGAGCAGCGCACCCGGTTCACCATCCGGCAGGTCGACCCGGTGCGGCAGTGGAAGCTCAGCCCGATGGACCTCGCCTCGCTCGACCGCTGGGACGACTACACCGCCGCCAAGGTGGCGATGTTCCGTGAGACGGACACCGCCTACGCGCCATGGACGGTGGTCAAGAGCAACGACAAGAAGCGGGCGCGCGTCGAAGCCATGCGCAGCGTCCTCGCCCGCTTCGACTACGCGGACAGGGACGACGAGGTGGTCGGTACGCCCGACCCGCGCATCGTCGGCTCCGCGGCCACGCTGCTGGAGCGCGGTGAGGACACGCTCTGAAGCGCGGTGAGGAGACCGTCTGGATGCGGGCGCGGGTCCGGGGGCGGGCACGGACGCACGTACTGGCACTGGCACAGGCACGGCTGCGGACGAGGTTCCGGAGCCCGGCGGTTCCTGACCGGAATCCCGTGCCCGCCCCGGCGCGTCACTCTCCGGTGAAGTGGCGACAGGCTCCTACGATGTGACGAAATGTCAGAGTTCACCCCGTAGGAGCCTTCATGCTTCGCTTCTCGCGAGCCTGTGCCACCGGTCTCACCGCCCTCACGCTGTTGACCGCCCCCGTGGCCCAGGCCGTCGCGGCGGACAGCGTCGCCATGGCGCCCGCCGTCGCCCGACCCGCCATCACCGCCAAGGCGACGGTCAGCGCGATCAACGCATGGCAGCAGTTCCGGATCTACGGCGCGACCAAGAACATCAAGGTCGGCACGCGGGTGACGCTCCAGCAGATGCAGGGCAAGCGCTGGGTCTCGCTGCCCGCGTCGATGAACACCAACCACGACGCCACGTACAACCTGCGGGTCAAGCTGGGCATCAAGGGCCTCAACAACCTGCGCATCGTCGGCGGTGGCGGGATCTCCAACGTCGTCAAGGTCACGATCCGCTGACGCGGCGAACAGCGCGCAAGCCGCTCACGGCGCTCACGGCGTCAACAGCGCGAGCACCGCGTCAGCCGCGAGGACCGCGACAGCCGTAAGGCGTCGCGAGGCGTTCGGCCGCGGGTACGGAAGATGCGCTCCGGGCCCGCGGCCGTGCTCCCGCCGATGCCACCGATCCCGCCGTTCCCGTCGCACGCGCCGCTCTCCTCACCGATGTCACGCGGCGGTCGGCGGCAGCGACACCAGCGGTTCGTGGGCGATCACGGTCGCCTCGACGGGTGTCGGCAGCAAGGTCACCATCCGCACACGGGGGTTGTGGGCGGGGGAGGAGACCAGGGTGCGTACGCGGTACGGGGCACGGCCGCCCGGCGGGATCAGCAGCCGGACCTGACCGTCGTTGTGCAGCGCCATCCGTCCGCCCCGGCCGACCGTCTGCCACAACACGCCCAGCTCCGGGTCGAGTTGCAGCTCCGCGACGATACGCCGCAGCTCCGGCTCTTCGCTGATCCCCGCCTCCAGCCTGAGCTGCCGCAGGTACGGCACCGCCCAACTCGCCTGCCAGTCCCCGCACAGGCGTCGCGCGTAGGGCGAGAAGAGGATGAAGCGCAGCAGATTCGCCGGCGGCCGCTGGCCCTCGGGCTCGAACAGGCCGCGCCAGGCCGCGTTGTCCTCGTGGATCCGCCACGTGCTGTCGAGAACGAGCGCGGGCACCTGGAGCGCGCGCAGGTACAGCCGCCAGCCGCTCATCGCCTCCAGGTCCGGCTGCGCCGGGCCGGTCGGCGCGAAGCCGCCGGTCACGATGAACCACAACTCGTCGCGCTGGTACGGGTCGAGGCCGAGGGTGCTCGCGAGGCTGTCCAGCCGGTGGACCGGCACCGGCCGGCCGCCGCCCTCCCAGTCCTGGTACAGCCGCGGCGAGATGTCCATCCGGTGCGCCACCGCCTGCTGGCTCAGCCCGGCGGGGCGGTGTCCCGTGTGCCCGCTGCCCGGCTCCGGCGGCCCCGCGTAATCCTTGCGGGCCTGCCGCAGAAACCCGCGGATGAGCGGGGTGGTGCTGTTCGAGCCGCGCGTCATGACCGTTCCCCCCGGATGCTCGGCCCGCGCCCGGACTGACCAGTGGCGTGCCCAGCCGCAGAATGCGCTTACCAGTCGATCGTGTTCGCTGGACGCATGGGGTGTCAACCGACTTGGCCGACCCCCACCACCTGCGCAAACCCGTCCTCAGCGGTCGAATCCCGCCCTGCGTCAGTGGTCGGTCGCCGTCCGTGGCAACGTCGTTGACCTGCGACGACGTACCGACCAGTGGCAGTCGGCAAGCGCGCTCGCTACGCCGCCGCCACCATTGTCCAGTTGGGTCGCTGTCTCCTTTTGGACACCTCAGGTGGCCTGCGCGAAGCCGTTCACCGGGCATTACGTACTCGGGGGTTCGTAGCCAGCGGTTGTCGGGTGGGTAAAGATCGAGGTGTGGTCGGGTACGGCGCCGAATGTGACTTCGGCCGGTGCGCGGCCTCGGGGGGAACGGCATGCCGTCGGCTCCGGGAGGGCTCGTGAACGTTCAGGCGTAGCGAGGGAGTTGTCGGCAGGCCGATCACCATCACGCGGAGGTCCCGCGTGCGCACCACCCGCCGCGGGCGACGGCCGGACCGCCGCGGCGACACGACTTCCGGCCCGTGGATCCCCCGAATGTCCGCGGGCCGGGGCTGCCGGAGGCGGCACTCCACCTGGTGTGGAGGCCGCCGAAGGCAGTCGGCGGGGGCACCACCTGGGCCTGGTGGCGCCCCCGCTGGTACGTCACGGCCTTCAACGGGTCACCCCAGCCGGTCAGTTCAGCGGGTAGACCTTCATCAGGGCCGGGTCGCGGGCGAGTTTGAGACCCGCCTCGAAGCGGCTTGAGGCATTGAGGCGGTCCATCAGTTTGGCGACCGCGCGCTGGACCGTGCGGCGGTGCACGCCCATCTTCCGGGCGATCTGGTCGTCGCTCAGCCCGCTCGCCATCAGCCGGATGACCGTGCGCTCCTGGTCGTTGACCTCCGGGCCCTCGGCGGGCGCGGGCGGCGCGGCGAGGACGACGGGGGAGGCGCGCAGCCAGTAGTCCTCGTACAGCGCGGTGTAGCCCTTCAGGAGGGCGGAGCCGCGGATCAACAGCATGGACTCGCCCGGCCGTTCGGGGTCGCCGGGCACGCACGCGGTGTGCCGGTCGAAGAGCAGGATGTCGAAGGGGGAGTGCTCCAGGAGCCGCACCTCGACGCCGATGTCGAGCAACCGGTGCAGATACCACGTGTACTTGGGGGAGCGCAGCAGCGACTCGGGGTAGATCACCCGGACCCGGATACCGCGCGAGGTCAGCTTCGCGTCCTCGTCGAGCGACGCCTCCAGCGCCTCGGCCGGGGGCATCGGACCGGGGTGCATCGAGTCGCAGGCGTCCAGGACGGCGGCGTTGAGGTCCCGCACCGTACGCGTCCTGCGCTTGCGGTCGCCGAGCCGTTCCACCGCGACATCGGCCGAGTCACGGGCGACGGCCGGGCGGAAGACGGTCATCAGGGACTCGGTGACCCGGCGCAACGAGTGCGCGTCCCGCAGTTGCCTGGCGGTGTTCTCGTTGTAGGTGTCCATCGCGTGCGCCATGGCCGCGTCCGGATCGACCGGTTCGACGACCGCGCCCACGATCCGGATCAGGCCCAGCTCGTCCAGCCGCCGCCAGCCGCCCGCGGATTCCGCGGCGTCCAGACCGGCCGCCTCCGCGACCTCCGCGATCCGTCCCTCGCCCATGTCGCGCAGGGTCCGGTAGAGCGTGAGCGCCGCCGCCTCGTCGCGCTGGAGGTGCGCCGCGGACACGGCCGGGTGGTCCGGCGGGACCGGTCCGCCTCTGGACGCGCGCAGCGTCACCGGGATCTCCTCCAACCGCGATCGGCAAACGGTGCGTGCCTCCGCCCGCGTGTACGGCTCGACACTCTATGACGCGACACCGGCGTTCGCAGGGGTGTTCGGGTGGGGCCGGTCGCTCATTGCGGACAACCCGTCACGGACCGCACGGCGAGGCATCCGCACATTGCGAACCCTTTACCCGCGCCGGTGCCGTCCGGGCCTTCAGGCGCCGTCGAAGGCGGCGAACGCCGGTCCGGGGTCGCGGAAGCGCAACAGCAGCATCGCCGCGTCGTCGTGCAGCGGCCCCTCCGTGTGCTGCACCAGATCGGTCCGCAGCGCCTCCAACGCCGCTTCCGGATCCGGGTCCTTGAGGAAGTGCGCGCGCTGCCCCAGCGGATAGAAGGCGCCGGTGTGGTCGCGGGCCTCGGTGACACCGTCGGTGTAGAGCAGCATCTGGTCGCCGGGTCCGAAGGGGACGGCGAACGGCTCGGGAGCGTCACCGCCGTGCACGCCGAGCCCCAGCGGCATCGCGTACTGCGGCGGCTCGGGGAAGCACGCGCCGCCGTCCTGGCGCAGCACCATCGGCGCGGGATGGCCGAAGTTGAGGAGGGTCGCGCCGCGCTCCTCGCTGATCTCGGCGATGATCGCGGTGACGAATTTCTCGCCGCTCAGCGCCCGGTCGGCGGCCCGCTGCACCCGCTCGCCGACGCCCGTCAGATCCCGTTCGTCGTGCGCGGCCTCACGGAAGGCGCCGAGCACCACGGCGGCGGTCTCCACCGCTTCGAGGCCCTTGCCCTGCACATCGCCGATGATCACCCGCACGCCGACCGGCGACGCGACGACCTCGTACAGATCGCCGCCTATGCGCGCCTCGGCGACGGCGGAGGTGTACGACACGGCCGTGCGCAGATGGCCCGCGCTGCGCGGTACGGGGCGCAGCAGGACCCGCTGGGCGACCTCCGCGATCGACCGTACGTTGGCGAATTCGGTCTCGCGGCGCTGGCGCATCACGGCGGCGATCACTCCGGCGACCGTCACGCCGATCACCGAGGCGAGGGCGCTGAAACCGCGCCGCTCCTCGAACAGGCCGTCGTAGACGCCCAGGGCGCACACGAGCGCGACGGCCAGGGCCCCGACCAGGGCGGTCCGCCGCCAGCCGCCGACCAGACCGGAGAAGGCGGGGCCGAGCGAGACCAGCGGCAGCAGGCCGACACTGGTCCCGACGCTCACGTCCACCACGGCGACCACGGCCATGAACACGTACGGCAGTGCGGTGAGCACCGGCGGTGTCCGCCCGGCGACTGACACCTGCGGCGAGAGGTCGGGGTGGGGCGTCGGGAGGCGGCGGCCGAAGGATATTCGTCGTGTCACGGCCACCTCCCTCTCCCCGGCTCAGGCTAGGCAGATGATCCGGGGCCGGAGGAACACACCCTACTCATTGTCACCTGTTCAGGGGGCAACTCGCACCTGTGAACACCCTGAGATCTCCCGTCCCTCCCTTCCGGCGCGTCGCAGGTCGGTGCGGGTCCGGGGCGGCGCCCACAGGCTGAGCGGAGGGCTCCCCGGCTCAGGCGGAGGTCTCCAGCAGCCGCCGCAGATCCTCGGCCATCCGCAGCGCCGCCGCGCGCCCGTCACCGCCGAGCGAGCCGCTGTCGGCGGGCCGTGCGCGGTCCACGACCACCCGCAGCGCCGCCGCCGCGTGCCGGGCGAAGAGCGCCAGCAGATCCAGTTCGTCCAGGCTCGACCTGGACTGCGGCACGGGATCGAGGACTTCCAGCACCCCCAGCACCCGGTCACCGTGCGTCAGCGGCGCGGCCATCAGCGAATCGGGCACGTACTCCGTGGACTCCGCGAAGTCCCGGTCGAAGGACGCGCTGTGCGACAGGTCGTCCACCACCATCGGCTCACCCGAGGAGACCACCCATCCCGCGATCCCGCTCTCGGCCGGGAAACGCCGTCCCACCAGGAAGCTCTCGCCCTGGCCCGAGACGGCCTGGAAGACCAGCTCGTGGCTCGACTCGTCCAGCAGGAACACCGAACTGGCCTGGGCGCCGAAGATGGCCCGTGCCGTGTCGACCACCGACTGCATCAACTCCTGCGACAGCGGATCCGTCGCTGTGTTGCTCTGTGTCACGAAGCACCCCTGATGCCCAGTTGGACGTTGGCCGCGGAAAGGTAGAGCGCGTTCTTGAGCTGGAAGGTCGTCATCCGGCGGTGCCGGGACAGAATGCGGGCGCAGAGCCCGGCGATGTACGGCGTGGCGAAGCTGTTGCCCGTCGTCCTGATCGTCGCCCCGCCGAGCCAGGCCACCTGGACGTTCTGGCCCGGCGCGAAGAATTCGACCGGCGGGCTCGGGTTGTACAGGTGCAGATCGGGATCGTCCTCCTGGTGGCTGCCCACCGAGATCACCGAGGCGAAGCGCCACGGGTAGCTCTCCACCGGAGTGTTGTGCGCGGAGGCGACGATCGCCGTCCCCCGGAAGTACGCCTCGTCGGCGAGGACCCGCAACTCCTCGGCGAACTGCGGCCTCGTCGTGGACAGGCTGAGATTGATCACGTCGAAGCCCTGCCGGATCGCCCAGCGCAGTCCCGCGAGCAGGACGTCGCCGGTCCCGCCGAACCCCTTGCCGAGCACCTGCACGCTGTACAGCTCGCAATCCGGCGCGGTCCTGCGGATGATGCCCGCGCAGGCCGTGCCGTGCCCGCAGGTGTCGGTCGCCGTCGTCTCGACCACGCTGGTGCCCGTCTCGTCCTTGCGCACCGTCCACGCGCCGTCGACCGGGCCGATCAGCGGATGGCCGTCCTCGACACCCGAGTCCACCACGCACACCCGCACCCCGGCGCCGCGCGCGTCGTCCCAGCTCCGGTCGAGCGCGGGCAGCTCGCCGTCGGCGGTGATCAGCACGTCCTCGGGGCGCTTGCCGCGCAGCGTCCAGGTGAGTCCGGGGCCGGCGCCGTGTTCGGCGGTTTTCATCAGCAGCCTTTCGCGTTCTGGCGTTGTCGCCTTCCGATGCGGTGGTGGCCCGAGAGGCCGGAGCGGGAGCGGACGGGCGCCGGTCGGCGCCCGCGGCTCCGGTGCCCCTGGTCCTGGCGCCTCACGGCGGACCCTCCCGCCATCGCACGGCGCGGCGCGCCCCCGGCACATGGCCCTTGGCGCCGAAGTGCCGGGCGGCCTGCGCGGCGGCGCTCGCGGACTCCTCGGTACGGCCCGCCAGGCGCAGGACGTCGGCCCGGTCGAGCCAGGCCACCGCCAGGACGACGGGCGAGTCGGTGCCGGACGCGGTCCGCACCGCCCGCTCCGCCAGCGGTGCGGCCTCCTCGGCCGCGCCGCGCGCCGCGGCGATCCTGGCCAGCAGCCCGTCGAGGTCGGCGGCGTCCGAGGCGGCGAGTGCCGTGTGTCCGGGGTCCGGCGCGGTGGCCAGCCTGGCCGCGGCCTCGTCGTGACGGCCCGCGTCCACCAGCAGTCGCGCCGCGTCCCTGGCCACCGCGTCCCGCAGGGCCTCGGCCTGCAACTCCCGTGCTGCGCCGTCCGCTTCGTCCAGCAGACCGAGCGCCCGGCTCCCGTCGCCCGCCAGCGTCGCCACCGCCGCGGCGAACAGCGGCAGCACCACCCGGCCCTCGGCGTAACCGAGTTCACCGGCCAGCCGCTCCGCCCCGGCGAGACAGGCGTGCGCGTCGTCCCAGCGCTCCTGGAGCGCGAACAGCACGGCCAGCGGGCAGTTGAGGGTCAGCCGTACGGTGGGGCGACGGTCGCCGTGCTCCGCCAGCAGGCGGCGACTGCGCGAGACCGCCGAGGGGACCGGCTCGGGCCCGCGCCACAGCGAGACGCCGATCGCGCCCAGCGCCAGGGCCCGTTCGGGCTCGGCGCCCGAGCGGCGCGCGTGGTCCAGGGCGCGGGAGAGCAGGACATCGGCCTCGCCGTGCCTGCCGTGCAACTGCCGCTCCTGCGCCAGCCGGATGCACGCCCGTGCCTGCCCGAGGTCGTCGCCCGCGCTCTCGAAGACCGGCAGCGTCCGCTGGGCGACGCTCCCCGCGCTGCTCCCGTCGGGGGCCGCCGACACCGCGGCCAGGGCGAGGTCGGCGTGCGCGGCCTCCACCGGCCGCACCGCGTCACCCGGCGTGGCGTCCGCGGCGGCGAGCACGCGCAGCAGCAGCGCCCGGCCCTCGTCCGTCCGCCCGGTCGCCAGCAGCACGTCACCGAACCGCCGGGCCGCCGCGGCCCACTCCGGCTCGCCCTCGACGGTCAGCTCCACCGCCCGCTCCAGCAGCCCGCCCGCCCACGCCAGATCCGAGCGCGCGAGCGCCCTGGAACCGCCCTCGATCAGCAACGCGGCGGCCCGCAGGCGCAGTTCGTCCGTCTGCGGGCCGAGCGTGCCCAACTCGGCGCGGTAGCGGTAGGCGCGCTCCAAGTGGCCCGCCACGGCGGCGGCATCCTCGGCGCCGCGCGTACCGGGAGCGCCACCGCCGAACAGGACGCCGCCGTACGGGGCGGCGCCTTCCC
Source organism: Streptomyces sp. NPDC003300 (assembly GCF_040610915.1). Lineage (NCBI taxonomy): Bacteria > Bacillati > Actinomycetota > Actinomycetes > Kitasatosporales > Streptomycetaceae > Streptomyces > Streptomyces sp. NPDC003300. The sequence continues at coordinate 23,786 of NZ_JBEXNE010000012.1, read as the reverse complement.
CCGCGCTCCCCGCCGCCGTGCCGCCGCCCGCCAGCCGCGCGGACAGCGCCGCCGCGGCCCGCTCGTGCCGCTCCGCCCTCGTCCGCTTGGCCATCGACTGATACGTGACCTCGTGCACGAGACCGCTGCTGAAGCGCAGCCGGTACGGGGAAGGCCCCTGCCGGTCCGCGGGCCGCAGCAGGCGGTGACTGCTGAGCATGCCGAGCGCCGCGCCGACCGCGCCGTCCAGCGCCGGGTCGCCGGACCCGGTCTCCGCCGAGGGCGGGTCCGCGTCGTGCAGCGCGCCGCCGGGCGCGCCTTCCCGGTCCCCGCCCACCAGTTCGGCCACCTCGTCGGCGCTGAACTCCCGGCCCACCACGGCCGCGATGTCCAGCGCCGCGCGCTCCGCCCGGCCGAGCGCCCCGATCCGGGCGCCGAGCAGCGCCTGCAAGGTTGTCGGCACATCGCCTCCGCCGTCGGGGCGGTAGCCGGACTCGGGCTGCGCGAGAGCGGCGATGAGCTGTTCCAGATAGAACGGATTGCCGCCCGCGGACTCCAGCACCTGCGGCGGCACGCCCGTACCCCCCTCTTGGGACGGCGCCCCGCCGTCCCAGTGCGCCCCGACCTCGGTCAGCGCTTCGGCCACCGCCTCGGCCTCCGTCGCCGTCAGACCGGGCAGCGTCAAGGAGAGCGAGCGCGGGCCGCCCTCGCCCCAGCCTGCGCCGCGGTCGAGCAGGTCGGGGCGGGCCGCGCAGACGAACAGCACAGCGGACGCGGTGAGTTCGGCGCTGAGCGCGCTGACCATCGTCAGCAGCGGGTCGCTCGCCCACTGGAGGTCGTCCAGCACCAGCACGACCGGCCGTCTGCGCGCGAGCGCGGCCAGCAGACCGGTCAGCGCCGCGCAGGTGTCGTCGGTCGACGGATTCGGTGTGCCGTCCTCCAGCAGCCCGGCCGACAGTACGGCCAGCGCCGCGTCGATCTCCTGGCGCTCGGGGGAGGGCTCTCCCGCGCGCGCCGGGGACTGGGCGATCTCCGGGAAGGCGTCCAGGAGTTGGCTCACGGCGTCGGCCAGCGGCGCCAGGCTGCCGCGTTCACCGTACGTGCGGCAGCGGCCCGAGCCGTAGCGGAAGGCGCGGCCCGACCGTTTGCGCCACTCGTGGATCAGCCGGGTCTTGCCCATCCCGGCCTCACCGAGGACCGTCACCAGATTCGGGCCGCGCCCGGCGCGGTCCGCGACGGCGCGGAACGTCGCCCACAGAGCGTCCAGTTCACGGTCCCGGCCGACGAAGGGCACATCGAAGCGGCGGGTCAGCTCCGGCTCCTCCTCGACCACGTCCAGCAGCCGGTAGGCGGTGACCGCGTCCTCCTTGCCCTTCAACCGCAAGGGGCCGACGCGCTCGGTGACCGCTGTCGCCCCCGCGGCCCTGCGGCTCTCGGGACCGATCAGGACCTCGCCCTCACCGGCGTTCTGCTCCAGCCGGGCCGCGACGTTCACCGTCTCGCCCGACACCAGTGCCTGACGGGACGACACATCCGAGGCCGTGACCACCGGGCCGGTGTTGATGCCGATCCGGACACCGATCCGAATGCCGAGCGTCGGCTCCAACTCCGTTTCGTTGAGCCGCTGTATGGCGTCGAGCATCGCCAGGCCCGCGGCCAGCGCCCGCGCCGCGTCGTCCTCGTGCGTCACCGGCACGCCGAAGACGGCCATCACCGCGTCGCCGATGAACTTCTCGACCGTGCCGCCGAACTGCTCCAGGCACTCGCGCATCAGGTCGAAATAGCGCAGCACCACCGTGCGCAGCGTCTCCGGGTCGAGCACACCGGACAGCGCCGTCGAGCCGACGAGGTCGCAGAAGACGACGGAGACGACCTTGCGCTCCTCGACCGCCGTCACGGGTGCGGGGGAGTCGGCCGGTGTGCCGCAGGACGGGCAGAAGCGCGCGTCCTGCGGCAGGTCGCCGTCGCACGAGGCGCAGCGCGTGGTCATCTCGTCTCCCCGTCCCTTCCCCGTGTCTTCCCGATGGTGTGGACCCCGGTCTCTTCCCGATGGTGTGGACCCCGGTCGCGGGGAGATGTCAGAAGAGCGCCCCGCCGGCGATCTCGCTGTGGGCCTGCACCTCGGGACCCACCTCGTCCAGCCGGGCCTTGATGTCGAGCATCATCGACAGCTCCTGACTGCTCAGCCCGCGCAGCACCTCGCGCTGTTCGTCGGTGAGTTCGCCGACGCCGAAGCCGTGCGACTCCAGCACCACCAGCGCGTCGTCGGCTCCGTCGCCTGCCCGCTCCGCGCTCTCCCCGCCCCGCGCCGCCGTGTCACTCATGAGGTGTACGTCCCTTCCCTGAGGTGTTCCGGCTCCGCTGTCCGGCCGATGCGCGCGAAAAGCTCCACAAGTCCGTCCACGGTGTGCAGCGCGCTCATCACGACCGCGCGTACCTGGGCCTGGTCCAACGGCAGCGCGTCGAGCAGCGCGAAGAGCGCGGCGGTGTGCCCGGTGTCCAGTTCGGCGTGGCCGCGTACCGTGCGCAGCGCCGCCTCCGGCACGCCCGCGGCGGCGATCCGGTCCGCCAGCCAGGGCGCGGGCGCGTTGCTCTCCAGCACCGCGATGTAGCCGAGCAGCGCTACCGGATGGTGGTGCTCGATCCAGTAGTACTGCGCGCCCGCCAGGCGCGCGACGCCGGGTATGGGCTGCTCGGCGAGGACCGCCGCTGGTTCCCCGCCCAGCGCGGTGATGTCACCGAGCAGCCAGTCGTCGTGGCCGCGCTCCTCCTCGATGTGCTCCCGCAGATAGTCCGTGAGCGGCTCGCACAACGGGTCGCGCGGGCCGAATTCCGCCAGCCGCGCCACCGCCCGTTCCATCAGCGGCACCGAGGCGCGGACGACTCCGTGCATCACCGTCAGATACGTGGCGTAGCGCGCGGCGAGTCCGGGCGGTCGCCACACGGCCGCGGTCGTCGCCCGCACGGCGGGGGCCGTCAGCAGCAGCCGGACCCGCAGCGCGGCGCCCGCGCCCGCCGTACCGACCGTGGTCATCGCCGCGCTCCGGGCAGGTCGACCAGGTCCGCGTAGGGCGCGCAGCCGTGCCGCCGCACCAGCGTGGCCGCGCCCGCCTCGACCTGGCCGCGGGCCGCGTACCGGTCGAGCAGCGCCCCCACGGGCCCGCTGGCCGCCGCACTCGCCGCGGCCAGCGCCTCCGGATGGTCACCGAGTGCCCGGCAGCCCGCGCAGTAGTCGGGGCGCGCGGCCGCCTGCTCCGCGCCGCCGTACCGGTGCAGGAGGTGGGCCGGGCCGACCGTCCTGATCATCCGCAGGACCGGAGAGGTACGCGCCCGTACGGCGACCGACTGCCAGTCGTCGGTGGCGATGTGACCGAGCGTCAGGTGACGCGGGGCGGGCCTGCGGTCGACGACCCGCTGATTGCAGCAGGCGACCACCGTGCCGTCGGCGGCCACCACCGGCCACGCGGCCATCGAGCACGGCAGCGCCCGCTCGGGGTCGGGCGCCGCGGTACCGGGCAGCGCGGCACCGGGCAGCGCCGTGTTCGCGGCGGCCCAGGACGCGGCGCGTCCCACCCGGCGCAAAGAGTTGACGAGCATCGGGACGCGGTCGCCGAAGGTACGGCGGATGTCGGCGGTGACGTCCGCGAGGTAGGGGTCGTCGGGGCCGGCGCCGACCAGGTGGAAACTGGTGGCCACTCCGGCCTCCAACACCCGCCGGATCAGGCCGAATACGGACCTGCGGTCGACCTCGCGCTCATGGAAGGCGTCAAGGCTCACCGAGAAGTGGTCGACGGAGGTGACGGCCCGCCAGATCCGCTCGGGAACAGGCGCGGAATCGGGCACGGGAGCGGGCAGCGGGCCGGCGCCGGAGGTGAGGTGTCCCGCGCCGTGGTCCGCCCGGCCGACGAAGAAGGCGCCGGTCAGCAGCGCCGTCCTGGTACCCGCCGCGCGCGCCGTGGCGGCGAGGTCGGTGACCAACTCGGGCCGCAGCAAGGGCTCGCCGCCGGTCATCATCAGCACCGCAGGGTGCTCGGCCGGGGTGAAGGTGGAGACGAAGGCGCGCAGCCGGTCCGCGTCCGGCTCGTCCGCGGCCATCGTGGCGGCGGTCGAGCAGTGCGCGCAGTGCAGGGGGCAGCGGCCGGTGACGGTCAGGAGCAGTCCCGCGCCGGGTTCGGGGCGCAGCGTCATGAGTTCGGCGAGTTCCATCGCGTGCTCCCTTCCTCGTCCACCGAAGTCTCGGCGGGGCCGGTTCGAGGTCGGGGTCATGGACGGTTGGGAAACGGTAAATCCGCAGCTCACCGGCGCGCCTGGTGGCGTGTTCCGTCGCGTGTGCCCTGCGCCGAAGGCCCCTCAGGCGGTGGCCCGGGGGAGTGGCCGCATCCCCAGGAGGGATTGTTCACGCGCGTAGACTCTTGTCAGGCGCGGGAGTTCGTACCGCGCGGCGTGCGCGGTGACCTCGCTGTCCGGGGCGAGCAGCGCGCCCGCGTCGAGCAGGGACTCCAGCCGGCGCAGCGCGTCGTCCTGGCCGCAGGTGAGCGCCGCCGCGGCCTGCCGCAGCGTGAAGGGCCCCTCCGACAGGTGTCCCAGCAGGCACAGCGTGGTCCGGTCCGCCGCCGACAGGTCCCGCCACCCGCTCGCCAGCCGCGGCCGTACATCCGTGTCGCCCGCGACCAGTTCGTCCAGTACGGTCCTGCCGTCGGCCAGCCGCGCCGCGTACTCGCCGAGCGGCAGATGGCGTCGTACCGCGAGCTTCAGACCGCTGACCCGGACCGCGAGCGGCAGCATGCCGGTCGCGGTGACGATGCGCCGGGCCGCCTCCGGACAGGCCCGCAGCCGCTCGTGGCCCACGATCCGGCCGAGCAGTTCGAGGCTCTCGCCGAGGTCGAAGGGCGCCAGTTCCAGCCGGTCGGCGGAGACCAGTCCGGCCAACTGCGCGCGGGAGGTCACCAGTACGGCGCTGCCGCCGGAGTCCGGCACCAGCGGCCGTACGGACGCCTCGTCGGCCGCGTCGTCCAGCACCAGCAGGATCCGGCGCGGCCCGAGCCAGTCACGCCACGCGGCGGCGGCCTCCTCGGCGTCCTCCGACACGTCGTCGACGGCCGCCGCCCGCTGCCCGGGAAGGTCCGCCATCCGGGCCAGCTCGGCGACCACCGAGGCGGCCGAACGCGGACGCCCGGCCGCGTCGCGCATCCGGATCAGTACGCGGCCGTCGGGGAACTCCGCGGCGAGCCGGTGCGCGGTGTGCACCGCCAGCGCGGTCTTACCGGTGCCGACCGGCCCGGTGACGACCGCCAGATGCCGGTCACTGCCCAACAGCTTGAGCAGAAAGCGCAGTTGGCGTTCACGGCCGGTGAAGTCGGCCAGGTCCTGGGGGAGCAGGGCGCCGAGGACTCCGCAGGAGCGCCGCGCCGCGGCCCGCACGCCGGACGGAGCGAAGGGGCCGCCGGGCTCCTGCGGGCCGCCGTCGAGCATCGAGCGGTACAGCGTCTCCAGCGCGGGGCTCGGCTGGAGCCCGTACTCGACGGCGAGCAGCCGGCGCAGCCCCTCGTACGCCGCCAGGGCCTCCGTCTGCCGCCCCTGGTCGAACAGCGCGTTCATCTGGACGGCCCTGAGCCGTTCGCGCTCGGGGTGACGCTCCACCAGATCGGCGACGGTGTCGGCGACTTCGGTGGCCCGGCCCAGCCGCAACTCGGCCTCGGCCCAGTCCTCGTAGACCTGGAGGTAGCGGCTGTCGAGCCGCTCCGCCTCGGATCTGACGGTGGGTGAGAATCTCAGGTCGTGCAGCGGCGGTCCCTGCCGCAGCCCCATCGCCTCGCGCAGCATCCGGGACGCCGGGCCGAACGCGCCCTGCCCGGCGGCCTCGCGGGCTGATCTGGCCAGGCCCTGGAAGCGCAGCGAGTCCAACTCGTCGTCGCGCACCCGCAGCAGGTAGCCGCCCGGGTGGTGCTCGAGCCGGTCGCCCGCTCCCGCGCGGTCGAGGAGTTTGCGCAGCGCGGAGACGTACACCTGGATGTTCTTGCGCGCGGTGCGCGGCGGATTGCCGTCCCACAAGGTGTCCGTCAACAAGCCCAGTGAGACCGGGGTGTTGGGCCGGCACAGCAGCATGGCCAGGAGCAGCCGCTGTTTGAGCGGGCCGAGCGGGAAGGGGCCTTCGGCCGTGCCGACGGACAGCGGGCCGAGGACGGAGAGCCGCAGACTGACGTGCGCTGGTTCGGCCATATCCGGTTTCACCTTTCCCGCCCGTTGATCCGGAGATGGGATCGTGAGCTGAGATGAATGACATCAGGCAGACGACTTATATCAGATGATGTGCCTGTGGCGAACCGGCAATGCGGGGACTGCTGGTGAGAGTTCGGACCAACCCCGCATCACCTGGGACGATACCGCGCTTATACCGCGGCTTCACCGGTTCCGAAACGGCCGGTCCTAGCTTCTGAGGTGTTCCCACCACCTGCTCGTACCCCGCCCAGAAGAGGAGACGATCATGGCTGATTCCGTCGAGCCCACCAACGAGGACATCGCGGAGACCCCCGAGAACGAGGTCGAGGCGCACGCCGAATCCCCCCTGGACCTCCAGGAGATGGGCGTGAGCAAGCCCGACCAGGGCGAGGGTGTGCTGGGCGGCCTCCAGGCCCCGGGCAGCACGGTCAGCCTGGCCGCCTGCGCCTGACCGAGCTGGGTGGGTGGCGCGTCCTCGTGGACGCGCCACCCACACGTCTTTCCCGCTCGCGTTGTCCTCCGGGGCGGCCCTTCCGACACCTGAGAACCGACAGGAGACGACCATGAGTGATTCCGCCGAATCCGCCGCCGAGGAGAACGCGCCCGAAGGCGCGGACGCAGGCGAGGGCGAATTCGAGGTGGAGGCGCACGCCGAATCCCCCCTGAGCCTCCAGGAGATGGACCCCACGACGTCGGTGATCAGCAGCCCCGTCGCGTCGATGAGCGCGACCAGCGTCGTCGTCTGCTGCTGAGCCGCCGCCCCCTCGCGTCCCACATCGGAGAGGCCCATGATCCCCTTCCCGTTCGTCGTGGCGGACAGAGAGTTCTACGCGCCGCTGGAGACCACCCGTGACCGCGGTGAGATCTACCGGCCCGGGCCGGTACCGGACGGGTGGACCGAGACCCCGTCGGGGATCTGGACCATGTGGCACCGGGGCAAGCAGCTCCGCGGTGTCGAGGACGGCTGGAAGGTGCACGTGTCCGCGCGGCCCGACCGCCTGCCGTACGTCCTCGACACCGTCGCGGCCGTCTGCTTCGAGCAGGACGTCGCCTTCAAGCACCTCGCCGGCAGGCTCTTCTACTGGTGGACCCACCACAAGCAGGCCGCCAGGCAGCAGAGCGGGAAATTCATCGCCGCGTATCCCACCAGCGTCGCCGCGGCCCGTGACCTCATGGAACGGCTGCGCACCGAACTGGCCGACGAGGAAGGCCCGTTCATCCTCACCGACAGGCGGTACCGGGACTCGCGCACGGTCCACTACCGCTACGGGGCCTTCGCCCCGCGCGAGCGCGTCAACGCCGACGGCACCCACACCCTGCTCGTCCGGGGCACCGACGGCGAGTTGGAGGAGGACCGCAGGGGCTTCTCCTTCTACCTCCCGGCGGGCATGACCGACCCCTTCGTCGAGACGCGCCCGGCGCCGAAGTCCTCGGCCGAGCCCGCCGCCGCCGGCGGAGGCGGGCCGATCGTCTTCCACGGATTCGCCTTCGAAGACGCGCTCCAGTTCACCAACTCCGGCGGCGCCTACCTGGGACGGGAGACGGCCACCGGCCGCAAGGTCTTCATCAAGGAGGCGCGCGCGCACACCGGCGTGGCGATGGGCGACACCACCGCACCCGACCAACTCCGCTCCGAATGGCAGACGTTGACCGCGCTGCACGAAACGGCGCCCGGCCTCGCCCCGGAGCCGCTCGCCTACTTCCGCGAGTGGGAGCACGACTTCCTCGTCACCGAGTTCATCGAGGGCACGACGCTCCAGCGCTGGATGGTCGCCAACCAGGTCATGCTCGGCGTCGACCGCGGACCCGAAGCGGCCGGGGACTACTACGGCCGGTGCGAGAAGCTGTTCGCGGAGATCGAGAGCACGCTGCACCGGCTGCACACGGCCGGCTACCTCTTCGTCGACGTCAGCCCCGGCAATGTGATGGTCACCGAGGACGACGGCATCCGACTGGTCGACTTCGAGGCCGCCCAGCGCCTGGACAGCGACGACACTCCGGTGATGGGCACGCCCGGCTACACCCCGCCCGCCGAACTCGTCGGCGACGATCCGCTGATCCACGACAAGTACGGCCTGGCCGGCCTCGCCCTGCTGCTCATCGGGCCCTTCCACCAGGTGGCGCAGCGCAATCCCGACACCCTCGCGCACCTGCGCCGCGAACTGCTGGAGCGGGCGCCGCTGCCGGAACCGCTGTGGGAGCGGGCCGTCGCGTATCACCGGCCGCGGCCCGCGGCGCAGGGCGTCACCCCCATCCCGACGCCCGAGGAAGTCGCCGCGGACCCGCTGCGGCACCTGGCCGACCTGCGCGACCGTACCGCCGACGCCATGGTGGCCATGGCCGACCCGGCCCACCCCGACCGGGTGTTCCCCACCATCGCCGAGGGCTACCAGAGCAACACCCAGTGCCTGGCCTTCGGCACCGCGGGCGTCGTGCACGCCCTGACCCGGGCGGGCCGCGCGCTGCCGGACGGCGTGCTGGAGCGGCTGCGGCACGACGCGCTCGGCGGCGTCGGGAAACTGCCCCCGGGGCTGTTCGCGGGCACCGCGGGCATCGCATGGGTGCTCGCCGACCAGGGGATGCTGGACGAGGCGAGGGATCTGCTCACCGCCGCCGACCGCCACCCCATCATCGCCTCCGGAGCGTCGGCGACCCTCTACGGCGGCACCTCGGGGGTCGCGCTCACCCACCTGGCGATGTACGGCCACACCCGCGACGAGCACCACATCGACCGGGCCCTGGAGCTGACGGCGGCGCTGCCGGCCGACGCCGACCTCACCCCGTACCTCGGCGCCAACGACGCCACCGGCCTCGTGCACGGCCGCACCGGGATCGCGCTGCTGCTCCAGCAGCTCGCCGCCGTGACCGGCGCGGACGACGAACTCGCGCGCGGCGTCCGGCTGTTGCACGCCGAGCTGGACCGTGCCACCGAGCCGGACTCGCCGGGTCTCGCCTTTCCCATCTCGGCCACCGACAACCGCAGCCTGCCCTACCTCTACTGCGGTTCCGCCTCGATGGCGCACACCGTCACCCGCTACACGCGGTCGGTGGACGACGAACGGCTCGCCGACGCGCTGCCCCGGCTGCTGACCTCGACGCGCACCACCTACACCGTGATGTCGGGGCTGTGGCAGGGACTGTCCGGCCTCGGCCTCGGTCTCGCGGAGTACGGGCGGCTGACCGGTGACGGCCGGGGCCGGGACGACGCGATCCGTGCGGCGTGCGGGCTGTTCAAATTCGCGGTGCCGCACGAGACCGGTATCCGTTTCCTCGGCGACCAGCTCATGCGGTTCAGCGCCGATCTGTGGAGCGGTTCGGCAGGGGTGCTGCTGTTCCTGTCGCAACTCCTCGCCCCCGCGCCCGACCCGCTGTTCACCGTGGACGCACTCGCCGGCGCGTACTCCCGTTCCGTCGCGGCCCGTTGAGGTGAACTGATGAGCCACCAGGAAATCGCCGAGCCGGCGCAGGCGCCCGAGAGCGCCGGCCCGGGGGACCCGGGCAACGCCGTCGGACGTGACGTCAGTCTCTACTGGTGCGGGCAGACGGCCTCCGCCTTCGGCTCGACCTTCACCGCCATCGCGCTGCCCGTCGTGGCCGTCGTGCACCTCCACGCCTCGCCGGGCGCCATCGGCCTGATCAGCGCCGCCACGACCGCGCCGATCCTGCTGCTCGGCTTCCCCGCGGGCGCGCTCGCCGACCGCATCGCCCACCCTCGCCGCACGCTCGTCCTGCTGGACCTGATCTGCGCCGCGGCCATCGGCGTGGTCGCGCTGGGCCTGGCCGTCGGCGCCATCTCGCTGCTGTGGCTCGGCCTGCTCTGCGTGATCATGGGAGCCTCGTCCACCCTGTCCGCGGCCGTCTACTTCCTGCACCTGCGCCAACTCGTCGGCCCCGAAGGCATCGGCGGTGCGCGCGCCAGACTCCAGGCAGGACAGTACGGCGCCGCGCTCGTCGGACGCCTGCTGGCCGGTCCCGCCATCGCGGTGCTGGGCGCCGCCGCCGCGCTGTCGGTCGACGTGGCGAGCTATCTGCTCAGCGCGACCGCGCTGATGACGATGCGCTCACCCGACATCGTGCCCCGCGGGCCCGCGCCGTCGGTCCTCACCATGATGCGCGGCGCCATGGCGGGCATGCGGGTCTTCACCGGTGACGCCTTCCACCGCGCGCTGGGCCTGTTCATCGTGGTGCCCGCCGCGACGATGGCGGGCGTGACCGCCCTCACCGGTCCGTTCCTGTTGCGGGTGATCCATCTGCCGACAGCCGCCTACGGTTCCCTGTTCGCGCTCTCGGGGCTGATGGGCCTGGGCGGTTCCGCCGTCGCCGCACGGCTGCTCGCCCCGGGCCGCGACCCCCGGCGGGTGATGCTGATGTCGTTCACCGGCGCGGTGGTGTGCAGCCTGCTGCTGCCGCTGGCGGCGGGACCGCTGCCCCTCGCCGCCTTCTGCGCCGCGATGGGCATCGGGCTGCCGGTCTTCTTCGGCGCCGTCGCCAATGTGGCCGTCAGTTCCGTGCTCGTCGCCGACATGTCGGAGGACACCCTCGGCCGCGCGATGGCCGCGCTCCAGGTCTGCCTGGCGGGGGCGGGCCTGATCGGGGCGGTGGGATGCGGTCTGCTCGGTGACCTGGTCGGGGTACGCGGCGCGCTGTGGGTCATGGGGCTGACAGCCCTCGGCTGCGTGGCCCTGAGTCTGCCGTCCGCGCTGCGCGCCGCACGGCGGTCCCACGACGCGGCGCAGCCGTCACCGGCCTCCGTTTGACCCAAGACCCCCGTCGCCGTCCGGCGGCGGACCACCGGAAATCCCATGGACGAGAGACGAGGAAACACCCATGAACGAGGTGCTCAGGCTCCAGGCGCTGGGGAGCGAGAAGGACCAGGGCAAGGCGAATCTCCAGCCGATCAGCGTGGCCGGCAGCACGCTCAGCGTGGTGTGCGGATGGGACTGCGTCTGGGGCAGTTCCCTGCGCATCGCGCAGGAGCCGCAGGGCCCCGGCCTGCTGAACCCGGCCTGACCGACCCGCCCGACCGCACCGGTCGGGCGACAACTCCCTTGCCTCTTAGGCCAATCGGCGGCGGTGTCCGGCACGACGGACACCGCCGCCGCCGTATGGGCGCACGCAAGCGGGCCATTCCGGCGGCTGTGTGTACCAGCTAGGATGAAGCCGGACACGGGACGAACCCATACTGGCTGCACCGACGAAGGGGAGGCGGGCGATGGGCGAGAACGAGTCGCGGGCCCCCTCCGCGTCGACGCTGGCCGACAAGATCGACGCGCTGTTCCGGGTCGTGCGACGGCCCAACCGTGAGCCGTACAGCCATGAAGAGGTCGCCCGCGCCTGCCGCGAGGCCACCGGCGAGAGCTTCTCCGCGACCTACCTGTGGCAGTTGCGCACGGGCCGTCGCGACAATCCCACCAAGCGTCATCTCGAAGCCCTGGCACAGTTCTTCGACGTGCCGGTCGGATACTTCTTCGACGACGAGCAGGGCGCCGCCATCGCCAAGGAGCTTGAGCTGCTCGGCGCGCTGCGCGACGCGGGCGTCCGCAGCATGGCCCTGCGCGCGGTCAACCTCTCCCCTGAGGGCGCGGCCACGATCAGCGACATGATCGATGTGCTCGCCCGCAGGGAGCGTGGCTCTCCCAGCCGCGAACCCTGACAGCGCCTGAAGTGCACGCAGCGCTTGAAGTGCGCGAACTCTTCGGTGAGATCTCGCGGTTCCACCCGGCGGACAAGGGGACAGCGTGTGAGACGTGTGCGACGTGACCGGAGCCGAGCTCTGTGGCACAGATGTCAGCGGACGGTCGACGGGCTCGACCTGCCCAATCCGTTCGACGCGACGGTCTTCATCGGGATGCTCGCGGTCGCCCGCGGCCGTCCGATCGAACTCGTGCCCGTCTCCTCCCGGCCCCACACACCGTGCGGCCTGCTGGTGACCACCGACCACGGCGACTGCATCCTCTACGCCGCCGACACCAGCGCGCTGCACCAGCAGCACATCCTGCTGCACGAGGCGGCCCACCTGGTCTGCGGCCACCACGAGACCGCGCCCGCGGCGTCGGCCGCCGCCCAGGTCCTGTTACCGCACTTATCGTCGTCCCTGGTCCAGCGGGTACTCGGCCGCAGTGTGTACACCGAACCGCAGGAGCAGGAAGCCGAGTTGGTCGCTTCGCTGATCCTGACCCGTACCGCCCGTCCGTTGGGGAACACCGTCCCCGTGCCGCCGCCGCATCCGCAACGAACGCGTCTGGACAGGTTGTTCGGCATACCGGAGGACCGCGCGTCGGGCCGCCGTGATGGCTGATCTCCTGTCGTTCGTCTCCGCCGCGTTCTTCCTGGTCTTCGGTGTCCACCGGCTGGTGATCACCCGCCGGCCGTGGTCCGATTCCGCGCAGCGCTACGTCTACGGCTTCGCGCTGTGCCTGGGCTCGGGCATGCTGTTCAACACCCCCGCCCTCACGAAGGCGTTGTCCTCCGACACGACCTTCGACAACCTGGTCAACCTGGGCATACACGACGTGAAGATGGTCGGTTTCGCCTTCCTCGTCCTGGTGGCGTACGCGCTCAAGTCCCCTGCGGCGGCGGCCCCGCGTGCGGTGCGCCTCCAGATGTGGGCGGCCGGTGCGGTACTGGCCGTCTCCACCGCGCTCTACCTGGTGGCCGACCCCGCCATCGCGGGCGACACGCTGACCGTCTCCTCCGGCCACCGGTGGGCCCTGGCGTCGTACAACGCGCTCTTCGCCCTCTACGGTTCGTGGTGTCTGGCCGTCCTGGCCAGGGAACTCGCCGACCACGCCGCTCGGACCGCCCCCGGGCTGCTGCGTACGGGACTGCGGCTGATGCTGCTCGCCGCCGCGGTCGGCGCGGTGTGGACGCTGTGGGCGCTGGACGATGTCATCGCGGACCTGCGCACCGGCAGCCAAGGCGTCGCCGAGGACGTGGTCTCCTCCGTGCTCGGCGCGGTCACCGCGGCGCTCGCCACCGGAGGAGCCACCACCACGCTGTGGGTCGGCGCGCTCGGCGCCCCCATGCGCTGGCTGCGCGCCTACCGCAGCCACCGGGCGCTGGAGCCGCTGTGGTCGGCGCTGCACAGCGAACTGCCCGAGATCGCCCTCGACCCGTCGGCCGCCGACCGCCGACCGGGCCTGCGGCAGGCCGAATTCGCCCTCTACCGCAGGGTGATCGAGATCCGCGACGGCCATCTCGCGCTGCGCCCGTACTTCGAGTCCGGCGTCACGGCCTGGACCGACGGACGCGGGGGAGACGACGGCAGCGAGGTGACCGGCGGCGACGCGATCGACTGGGCCGACGAGCGCGGCCGTGACCGGCGGGCCGTGCTCGAAGCGGCCACGATCGCGGCGGCGTTGGAGAACAAACGCGCCGGGCGGCTGTGCGAAGGCACCGCCGCTGAGCGGTTCGCGCCCCCCGGCCACACCCCGCCCACGGTCCCCGGCACCGTGGAGGCCGAGGCGGCCTGGCTGCTGGAGGTGACGGCCGCCTTCACCTCGTCCCCCACGGTCGCCGCCGTACGCCACCGCACCCGTACGACCGCCGCAGCCCATACGGCCGGGGTCCGCGCGTCCGAGGCCCGCATGCCCGAAGCCCGCAACGGCTGAGCCGCCCCTCAGACGTCCTGTCCCGCGACCCCGTCGGCGTCCTCCGACAGCTCGAACCACACCGTCTTGCCCTCCGACTCCGGCCGTACGCTCCACTGCTCGGACAGGATGTCGAGCAGGACGAGGCCGCGGCCCGAGGACGCCATCTCGCCCGGGGTGCGCTGGTGGGGCAGTTCGTCACCGCTGTCGGAGACCTCGACGCGCAGCGTGCGGTTGCCGGGCTCGCCCGAGATCGAGGCCATCAGGGCCGCCGTCTGGTCGGTGTGCACCAGCACGTTGCCCAGCAGCTCCGACGCGAGGAGCACGGCGGTGTCCACCTGGTCGGGCTGCGCCCAGTCGTGCAGCAGCGCCCGCAGCTCGGAGCGCGCCTCGGCCAGGCCCTCGGCCTCGTCCTGCTCGATCGTGGTCAGGATGCGCCGAACGGGTCGCACGGGGCGCTGGACGCCGGTGTCGCGGCGCAGCATGAGCAGCGCGATGTCGTCCTCGTTGCGCGGGCTCAGCCGCTCCTCGCCGTTCTCGGTCACCGGGCCGACCACGCTCTGGATCAGCCGGTCGGCCATCCCCTCCAGGTCGGAGGTCGGGCCGGGCGACAGCGCGTCCCGCACCCGGTTCCAGCCGGTGTACATGTCGTGCCCGCCGGTCTCGATGAGCCCGTCCGTGCAGAGCATCATGATCTCCCCGGCCTGGAGCTCCAGTACGTTGACCGGGTAGTCGTCCTCGTCCGGCATCAGGCCGAGCGGCAGCCCGCCCCTGATGTGCTTGATCATGCAGGTGCCGTCCGGCATGCGCAGCACGGGGTGCGGATGCCCGGCCCGCGCCACGTGCAGCGTGCCCGCCGCCGGGTCCGCCTCGATGTAGATGCAGGTCGCGAATCTGTCCCCGTCCAGCGAGGTCAGGAAGCGCGACGTCCGCGACAGCACCGCGTCCGGGCCGTGCCCCTCGGCGGCGTACGCGTGCACGGCGGTCCGCAGCTGGGCCATCAGGCTCGCCGCGTGCAGGTCGTGGCCCTGCACGTCGCCGATGACCAGCGCCAGACGGCCCGAGGGCAGGTCGATGATGTCGTACCAGTCGCCGCCCACCACCAGCCCGCCGCCGGTCGGCACGTACCGCGAGGTCACGGTCATCCCGCGGTACACCGACGCGCCCCGCCCCATGCTGCTGCGCAGCCCGCGCGACAGGGCCAGCTCCGCCTCGCCGGTGTGCGTCCGCTCCAGGGCGCGGGAGATCAGCCGGGCGAGCGTGACCAGCGTGCTGCGCGTGTCGCTGTCGAAGTCGACGTCGTCCAGGAACGCCACCAGCCACACCCCGGTGATCCGGCCCGTGCTCACCAGCGGCAGGAACGCCCACGACCTGCTGCCCTTGCGGGCCGCGAGCCGCCACGTCGTCGGAAAGCGGTCGCGGTACTCCTCGACCGTGGGCAGATACACCGGGCGGCCGGTGCGCAGCACCTCCGCCGCCGGATAGTCGGTGGTGATCGTCATACGGACGGTCCGGCTGCCGCTGGTCCGGTACCCGTACCGCCCGATCAGGTTCAGCGACCGCTCGGTGACGCCGAACAGGGCCGTGCCGTCCATCGGGAACTCCGGCGAGGTGAGCGACGCCAGAGCCATGAAGACCTCGTCCACGGAGGTCGCCTCGGCCAGGGCGCGGCCCGCCTCCAGCATCCGCACATCACGGTGCCTGCCCGCGTCGGTGGGCGCGCGGGCGGCGCCGTCCCGCTCACCGTCCTCGCCCGGCGCGGGCCTGCGGGTCCTCTCGTGCGGGCCGGTCTCGTTCAGGGCATCGATCTGACGCAGTTCGGCGGCCTGCTCGGCGGCGCGCCCCGCCGTCCGGTCGTCCGCCGGGGGTCCCTCGTCACGATCGTTCATCCACGGCCCCTTCGACTCATCCGCCGTCCCGTCGCTTCGTCGTTTTGTCCGCTTGTCGTCCGTACCATGCTCCGTCGAGTCGGCCGTCCGTGCAGCGCGGTGTACGCCGTGACCGGCCGTCCGGCTGGCGGGCCCGCTCGCGCCGTACTAAGACAGGAGGTGTGCCGGACCGCGTTCACGGGGCAGGGGAGCAGACGGACGCGAAGACCTGAGAAGGGACGGATGTCGTGGCACGACCCAGGATTCTCGTGGTGGGCGCCGGTTTCGCAGGAGTGGCGTGCGTACGCCGCCTGGAGCGGTCGCTCGCCGCCGACGAGGCGGACGTCTCACTGGTCACACCGTTTTCGTACCAGCTCTACCTGCCGTTGCTCCCCCAAGTGGCCTCCGGGGTGCTGACCCCGCAGTCCATCGCGGTGTCGCTGCGCCGCAGCAGCAGGCACCGCACCCGGATCATCCCCGGCGGGGCCGTGGGAGTGGACACCAAGGCCAAGGTCTGCGTGATCCGCAAGATAACGGGCGAGATTTTGAACGAGCCGTACGACTACATCGTGCTGGCGCCCGGCAGCGTCACCCGCACCTTCGACATCCCCGGACTGCTGGACAACGCGCGCGGCATGAAGACGCTCGCCGAGGCCGCGTACATCCGCGACCACGTCATAGCGCAGCTCGACCTCGCGGACGCCAGCCAGGACGAGGCCGAGCGGGCCTCCCGGCTCCAGTTCGTGGTGGTCGGCGGCGGCTACGCGGGCACCGAGACCGCCGCCTGCCTCCAGCGGCTGACCAGCAACGCGGCCAAGCGCTACCCGCGCCTCGACCCGAAGCTGATCAAGTGGCACCTGATCGACATCGCCCCGAAGCTGATGCCGGAACTCGGCGACAAGCTGGGCAGGAGCGCGCTGGAGATCCTCGGCAAGCGCGGCATCGAGGTCTCGCTCGGGGTGTCGATCGCGAAGGCGGGACCCGAGGAGGTCACCTTCACCGACGGCAGGGTGCTGCCCTGCCGCACCCTGATCTGGACCGCGGGCGTCGCCGCGAGCCCGCTGGTCGCCACGCTCGACGCCGAGACGGTACGCGGCAGGCTCGCGGTCACCCCCGAGATGACCGTGCCGGGGCTCGACGGCGTCTTCGCGCTGGGCGACGCGGGCGCGCTGCCCGACGTCACGAAGGGCGAGGACGGCGCGATCTGCCCGCCCACCGCGCAGCACGCCATGCGGCAGGGCCGCACGATGGCCGACAACATCCTGGCCACCCTGCGCCACCGGCCGCTCACGCCGTACGCGCACAAGGACCTCGGCCTGGTGGTCGACCTCGGCGGCAAGGACGCGGTCTCCAAGCCGCTCGGCATCGAACTGCGCGGCCTGCCCGCCCAGGCGGTCGCCCGCGGCTACCACTGGTCGGCGCTGCGCACCAACGTCGCCAAGACCCGCGTCATGACCAACTGGCTGCTCAACGCGGTGGCGGGCGACGACTTCGTCCGCACCAACTTCCAGTCCCGCAGCGCCGGCACCCTGCGCGACTTCGAGTACACCGACACGTATCTGACGCGCGAGGAGATCCTGGAGCACACCAGGGGCATGGTCGCGGGCGGCTGACGGCGGCGGTCGCCGGACGTTACGGTCGCCGTACACATCGGGCCGTCGCATACGTCGGGCCGCCGCGTCCGCCGGGAGGACGGAGAGCGTGAGCACGGGTACGGGTACGGAGCCGGTCACCGGCACGGGCGTCGTGGACGAGGCGGTACGCGGCAGGCCCGCGCCCGCCCTGCGCGGCCTGGTCGGCTGGTACTCCGGCTACCGGCAGCGCGGCGTGCCACCGACCAGGCACCGGGGGCTGCCGTCCCCGTACCTGACGTTGATCCTCACGCTCGACGAACCGCTCACCGTCGCCGCCCACCCCGACCCGGCGGAACCGCCAGGCGACTTCTCGGCGCTCGTCGGCGGCCTGCACACCGCACCCGCGCTGATCAGCGTGCCCGGCCGCCAGTCCGGCGTGCAGATCGCCCTCGACCCGCTGGGCGCCCGCGTCCTGCTCGGGCTGCCCGCGGGCGCGCTGGCCGGAGCGGATCTCGCCGCGCAGGACGTGCTCGGACCGTCGGTCGCCGACGTCCTGGACCGGCTGCGGGCCGCCCCGGACTGGGCGGGCCGCTTCGCCGTCGTCGACGCCTGGCTACTGGACCGGGCACGCGCCGACCCGCGCGCGGGCGTACGGCTCCATCCGGAGGTACGGCACGCGTGGCGGCTGCTCGCGGCCACCGGCGGCACGATAGGCGTGGCGCGGCTGGCGGCCGAGGTCGGCTGGAGCGACCGGCGGCTGCGGGACCGCTTCGCGGCCGAGGTGGGACTGAGCCCGAAGGCCGCCGCACGGGTGATCCGCTTCGACCGCACCCGCCGCGGCCTGGCCTCCTACGGCGCCGCCGAGGGGCGGCTGGCCAGGGTCGCCGTCGAGCGCGGCTACTTCGACCAGGCGCACATGGACCGCGAATTCCGGGCCTTGGCGGGCTGCCCGCCGACACTGTGGCTCGCCGAGGAGCGCCGAAACATCCAATCCGGGCATCACCCGTCCGAGTGAGGCTGGACGCGACAGCACACCGGCAGCACTGAGGAGGTCCGATCCCCATGACCGAGAGCACTGGCGACAACCCGGCGCAGGGCGCGAGCGACGGCGGTTCCGCGCGAGCGAAGACCGCACCGCCGCCCCAGGTCTGGCCCACCCTGCGCGCCCGCGACGCCCGCGGGCTGATCCGCTTCCTCGTGGACGCGTTCGGCTTCGAGGAAACCGCGGTCTACGGCGAGGGCGACACCGTCGCGCACGCCGAACTGGCCTGGCCCGAGGGCGGCGGCATCATGCTCGGCTCGGTCCGCGAGGACCCGGACGGCACCTGGGCCAAGCGGCCCCCCGGCTCCTTCGGCGCCTACGTCGTCACCGCCGACCCCGACGCGCTGCACGCGCGCGCCAAGGCCGCGGGCGCCGAGATCACCGCCGAGCTGTTCGAGACGGACTACGGCTCCCGCGACTTCGCGGCCCGCGACATCGAGGGCAACCACTGGTACTTCGGCACCTATCCGGGCGAGCCGCGATAGGCCAGCGCGGCCTCAGTCGGCCAGCCGGAACTCCAGGTCCGTCTCCCACTTCGCGGTGTCGGGCTGCGAGCGCGGATCGGTGCGGTAGCTCTCCATCCGGCAGCCCCACCGGTCACCCTCGGCCGTCGGCCTCATGTCCCAGCGCAGCCCCGCCGCCAACGCCCAGTCGAGCAGCAGCGCCGTGGCGCCGACGAGCCCGGCGGGGCTGCCGAGGTGCGTGTACGTCACGAAGCGGCCCGCGGGCAGCACGCCGGAGAACAGGTCGCCGTCGCGCACCACCGCCCCCGCGACGGGCACCCCCGCCTCGACCTCGAGCTGCCTCGCCATGTCGATGACGTTGTACTTGAGGAAGGGCGGCCCGGCGGGCTCCACGCCGAGCGCGGACAGCCGCCCGATGACTTCGGGGATGCGGTGGGCGATGGTGTCGACCGATTCCATGGTGACAAGGGCCCGGACGGCCGCATACGGGCGAGCGGCGCGGTCGACGATCCGGGGCGGTACGTATCCGGTAGTGGTCATGCCCCGGTAGACCGGCCGCGGACCGCGAACTCATCGCGGGCGCCGCACGGGGTCCGCGAAAACCACTTGCGGGCCTTCGTAGCGTTGGCTCGTATGACGAACAGTGACGGCCTGCTCGCGGCCTATGACGAGCAGATGCGCGGCGCTCCGCCGAACCTCCCCGCCGGGGTCAGGTGCGAGTGGGACGGACCGGTCCTGCGGCTCAGCGGGCAGTACCGCGGCTTCGTGAGCACACCGCCCGACCTCGGGGTGGAGGGCGCGGAGCTGGACCGGCTGATCTCCCGCCAGCGCGACTTCTTCGCGGCGCGCGGCGAGGCCGTGGAGTGGAAGACCCGCGCGCACGACCGGCCCGCCGACCTGCCCGAGCGGCTGCTCGCGGCCGGCTTCGTGCCCGAGGAGCGGGAGACCGTCGTGATCGGGCGGGCCGAGGAGATGACGGCCGACCCCGTACTGCCGGACGGCGTCGTCCTGCGCCAGGTCACCGCCGACGCCGACCTGCGGCGGATCGCCGCCATGGAGTCGGCCGTGTGGGGCCAGGACTGGGGGTGGCTGGCCGACGACCTGGCCGGCCGGATCGCCGCCGCGCCCACCGAGGTCGTCGTCCTGGTCGCGGAGGCCGACGGCCAGGTCGTCTCGGCGGCCTGGCTGGTGGTCAGGACCGGCACCGACTTCGCCGGGCTGTGGGGCGGCTCGACACTGGAGGCGTGGCGTGGCCGGGGCATCTACCGCGCGCTGGTCGCCGCCCGCGCCAATGTCGCCGCCGCCCGGGGCATCCGCTACCTCCAGGTCGACGCCTCGGACGACAGCGCGCCGATCCTGCGGCGCCTCGGCTTCCACGCCGTGACGACCACGACGCCCTACATCTGGTCACCCCCGGTCCGGACCTGAGAGCGGGGACGTGCCCGCGGTACGGACTCCCGTGCCGCGCCCGGCCACCGGTCTCTTTACGGTAGGGGTATGGAAGAGAGCACCGAGGACATCTCGCGGACCGCGGTCCAAGCGGCCCACGACCTGCGGGTGACGGTCAGCCGTCTGCTGCGCAGGCTGCGGGAGATCGCCGACACACAGGACCTGACCCCCTCCCAGACCTCGGTGCTCAGCAGGCTGGGCAAGGGCGAGGAGTCCACCGCCAGCGCGCTGGCCGCCGCGGAGGGGGTCCGCCCGCAGTCGATGGCCGTCGCGCTCGGGGCGCTCGAACAGCACGGGTTCATCGAGCGCCACCCCGATCCCCGCGACGGCCGCAGGCAGTTGATCGTGCTCACCGCCGCGGGCCGCGAGCGGGTCCAGGGCAACCGCGTGGCCCGCGAGGAGTGGCTGGCCCGCGCCTTCCAGGACCGCTACACGCCGCAGGAGCGCGAGACGGTCATCGAGGCGCTGGCCCTGATGGAACGCCTCACCCAGCCGTAGTCCGCGCGGCGGCCGTCCTCACGCGGGTCCTGATCCGTCGGGTCCTGTTCCGTCGGGTCCTGTTCCGTCGGGTCCCGATCCGGCATTCCCCGACCCGGCGGGCCCTTCCGGCGGCTCCTCGCGCTCGACCGCCGCGAGGGTGCGGCCGGTGAGGACCGAGCGGGCCCTGCGCGGATCCGGAGTGGTCCCGCGGCCCGGCGTGCTGTGCGCGTCCTTCTTCTTGACCAACAGCCACGCCGGGTCCGCCGCGTCCCCCTGACCGCCGTCGGCGGCCTGGTGGATCCGGGTCAGCGCGTACGCGCCGAGCAGTTTCGTACCGCGCAGTTCGAAGGAGGCGTGGCCGCGCTCCAGGGCCCGCGCGAACGCCTCGGGACCGCCGTCCGTCAGCGGGTGGTACGTGCCGTGGTCCCAGACGATGACGGGCCCCGCGCCGTACTGGCCGCCGGGGATCACGCCCTCGTACTCCCGGTACTCCAGCGGGTGGTCCTCGGTGGGCACCGCGAGCCGTTTGTCGCGCGGGTCGGTGGACGGCCCCCTCGGGACCGCCCAGGACTTCAGCACCCCGTCGACCTCCAGCCGGAAGTCGAAGTGCATCCGGGTCGCGTCATGGATCTGCACGACGAAGGACGGGTCGTCGCCGGGGGCCGCCGTACCGCCCTCGGGCTCGTCGGTGCGGTCGAAGCGCCGCATGCCGCGGTACTTCGCCAGCCGGTCCCGCTCCTGGCCCGTACCCCGGTCGGCGCCCTGGCCCGCTCCCTCGTCGTCGCCCGAGCCCGTGCCCGTCCTCGCGTTGCTGTTCGCGTCGGTGTCGGCGTCCGCCACGACGGCTCCTCTCCGTACGGCCCGCTTCTGCCATCATCGGGCAGCCGGAGCGCTCCGGCCCGGCCGGAGCGGTCCGCGCGGGTGGCTGCCGGCCGCCGGAAGAGGCAGGCTCGACAGTGGGGCCATGGGAAGCGCACGGCCCCGGCCACCGTTGCACGGCAGGAAGACGTACGCAGACGCACACCAACAAGTGTGGAGACATCGCATGAGCGGATCGGCGGACATCGGCGTCACCGGGCTGGCAGTGATGGGCAGCAATCTCGCCCGGAACTTCGCCCGCCACGGCTTCACCGTGGCCTTGCACAACCGCACCACCGCCAAGACGAACGCCCTGGTGGAGCAGTTCGGCGACGAGGGCACCTTCATCGCCGCGCAGTCCGCGCAGGAGTTCGTCGCGGCCCTGGAACGGCCGCGGCGGCTGGTCATCATGGTCAAGGCCGGTGAGGCCACCGACGCGGTGATCCAGGAATTCGCGCCGCTGCTGGAGTCGGGCGACGTGATCATCGACGGCGGCAACGCGCACTTCGCCGACACCCGCCGCCGCGAGAAGGAACTGCGCGAGCAGGGCATCCACTTCGTCGGCACCGGCATCTCCGGCGGCGAGGAGGGTGCGCTCAACGGCCCGTCGATCATGCCCGGCGGGTCCGCCGAGTCCTACGAGTCGCTCGGCCCGCTGCTGGAGCGGATCGCCGCCAAGGCCGAGGACGGCACGCCCTGCACGACGCACATCGGTCCCGACGGCGCCGGCCACTTCGTGAAGATGGTGCACAACGGCATCGAGTACGCCGACATGCAGCTCATCGCCGAGGCGTACCACCTGCTGCGCGAGGTCGCCGGTTACTCGCCCGAGCAGATCGCCGAGACCTTCAAGACCTGGAACACCGGGCGCCTGGACTCGTACCTGATCGAGATCACCGCGCAGGTGCTCGCGCACACCGACGCGGCCACCGGCAAGCCCTTCGTGGACGTCGTCGCCGACCAGGCGGAGCAGAAGGGCACCGGCCGCTGGACCGTACAGATCGCCCTCGACCTGGGCGTCCCCGTCTCCGGCATCGCCGAGGCGGTCTTCGCCCGCTCCCTGTCGGGCCACGGCGAGCTGCGGGCCGCCTCCCGCGACCTGCCGGGCCCCTCGGGTGCGGTACTCGGCGAGGCCGAGGCCGCCGCCTTCGCCGACCGCGTGGAGCAGGCGCTGTACGCGTCCAAGATCGTGTCGTACACGCAGGGATTCCACCAGATCCAGGCGGGCAGCCAGACCTACGACTGGGACATCGACCTGGGCGCGGTCGCGTCGATCTGGCGCGGCGGCTGCATCATCAGGGCCGCCTTCCTCGACCGGATCAAGGAGGCGTACGACAGCCGCCCCGACCTGCCGAGCCTGCTGTCCGACAAGCAGTTCGCCGAGGAGATCGGCGCGGCGCAGGACGACTGGCGGTCGGTCGTGGCGACCGCGGTGGGCCACGGCGTGCCCACGCCCGGTTTCTCCGCGGCGCTGGCGTACTACGACGCGCTGCGCGCCGAGCGGCTGCCCGCGGCGCTCACGCAGGGTCAGCGCGACTTCTTCGGCGCGCACACCTACCGGCGCACCGACCGCGAGGGCTCTTTCCACACGTTGTGGGGCGGCGACCGCTCGGAGGTGAGCACGGATTGACCCGACTGCCACGTGCGTGTGGCGCGTGGACCGGGGCACAAGGAAAGTGAACGGGTACAGCACGTCACCAGGAGGACTCGTCATGATCAAGCCCGCTGATCTCCGCGAATGGCGCGACCACGACGTGGTCGACGCAGAGGGACACAAGATCGGCTCCCTCGAAGCGGTGTATGTGGACACCGGCACGGACGAGCCGCTGATGGTCACGGTCCAGATCGGCCTGCCCACCAGGCACCGGCTCACCTTCACGCCCGTCACGGACGTGATCGTGGGCCCCGGATGGGTGAAGGTCCCGTACGACAAGGCATTGGTGAAGTCGGCCCCCTCGATCGGCACGGACGACGTCCTGCCCGTCGAGGACGAGGAGGCGATCTTCCAGCACTACGGTCTGCCGTACAAGCCGACCGGCGACGGCGTGCGCCTGCTCGCCCGACGCTGACGGCGCGTTCGCTGACAGCGCGCGAGCACTGACGGGCACACCCGTTCCCGCACCACCGCCCGTGAGAGAACAACCGAGTGGGGGGGGGGGGGGGGGCCCCCGCCCCCCCCCCCCCCCGGCCCCCCCCCCCCCGCGCCCGGGGGGCCCGGGGGGGGGGGGGGGGCGCCCCCCCCGGGGGGGGGGGGGGGGGGGGGC